>NZ_JBTOQG010000023.1:0-364203 GCF_055283955.1 Pseudomonas sp. HP_12
GTGAAACGATGCATCGCCGATGGTAGTGTGGGGTTTCCCCATGTGAGAGTAGGTCATCGTCAAGATTAAATTCCGAAACCCCATTTGCGAAAGCAGATGGGGTTTTGTTTTTGCGCGCGGAAAAGTTATTTGCCCAGCCAACAGCCAACAGCCAATAATCAGCGCCCATAAAAAAGCCCCGCATCACTGCGGGGCTTTCTGCTAACAGGCGACTTACTTACTCGCTTAGCGTTTCAACTGCTTGGGTCGCTTTAACCGGAGTAGCCCCATCACGACGTTGAATGTACTTCCAGTCTGCTTCGTCAATGTAGATCCCGGCTGGCCCACTGCCGCCTTCCAGGTCAATGGCCACATGTGCCGACACTTGAGGCTTAACACTCGCCAGAATCGGTACAAAGCCCAGTTGTAGGCTAGTTTCCAGCAACGCTGCCTGGTTTCTTTCATCAATGTCAGCCGCTTCGTCGAGGTAGTAGGGCAGACGAATCCGTCCAGCCTGCTCGCGATCCATCAGGTGCAGCAAGAGGTACATGTTGGTCAGTGCCTTGATGGTCATGGTCGTGCCATTTGACGCCGCTCCATCAATGTCGGTATGGATAACCGGCTGGCTGTTGACCTTGGTGATCTCGAACGCGAGTTCGAACAAGTCCTTCAAGCCGAGCTGGTTGTGGTTAGCTGCAACCAGGCGAGCCAGATACTCTTTGGCTTCCTCGTTCTTGTTGTCCTGCTCGGCACTCTGGCTCAGATCAAACACCGACAGTGTCTCGCCCTCTTCGTACTGACCGGCGCTGTGGATGATCTGGTCGATGTGCTTGAGCGCTTCCTTGTTCGGCGCGAGCACGATGCGGAAGCTCTCCAGATTGGAAACCTGCCGGCGGTTGATCTCACGGTTAAACAGCGCCAGTTGGTGCTCAAGGCTGTCGTAGTCGCTGCGGATGTTGCGCAGCGTCCGAGCGATGTCGGTCACAGCGGCACGACGTGCCTTGCCCAAGGTAAGGGCTTCATCAGTGCGGTGAGCATAAGCGTTGATCAGCAGTTGCAAACGCCGCTCCATGTCATCTTCGCTGTCGAACTTGGCGACACCTTTCAAACGAACCTGCGCGTACAGCGCTTCGATCTGACCATCGCAGCGCAACAGGCCCTGCCAGCTGTCCTGATAATCATTGAGCAGCGGCAGCAAGTTCTCCAGCGAGTCATCAACCGGCTCCATGAACGCCGTGCCAAATGGCAGATCGGTCGGCAGCAGCTGACGACGACGCAGCGCGTCATCCAGCGTGCGTTGCTTGGATTCGAGATCGCCGATCTGACGACCGATCAGCTGCAGCTTGGCCGACAGTTGTTGAACGCGCTCGGTGAATGCATCACTGGAGCGCTTGAGCTCATCCTGCGCCGCTTCCATCTGGGCCAACTGCTCAAGCTTCTCGCCCTCTTCGGCGCTCAATGTTTGAGCGCGGCGGAAGTCTTCGAGCGCCTTCTGCGCGTCCAGCACCTGTTGATACAACGCTTCAGTCTGGGTTTTGCTCGCTGCACGGTCGGCCGCGACGGCTTGTTGGGTCTTTAGCTGCTTGAGTTCCTTCTCCAGGCGTTCCTTCTGATCACGCAACGCGGCGCGATCGGCCAGCGCCTGGAGGGCAGGTGGCTCGATGTTCGACAGGTTGACAGTCAGGCCGGGTACTTCAAAGCGTTCGCCCTTGAACCCATCGAGAATCGCTTCGAGGGATTTGACCCATGCATCGCCATCATCCAGCGCGATGCCTTGCTCGCCCAGTGGCAAGCTGAACAGCGCGCTGTTGAACAGGCGCATAAGACGCTCTACATCAGGCTGCGAGAACTCTTCGCGGAGGCGGGCATAACTGTTGTTGTCGGCATGATCGAGCTGTTGCTTGACTGATTTCAGGCGTTTTTCCAGATCGCGCAGGCGCTCATCCAGATCCTCGGCGCTGAATTGGCGCGACTGTGCGAGAGCACCGGCCAGTTCATCGTGGGCGTCTTTTGCAGCCAGTAACTGTTGTTCCAGGACTTTAACGTCGTCGACCAGCGCGAAGCGGTTCTTCAACACCGCCAATTCGCCGATCCAGCGCTGGATGTTGCTGATCTCACGCTCCAGTCGCATCAGCTCTTGAGTGCTGCCCCGCTGGTCGTTCTGCAGCGAATCCTGTTCGTTACGGTAGTGCTCGCTTTGGATGACCAACTCTTCTTTGCGCGCGTTGGAGTAGTCCTGCCATGTGCCCAGCAACGAGTCGAGCAATGGCGACAGGCGATGCAGCTTGCCGCGGAGGATGTCGCGCTGTCTCACGCCATTGGCCAACGCTTCAACCAGCGGCCCGGCGAGCACCAGTGCGTTGTAGTCCTGCTCCATGCGTCGTACGTCACGGAAGGCTTCTTCACACGCGGCGATGTAATCGACGCTGCCGGAACGCAGGCTGTGCTCAAACGCGTCGAGAAACAGCTGCTTCAATTTGGCAGCGGTGATCTCGCGCATGTGCAGCAGGTTGATGAACAGCGCGCGGAACGTCTTGAGGCTCTGCTCACTGGTCGAGCGCAGGGGAATCAGCGTCAGGTCCAGCGGGATCGACGTATGGCCACCGACCAGCAAACGACGCAGTTCATCGGGCTTCAGCTCATAGGCTTTCAGGCCCTGGCTTTCCAGATTGGCAAACAGCTCTTTCTGGCGAAGGCAGGTGTCGTTCTTCTGGTAATGAGCCAGGTCCAGCTTGCCGGCATAGGCGAAGAACTGGTGACCGAAACCGCCGCCGGGGCCACGGCCAACCACGCCGATGACATGGGGGCCGTGGGGCAGGGAGACTTCGACGAGGATGTAGCTGGTGTCGGAAGCGAAGTAGAAGCGGCGCGATTGATCAAGGCTGTATTTGCCGAAGCTCATGTCCGACATGCGCGCCAGAATCGGGAACTGCAGAGCGTTGATCGACGCACTCTTGCCCAGGTTATTCGCGCCGTAGACCGACAGCGGATGCTCCAGCGGAAACAGCCCAAGGCTGTAACCGGCCGTGTTCAGCAGCGCAAAGCGGCGTATGCCGTAGCGTTCCTGGCTCATGCGTCATGCTCCTGTTCTTCAGCGATCGCCCGGGCTAGCGCTTGCTCTTCGGTTTCTGCGGATTCATCGAATTCGGTGAGGTCCAGCGGGTCGTCGGTTTCCAGCAGTCGCTCATCGCTGTCTTCGTCGATCAGCACCGGGGCCGGCAACGGCAGGGCGCTGTGCAGGCTGGCCGCCAGATCACGGTCCTGCTGCACGGACAGGCAGACGTCGAGGAAGCGATGCATCGGCGGCAGGAAGCGATAAATGCCTACTTCTTCGGCGGCGAATCCCAGCTGGGTCATGCGGCGCATGATTTTTTCTTCCAGCTCTTCCTGGGTCTGGACCTCAGCTTGCAGGAACAGATCGCGGTACTTTTCCAGCAGCGAGGGCAATTCGTCACGGCCCAGGCTGCCGCCATCGAGCACGGCGACCGGATCGCGGCCCTGGTCGGCCAAATGCTCGACGAGGATGAATGTGAACAGCGCCAGACGTTGCGCGGTCTTGTTGACCTGCGCGGCTGCCAGATCAGGCACGAAGTAGTAGAACCCACGAGTGTCGCACACCAGCTCGAAGCCCAACGCCTTGAACAGGCCGCGGTACTGGTCCTGCAGATTGGACAGTTGCGCGTACAGCTCGGGATCGCGGCGGCTGACGTGGTAGCCCTTGAACAGCTCGCGGAAGATCGGAGCCAGCTGGGTCATTTCGGATAGATCAAGATGCATGGGCGGTGCCCTCGGAATTCTCTGGGGTGGCGTCTTTGCTCGAGAGCAGGGCGAAGGAGCGCAGGCTGACGCGGTGCTCCTGGGTCAGGTATTCGCGGCGCTCAAGGCGCTCGCGCTTGAAGCGTTTGTCTCGCGACAGCCGCGAAAACCAATACAGCAATTCATCGGTCGCGCCGGTGGGCTCCTGCTCCAGCAGCCAGACCATCAGATCCGGCATCGGCAGAGCGTCTTCGCAGCGCTCGACCATTTCCCTGACCGTGCGCGGCGCGCGAGGCGGCTCGCCCTTTCGGGTGATATTGGCCTTGGGGAAGCGCGCCGGTTTCGGCTCGAAGCGCGCCAGCGCATACACGTACGCTTCAACCTGATTGGCACTGCCGAGGAACGTGCTTTGCGGGCGGGTGAACATCGGCATCGCCGCTTGTGGCACCGCGTCGAGCCCTCGTCGACGAATCGCCGACAGCGCGAGGGCAGCACCGCGCGTCACGGCGTTGTGGCGACGCGCTTCTTCACGCAGTGGCAGCAGCAGTTCACGCGCGTGGCGCAAGGTCAGTTGCGCGCTGGTCTGCATTTCAAGGATGCGGGCGTGGGTGCGCAGGAGCATGTCGTCGTCAACCAGATGACCGAGACGTTGCTGGTCGGTGAGCATGCGCAGCAGCACGTTCTCGACCTTGCGCACGCCCTGTTCGAAGGCGCCATCGGCGTTCACCAACTGGATCATCGGCTCGACGTATTCATCCCAGGTGGCCAGCACTTCTGCGTAACGCTGACGCAGCGGAATCTGCCGGTCACTGGTCTTGGCGCGTTCGGCCACGGACACAAGGGCCTGTTCGTCATTGGCGAGCTTCTTCAGGACGTCGCGTACGCGCATGTCGAGCAGGCGCAGTTGCCGCGCGAGGTCATTGGCGTCCCGGGCGTCGAAGGCTTCCTGTATATAGCCGGCCAGCCGTTCGAGGTGGCGCAGGTACGCTTCGATTTCCAGGCACAAGCCCAGCCGATGCTCGCGCCGCAGGTAGGACAGGAAATCGTGGATCTGCGCGTTCAGCTCGAAACGGTTCGGGCTTTTCGCCACAGGTACCAGAATGTCGAGCCGAATCCAGACGTCCAGCAGAGTGGTGATGTCCTGGGGCGTGCTTTCCAGTTGCTGGGCCGCCAGCTGCAAACGCAGTTCGCTCAGGCTCAGAGTGCCCTGGTCGAAGTGCTCGCAGAGTGGCTCGAGAAGCGCCCAGTGTTCGGCAAGGGCGCGCAGGACGCGCTTAGGTTCGATCATCGGATGGTCGCTGACTGGCAAATAAAAGCGGCGATTGTACTGCATCGCCGGGCTCGTTTTTCACCCGCAGTCGATCAACAGCGGCGGGAAGCGGTGAAGGCCTGTAGAATCTTCCGCCTGACTTTATCCACAGGTAGCTGACCTTTGCTCAACGAGCCTCGTCGTCGCGCTTATCTGACCGCCATGCAGGTGGTCAGCTGGCTGCCGCGCACTGAATTGCCTTTTGCTGCGCCATCGCGTCCCGAATTACTTGCGCCGGTGCCGCAGCTTGAAGAGGTGCCTGCGCCGATTATTCAGGCGGATACGCCTCGCGCGCCGGATCGCGATTCGCCCTCCGCCGCGCCGACACCCGTTGCGCGTACCGTCGAGCGGCCAAAGATCGAAATCCCTCGCCCCTCCAGCGCGCCCAAGCCAAAAGTGGTGCAGGAGGAAGAGGCCGCACCGGCCGTGGTGAAAGCGCCGGTTGCGCCGCCGCCACGTTTTGCCCTGCAACTGCTGCGCGCCGGGAGTTGCCTGCTGCTGGTGGAGCTGGTGACCGGCGAGTCCTTTCAGAGCCGCGACCCTTCCTATCTGCTGCTTAAAGACATGCTCAGCGCCGCCGGCCTGCCGGACAGTCCGCAGATCATTGGCGAGCCTGTGCGCTGGCCGCTGCTGGTGCGTGGGCAAATGGATCAAGGGCCCGAAGCAGCGCGGGATTTCGTCCAGGGTTTTCTCTACGCGCGCGTCGAAGAACAACCTTGTACCTGCCTATGGCTGATTGGCCTTCCGGCGCTGCGTTTCGCGGCTGAAACGGATGCTGAATCTTACAATCTTGAACTCCAGGTCGATGGCCTGGGGTTAGCCTGGGCGCTGCCGGGTCTGGAACTGTTGATGGACGAGCCGCAGCGAAAGGCCGAAGTGTGGCGCTCCATGCGTCAATTGATGGGCCGTTGGAAGACCGTAGATGAATGACGCAGTAACGTTTCGCCGCATGACCGAAGCTGACCTGGATGCCGTGCTGAAGATCGAATACGCCGCTTTCAGTCATCCCTGGACGCGGGGCATTTTCATCGATGCGCTGAAGTCATACGAAGTATGGCTGATGTTCGAAGGCAGTCAGCAGGTGGGGCACGGGGTGATCAACGTGATCATCGATGAAGCGCACTTGCTCAACATCACCGTTAAACCGGAGAGTCAGGGCCGTGGTTTGGGGCTGATGCTGCTGGAACAGCTTATGAAGCGCGCTTACGAGATCAATGGCCGGGAATGCTTTCTTGAACTGCGAGACAGCAACCGGTCGGCCTATCGTTTGTATGAGCGCTACGGTTTCAACGAAATAGGTCGCCGTCGGGACTACTACCCGGCAGTGGGCGGGCGTGAAGACGCGATCGTCATGGCATGCACACTGTTTGAATAATCCGAGATTGGTGTGTGGGGCGAACAAGGTTCGCTCCCACATAAGTCGAGCCAGTGATCAAACGCCAGGCTTGCCGTCCAGCGGATCAATAATGGCCATTTCTTCTTCGTCCAGACCATCCCCACCGCCGATGTCATCTTCATCAACGATGCTCAAATCCAGGTCAGCCGGGCCATCTTCACCCGCTTCACGGGGACCGCGCGCACCGTCTTCCCGGATCAATGTTTCAGGGCTCATGTCGTCATCGGTCGGGTTGTGATCTTCGGTAGATGCACCGGTGAGCCCTGCCTCACGTACGCGTTCATCAGGAATCAATGTGTCTAGCTCATCTTCGGGAATCATGTCGCCAATGCGCCCGCTCGGCTCATTGTTGTCGTTGAAGTTGAGCTCCTCCATTGATCCCATGCGGTCTTCGTTGTCATCGATGGGCTCGGGTTGAGTGGCATCGAATGGACGGCGTGAATCGTTCATGGCAAATCCTCAATAATGTCGGTCCTAATGGGTGGACCGGACGACATGGCGAAGATTCCATCCGGTTCCTGATCGGTCGTCGCTGATCGGTCGATCTTCCCGCGTGACCCGAAGCGCCGAGCCCCAGTCATAGCTGAGCATCATTTCCGAGGCATCAACGCATGAACGAACTACAAGACTTGATCGACAACAACGAACGTTGGGCTGCCGCCATCAAGGAAGAAGACCCCGAGTTCTTTGCCAAGCTGGCGCGCCAGCAGACGCCGGAATTCCTATGGATCGGTTGTTCGGACGCCCGTGTCCCCGCCAATGAAATCGTCGGCATGCTGCCGGGCGATCTGTTCGTGCACCGCAACGTGGCCAACGTCGTGCTGCACACAGACCTCAATTGCCTGTCGGTGATTCAGTACGCAGTCGACGTGCTGAAGGTCAAACACATTCTCGTCACCGGTCACTATGGGTGTGGCGGTGTGCGGGCCTCGATGCAGGATCGTCAGTTCGGCCTGATTGACGGCTGGCTGCGCACGATTCGAGATCTGTACTACGAAAACCGCGAGCTGCTGGCCAAGCTGCCGACTGAGGAAGAACAGGTCGACCGGCTGTGCGAGCTGAACGTGATTCAGCAGGTCGCTAACGTTGGCCACACCAGCATTGTGCAGAACGCCTGGCATCGCGGGCAGAAGTTGTCGGTCCACGGCTGCATCTACGGCATCAAGGACGGGCGCTGGAAAAGTCTGAACGCGACCATCAGCGGGCCGGAGCAATTGCCGCCCCAGTATCGCTTGCGTCGGCAGGGGGAGTGATCGGGTAGGGCAAGCGTCCATCAAAATGGTAGGAGTGAGCTTGCTCGCGATAGCGTTAGTCCAGTCACATTGATGTGAGTTAAAGACGTCGCGAGCAAGCTCATTCCTGCAGGATCGTTGTGTTAGAGCTGAGCGTTCTTCATTTCCGGCAGCGGCTTCTGCAGCTGCTTGATCTGCCGCGACACTTCACCCGTCCGGCACTTCGCTGCCGCCTGATCCGGCGTCAACTTGCGCACTGTGCTGAAGAACAGCTTGCAGGTCTCAACCTTGTTGGTCACCTGCCAGTTGGTGGTGCACTGCTTCAACAGCGCCGCCGGGTCGTTTGTCGGTTTCTGGCCCATGCCGGCTTGCCAGCACGCCGCGCTCAGGTCCTGGCCCATGACCTTCAAGCCGGCTTCATCCGCCCTGGTTTCGTCCCCGCCGTAATTGCTTTTGTCCGCCGCATTCCAGATATAGCTTGGGTGATTCGAACCCAGCACGGGGACGCTTTGCCCGCCTGCCGGACTGATGCTCGCCAGACCCAACACCGGGACGGTGACGTTGTACTGCTGCTTGAGCCACGCGCGCACCGGCGCACCGAACGCGACCATCGGCAGCGATGTGCCCGCCGCGCCTTGGGTCAGCTGCTTGACCATGTTGGTCTGGTAATCGGTGAAGTAGCTGTAGACGTTCTCAAGGTCCTTGCCGGCGTTGGAGGGCGCAGCAATGGGCGCGATGTCGATGATGGTCTGATAGGCAGGCGTCTGCTCCTTGGGAATGCCGTTATCCGTGAGCAGCTCGGACCAGCGGTCGGTAGTGGCCGAGAACAGATAGTCCTGAGCCTGAGTCAGCGAGTAGTCCGGCGGGAAATGCAGCAGCTCGACGCTCTTGCGATTTTCCAGCGCCATGCCCAGCGGCAAAAACAGATACCAGTTGTAGGCGAACTTGTTATCGGCGTTGAGTTTGCTTGCGCCAGCGTAGGCCAGATCGCCTGCGTCGAGCAGCGCTGAAAGCGGTTTGTCGTAGCCGTCCGGCACGCCGGTGATGTCGGCGTAGATCACGTCGTTGTCGTTGTGCACCGCAACCTTGGCCGCGGCGTAACCGTCACGCTGCACGCTTTGGGTGAGGTAGTGCTCGACGGTCTGTTCCAGCGTCCAGTTTCGGAAGCAGATGACATTGCAGTTGTTCGGGTAGGCGAACAAGTGTGTGACGCGTTCCTTGCTCCCCAGTTTGACGTTGACGTCGGCCTGAGCGCTGAGGCTCAGCGTCAATGTGGTAAGGGCGATGCTCAATGCGGCTGTTTTTTTCATGCTCATGTCCTTGTTGGCGTAGACACCCCTCTGCGTGGGTGGTGTTTCGATGATGAAACACTTGCACATGACTGGGAATAGGCAACGATGGCTGCGGGGCCATTTTTAATGGCGCGCTCGTTAAAGCACGAACCGCTGAACCATCGTGTTCAGGTCGGTAGCCAGCATCGAAAGCGCATTGCTCGCCACCGTGGTTTGCTGAGCGCCCGACGCCGATTGCGACGACAGATCGCGAATGCTGCTCAGGTTGCGGTCAACTTCGTTAGCCACTTGCGCCTGTTGTTCGGCGGCGCTGGCGATCAGCGTGTTCCGGTCGCTAATCGTCGACGTTGCGCTGATGATGACGGTCAGTGCGTGACCGGTTGCAGCGGCCTGCTCCAGGGTCAGATTGGCCTGGGCAGCGGTGACGCGTAGCGTTTGCGCGGTCTCCTGAGTGCTTTTCTGTACATCGTTGATCAGGGTTTCGATCTCGGTGGTCGACGCGCTGGTGCGTTGGGCGAGAGAGCGCACTTCATCGGCGACCACGGCGAACCCGCGGCCTGCTTCGCCTGCCCGTGCGGCCTCGATGGCGGCATTCAGTGCAAGCAGGTTGGTCTGGTTGGCAATCGCGCGGATGACTTCGAGAATCTTGCTGATGCTCAGCGTGCGCTCGGCCAAACCGTCGGCCTGGTGAGAAGAATCGAGAACGTTGTCGGTCAGCTCCTTGATCGAATCAATGGTGCCGGTCAGGCGCAGACGACCCTCGGCGGCCGCTTCGTTGGACGCCTTCGACTCGCTCGACGTGCTGCTGGCGTTGTCGGCGACTTCCCCGGCAGCCTGACTCATCTGGTTCACCGCAACTGCCGCCTGTTCGATCTCATCGTTCTGCAATTGCAGGTTCTTCGCGCTGGCCTCGGCAATCGCGCCCATTTCGTGGACCGACTGGCTCAACTGGCCCGCTGCAGCGTAAATTTGATCGATCGTGCCATGCAGATTGGCGCGCATCAGGCCCAAGGTCTTCAGCAATTGAGCCGTTTCGTCCTTGCCTTCCGGAATCGGCTGGGGGCTCAGATCGCCTTGAGCAATGGTGCTGGCGATATGCAGCGACTGACGCAGGGGACGAATGATGCTCAGGCTTAATCGCCACGCCAGCAACAACGTCAGCACCAATGCCACCACGATGGCGCTGACGGCAATGATTCGGGTCTGCTGGAACCGCGCGCCGCCCGCGTCGACGGTGCCCGCCGCACTTTGCTTGTTCAACTCGCGCAGCAACTGCACCTGCATGTCCATGAGGTCACCCTGCAGGCTCAGCGTGGTGTTGAGGAGCATGCGCGCGTCGTCGAGTTTGCGTTGTTCGATCAGCGCGATTTCGTCGTGCAGCCCTGGCATGAAAGCGTTATAGGCATCTTGCAGGGCCTTGATGGAATCCCGCTCGGTGCTGTCGGTGGCATGGGCGAGATAATCGGCGAAGCCTTTCTCAACCTCGTTCTTAAGCTGCTCGACGTTGATTTTGCTGGTCACCACTGCGCCGGGGTCGTCGGCATTGGCAATCAGCCTGGCGCTCTCGCCGCGCAACTTGATCAGGTCGATGGCGATCGCGTCCGCCATGGCAATACTGGGCAGCGACCCGCTCTCAACCGCTTCGCCCTGATCCCGGATGCTCTGCATCTGCAACAGGCAGAACACACCGAGCGCCACCAGCAACAGCGCGGTCACGCCGAAGCACAGCACCAACCGCTGGGTAATCCTGAAACGACGCAGGAATGCAGGTTTGGAGGAAGGACGGACCACACGACGCAATAACCTTTTCACTGCCACCCATCCCATCGACGAAAACACCGGAGAGATGGTTATAGAGGTGTTCCGTGATGTCTTTGTGACATTGCTGGAAATGTTTCGGAATTGTTGCGAACGCCGCATTCGCTGCGAAGGCTTCCGCGTGAACGTCAAACACCCTACGCCCCAATCTCCTCCATAAATTCCATCAAAAACCGCTCCGCACGGGCATGCCTGACCTGCGCCATGTGGCGGCCCGTCGCCGTTTGAAATCCCTGCGCCAAGGTGAAGATCTTGGTTTTGAAGTGATCGACGGCAAAACGCTTGTCGTCCAGGTCGCGTTGTTGCGCCTGCGGGTCGGTGGGGTCGTAGAGGTGGCTGCCCATGCGCCCGGACACGTAGAACAGCCGTGCCACGCCGACCATGCCGAGGGCGTCGAGACGGTCGGCGTCCTGCAGGATCTTCGCCTCCAGCGAGGTGGGCGTGATGTCGGCGGAATAGCTGTGGGACTCGATAGCGTGGCCAACGGCCTGGGTGCGCTCTTCTTCCCAGCCCATCTCTGCGAGCAGCTCCGTCGCTTTTGCCGCTGCCAGACGCGAGGCACTTGAGCGAAACGGCGAGTTCTTTTCCACGGAGACGCAGTCGTGGAGCAGGGTGGCGGCAAGCAGGATTTGATGATCGCCGCCTTCGGTGTCGCGAATGGCGCAGACGTTGGTCCAGACCCGGTGCAGGTGGGATACGTCGTGGGAGCCGTCGAGCCTTTCCGCCACGGTGTGGGGAATCAGCAGGTCGGCGAGGGACTGAAAAGGCGCGAAGGAGAGGGCGGTCATGGATCATCCTGTCGATGTCGGCGGACGGTGCGCCAGCATACAGATTGACCCGCGCCTGCGCAGCCGGTTCGCAATGGCGGTCGCGGACCTCTGCCGCCCACGTTGCGCAGCAGAGATCAGTGAGCCGCCACGACGCTACATCACTGGCCTTTCATTGCCGCCGTCAGCTTGTCCACGTTGTAACGAAACATCGCCACGTAGGTCGCCGCCGGGCCGTTTGCAGGTGACAGCGATTCCACATACAGCTCGCCGCCCGGGTGCGCGCCGCTGGCTTTTGCGATCTGCTGCACCAGACGCGGGTCGCCAGAGTTCTCGAAGAAGTAGGCGCTGACGTGCTCCTGCTTGATCTGCTGGATCAGCTTGCCGACGTCAGCTGCCGAGGCCTCGGTTTCAGTGGAAAAGCCCAGTGGCGAGAGAAAGGTCACGCCATAGGCATCGCCGAAATAGCCGAAGGCGTCGTGGGACGTCAGCACCTTGCGCTGTGCGACCGGGACGGCGCTGATCTGCGCGCGGGCGTAGGCATCCATATCCTGCAGCTGGACGATGTATTTCTCACCGTTGACTTTGTAATCGGCGGCATTGTCCGGGTCGGCTTTCTGCAAGGCCTTGATGATGTTTCTGACGTAAACGACGCCGTTTACCGCGCTGTTCCAGGCATGGGGGTCGGTAATTTTCTTGCCGTCTTCTTCCATGCTGCGGGTCATGATCCCGTCAGACAGCACGATCGGCTGGCCTTTGTAGCCGGAGGCAGTGATCAGCCGATCCAGCCAGCCCTCCAGATGCAAGCCGCTGACGAACACCACGTCGGCTTTTTTCAGCGCCTGGGCGTCATTGGGGGTGGGCTCGTAGACGTGAGGGTCGCCGTTGGGCCCGATGAGCGAGGTCACGTGCACGTGATCGCCGCCGACGTTGTGCACCATGTCGGCGATGACAGTGAAGGATGCGACGGTCTCCAGGGTTTTTGCCTGGGCGAAGTTCGCCAGGCCCGACAACGCCAGCGCGGCGGTCAGAAGCGTGAAACGTTTCATGGTGGTTTCCTTGCGGTGAGAGGACGATCAGCCGGACAGATGAACCCTCGGGAACAGTCGGCGCACAAAGCCGCTGCGTCCAAAGAACAGTGAGAACCCGTAGAAGGCGCTGGCGGTGAGCACGATGGCCGGGCCCGAAGCGACGCTGGCGTGGTAGGAGACGATCAGGCCGATGAAGCCCGAGAGCGTGGCGACTGCAGTCGAAATCACGATCATGCCGGTCAACGAGCGCGCCCAGAACCGCGCGACCGTGGCGGGCAGCATCATCATGCCGACGGCCATCAACGTGCCCAACGCCTGAAAGCCCGCCACCAGATTGAGCACCACCAGCAGCAGAAACAGCACGTGATATAGCGACCCGCGCCCGCCCACCGCGCGCAGGAAGCCCGGATCGAAGCATTCGAGGATCAACGGGCGGTAGATCAGCGCGAGCAGAATCAAGGTGAATGAAGCGATGCCGCCGACCATGAAAATCGCCTGATCGTCGATGGCCAGAATGGTACCGAACAGCACGTGAAGCAGATCCACGTTGGAGCCGTGCAGAGAAACGATCAGCACGCCGGCAGCAAGGGACGTCAGGTAAAAACTGGCGAAACTGGCGTCTTCGCGCAGCGTTGTGTAGCGACTCACCAACCCTGAGAGCAACGCCACGGCGAGACCTGCGATCAAACCGCCGAAGCCCATGGCTGGCAGTGACAACCCGGCGAAGAGGAAGCCCACGGCGGCACCCGGCAACACCGCGTGACTCATGGCGTCGCCCACCAGACTCATGCGCCGCAGCATCAGCAGCACGCCGACCGGGCCGGAGCCGATGCCCAGCGCCAGGCATGCCACCAGGGCGCGGCGCATGAAACCGAAATCAACGAAGGGCTGGATCAAGAGGCTATAGAGCGTCACAGCGTTTGCTCCGCATCGGCGTCGCACGGTTGTGCGTCAGGGTTCCAGTGCTCGGCCATGTTCTTGGCGCGGCGCAGGTTGTCGTCGTTGAGGATGTCGGCGGTGTCGCCCCAGGCAATGATTTCTCGCGCCAGCAACAGCGTGCTCGGAAAATGCTGGCGCACTTGCTCGATGTCATGCAGCACAGCAATGACCGTTCGGCCCTGGCCGTGCCAGGTGCGGATCAACTGCAACAAGTCCCGCGTGGTGCGTGCATCGATCGCCGTGAAGGGCTCGTCGAGCAGAATCACCGAGGCGTCCTGCAATAACAGCCGGGCGAACAGCACGCGCTGAAACTGACCGGACGACAACGAGCTGATGCTGCGTTGATCGAATCCTGCGAGACCTACGGCTCCCAGAGCCTCCTGAGCCTGTTGAGCATGCTGTCGCGTGGCGCCCCGGAACGCCCCGATGCTGCGCCATGCGCCCATCATCACGGTGTCGGCCACGCTGAGCGGAAAGCTCCGGTCGATCTCGGCGGCTTGGGGCAGATAACCAATATGCCGCGTTGCCAACTGATTGCGCTCGACGCGCCCGACCGCGGGTTTGAGCGTGCCGGCGATGGCTTTGATCAGCGTGGATTTACCGGCGCCGTTGGGGCCGACGATCGCCGTCAGGCTGCCCGCCGCGAATCGGCCGTTGGCGTGATGCACCGCTGGCCGGCGTTCGTAGGTCAGTGTCAGGTCATGGAGGTCAATGGCGGCACTCATGGGATCGCCACCGCCCAGGCAACGCCGATCCACAGCAAGACCAGCATGGCGAAGGAAATCAACACGCGTTTGCCGGCCGATTGAGCCAGCGCGGACGTTGCAAGGGAGGAAGGAAGCCGGGAATCGCGTTTCACAAAAAGGACTGCCTGAAATACTTTGTTATAGTATTACATCACCTTTGGGTTGATCTGAAAAGCGCGATTTGGGCGAAGTTCAGGGAGGCGACAGATTGCAGCACGCTGTTAAGGGTGGCGTTTCCCCGGCGCAACAAACCCTGTAGTTTTCGATCACTTTTCTCTTTGCCAGGATGATTTCCATGACTGCTTCTCACCGGCGTCCGGTACCCCTCGCCAAATGCTATCGCCTGCTCAACCACGGCCCGACTGTACTGATCAGCGCCGCTCACGAGGGTCAACGCAACATCATGGCGGCAGCGTGGGCGATGCCGCTGGACTTCCAGCCGCCGAAAGTCACGGTCGTCTTGGATAAATCCGTATGGACGCGGCGATTGCTCGAAGGCTCCGGCACGTTCGTGATCAACGTGCCGACCTTCAGCCAGATCGATATCGTCGAAACCGTCGGCTCGACCTCAGGGCTGGACATCTCCCAGGAGCAGGGCCTGGATAAATTCAAGGCTTATGGTCTGGAGACCTTCTCAGGCTCCCACGTTGAAGCGCCGTTGCTGGAAGGCTGCGCGGGCTGGCTGGAATGCCGATTGATTCCCGAGCCGCATAATCAGAGCGCGCATGATCTGTTCATTGGCGAAGTGGTCGCAGCATGGGCGGATGAGCGCGTGTTCTCCGAAGGGCACTGGCATTTCGAGGGGCATGATGCGCTGCGCACCCTTCACCATGTGGCAGGCGGGCATTTTCTGGTGATCGGCGATGGCGTGGATGGCAAGGTGCTGGAGCGGTCCGCTGACTGACCCACGTCCGGCTTGGAAGGCGCGCCCCCTTGGTGGAAGGGGCGCGGTGAAGCAGCTTTAAGTGGCCGGACGTGGATGCACCTCAGTCCTTCGACAGTTCGCCGTTCACAAGACGCCAGGTCTTCAACGGATTGCTGCCTTTCAACGCAGGGGGCAGCAGCGAGTCCGGCACGTTCTGATAACAGACGGGCCGCAGGAAGCGATCAATAGCGGTCGCGCCCACTGAAGTGCTGCGGCTGTCGGAAGTGGCCGGGAACGGCCCGCCGTGGACCATCGAATAACTCACTTCGACGCCGGTGGGGAAGTCGTTGAACAGAATCCGTCCCGCCTTGCGCTCCAGAATCGGCAGCAGCGCCTGAGCAGTTGCCTCGTCGCCATCGTCAAACTGCAGCGTCACTGTCAGTTGCCCGTCGAAGCTGGCAGCGACCTTCTGCAGATCGGCGACGTCGGTGCAGACGATCAACAACGCGCTTGGCCCGAAGTTTTCGTCCTCCAGGCCGGGGTTGGCGAGGAAGGTGGCCGAGTCGGTACGGAAGAAGGCGGGGCGGGCCTGGAATGAACCTTCGGCCTCCTGACCCTCCGCCACCAGCGTCACGCCGGATGCGCTGTGCAGATTATTCAGCCCGTTGCAGTAAGCGCCGTGGATGTTCGGCGTCAGCATGGTGGTCGGCAGTTTCTCGGACAGCGCCTTGGCCGAAGCCGACACGAACGTTTCCAGTGCGTCGCTTTCCAGTGCCAGCAGAATGCCGGGGTTGGTGCAGAACTGCCCCGCGCCCATGACGAGCGATTCGACAAAACCTTTGGCGATGGTTTCGGCGCGGGCCAGCAAAGCGGCCGGCAGCAGGAACACCGGGTTGATGCTGCTCATCTCGGCGTACACCGGGATCGGTACTGCACGCGCTTGAGCCGCTGCCACCAGCGCCAGACCGCCACGGCGGGAGCCAGTAAAGCCCACGGCTTGAATCAACGGGTGGCTGACCAGCGCCTGGCCGACAGCAATGTCTTTGTCGATCAGTAACGAGAACACGCCTTCTGGCATGCCGGTGTCGCGCGCGGCTTTCTGGATCACGCGCCCCACCAGTTCGCTGGTCCCCAAGTGAGCCGGGTGCGCCTTGACGATGACCGGGCAACCGGCCGCCAACGCTGAGGCGGTATCGCCGCCCGCAACCGAGAAGGCGAGGGGGAAGTTGCTCGCACCGAACACTGCCACCGGACCAAGGCCGATGCGCCGCAGACGTAAGTCGGCGCGAGGCAGTGGCTGGCGCTCTGGCAGCGCGGTATCGACCACGGCACCGTGCCAGCGCCCATCGCGCAGCAGGCTGGCAAACAGCTTGAGCTGATTGACCGTACGCATCCGCTCGCCTTCAAGGCGGGGCTTGGGCAGGCCGCTTTCGACATGCACGCGTTCGGTGAGCACATCGCCCAGATCGAGAAGACCTTGGGCGATGGCCTCAAGAAAGATGGCGCGTTGGTCGTCACTCAGTTGTCGATAACTGTCGAATGACGCTTCGGCCAGTTCGCACGCGGCATTGACGTCTTCCAGCGTGCTGGCGCCAAACGAAGGTGTCAGGGGGTCACCCGTGGTGGCGGCGAGGGCGAACACCTCTCCGGCCTGGCCCCGCACAGCACGTTGCCCGATGATCGTTTCACCAAGAATCTGCATTGCTCAACACCTCTCGAGGGCGGCGACCGTCAGTGGGTACCGCTGTGGCCAGCCTCTGAGGTTACATCATGGCGCTACGATCGCCACCCGTCCTGGTGTTGAGCTTACCGCCCGGCTTAGGGCCGAGCGTATTGCTGCAGCTTATTGCTGAACGGCGCTGAATCCTTCGAACGCCGTTTGCTGCTGGATCGCGCTGACGATGTTCTTGCGCGTGGCGGGCTGCTGGTTGCCGTCCTTGTCCACGAACACTTCGCTCTGCAGTTCGGCCTCATCGCCGTCACCCACGAACGAGAACCCCAGGAATTCAAAGGCTTCGCGGTCCATGTTGGCTTTCGAGCGTGGCGTGCGCAGGGGCAGGGTGACGCTGGCGCCGTCCTTGCTGATGACGAAAACCTCGGCTTCCTTCTTCGGCCGTGTCGCTTTGCCCTTGCCGCCACTCGGGTTGCTGACCGCTTGATGCGTCTGGTTCAGCACCTTCAACGCCAGGCTGTAGACGAGCTCCTGAAAACTCGGATCGTCTTTATAGCTGGAGAGAATCCGGCTGATCGGAAACTTCGCGCTCAGGTCTTCGAGCGCGGCCATGTCAGCGGCTTCGGCGTCCTTGAGCTGTTTAAGCTGACCCATCAGTTCGTAGGCCTGGTCGTCGTCGAATCGGTCATGGGCGGCGCGTATGGCCAGGCGCAGATCGCGAATCTGGTCGCTTTCCTTCGCGCTCTGGAAGGCGTCGAGCACCATCTCGCTGATGGTTTTGGCCTGTGGCACGTGTTGTGAAAGATTGATGGCTTCTTCGTAGGCTTGCTTCGACGACACGGCGTTTGCCGCCGGATCGGTATGGGAATCAGACATTGAACATCCACTGCTTCGTTAACTGGGGTTGAGGCGCGAAAAGCTCGGGGCGTTTCGAGGGGCGTAATCTATTGGACGAGGGCGCGGTTGTCACGGATTGCCGCTTGCACCCGGACCACAGGAAGATTGGCGTTGGACGCCTCAGACTAGACCACAGCATCAAAAAGCCCGGCAATTGCCGGGCTGGTCTTATACGCAGGTCCCGCCTTTGTGGTGAGAGCCCGTCCCGCCTGTCGGATGGGTGCCTTTCGGACACGCCGACGCGGAGAGTGAAACGATGGAAAGCAGAGCGACCAGTCCAGCGATAGCGATCTTTTTCATATAGCCTCCGTGCACTGCGAGATGCAGTACAGGGCTATCGGCGTTTTGGGATCCCACTTTAGCCACCGAACGCCAGAAACAACAAAGCCCGCACAAGGCGGGCTTTGTTGAGGTACTTGGTGGCTACACAGGGACTTGAACCCCGGACCCCAGCATTATGAATGCTATGCTCTAACCAACTGAGCTATGTAGCCAAGTGGCGCGCATTATTCGCTCAGATCGGAGATGTGTCAAGCGTCTCTTTGAAAAAATTTATCCACACGATCAATCGGTTAGCCTCGCGGCCATTCAGCCATTCCTCATCCCTGCACGTCGGTGACAGTTTCTAACTCGGCGCTGAGTGCTTTTGCCCCACTTTCGCGCACCCATCCTGCACCGTCCTCGGGCTCGTGCCCGGTTTGATGGCTTCGTGCTATCGGTCCGGTTCTTGCTTATGCCTGCCGCAACGCTGCCGTTATAGATGAAAGCGGCAGCAGATTTCGATAGGCCCAAACGCGTCCCTTGTTCAAAAGATGGGCGGTTATCGTTTTCAAAACACAGACATGGCATTTTGCCGGTAAGAATGTAAGGCAGCGCAGCGACGATCATTTGTCATGCAGCGTTTGTCGGTGAGGAGTAGTCGGCTATGCAGAGTCTTTTGTCGCCAGGCATCCGCCTGCTCGGACGTCTCGGGTTCGCACGCAAGTTTCAGGTGCTCTTCTTTCTGTTTATTTTGCCGCTGGCCGGCAGCCTGTGGATGATCGGCCAGGATTACCGCAGCAAGCTGGCGGTGATTTCTCAGGAGCAAGCCGGCGTGCGCCAGCTCATGGCGCTTGATGCGCTGGATGTGCAGCTGACGGCCCAGCGCAACCGCGCCGCGCGCTGGAAGGCCGCTGACATTCTTCATGATCCGACGCCGGCCGCGAAGGCAGCCATGGGCGCGCTGGATGCAGCGAATCCTGAATTGACCCGAACCCTGGCGTCCCTCGGCGATGAGCTCAAGGCACAGAACGCCAGCGAGGACATCTTGACGCGGTATCAGGCGCTGCAAGCCTCGGTCAAAGGCATGGATTCAGACTCCCTGCGCACGGTTGGCTGGTGGCCGGACGGCTACGACCGCTTCACATCCGCTCTTACAGCGCTGCAGAGCCTGCGCGAACAGATCGCCATGGACAGCGGCTTGATCCTAGACCCCTGGCTTGAAACCTACTTGCTGATGCAGATCGCGACGCAGCAGGCGCCGGACCTTGTCGAGCGGGTAGGGCGCATGGCAAGTATCGGCCAGTCGTCGATCGCGTCCGGACAGTTCTCGTTGCAAAGCCGTCTTCAGATGCGCGACCTGCGCAGTCGCATCGGCGACGCCCGCGATCAGTTGGTCAAAGCAGTAGGCTCGCTAAAAGCAAAGGCTTACCCGGGTATGGAGGTCTGGACGCGTCAGTATGAAGACAGTCTTCAGCGCCTCGATACCGAACTGAAAGTGCTCGACGACGGTGTGTTCGGCGGCAGCATCAAGCTCGACCCGGCCGGCTTCGAACGCAGCGTCGATAACGTCAGCGACGGACTGGCGGCCCTGCGCAAGCAGTCACTGTCTTCACTCACCGGCCGGCTCGATTATTACCATGAACAGGCTACTCAGCAGTTTGTGCCGGTGGCCGCGATATTCAGCATTCTCGCGCTCGCGGCGCTGTACCTCTTCATGTGCCTCCAGGCGTCGATTCAGCGCAGCGCCAAAGGCATCACGACCTTGGCCGAGTCCCTGCGTGACGGCAACTTGTGCGTCGAGGTCGCCGTTGAAGGGCGTGACGAACTGGCTGCCATTAGCACCGCGCTCAACGTTGCCGTGGTGCAACTGCGCACCAGTCTGCTGGGCGTCAACCACGAAACCCAGCAATTGGGCTCTGCGGTGCTGACCCTCAATGCGCAGTCCGGCAGCACACTCAACGAAGTCGAAGATCAACAACAGCAGATCAGCCAGATTGCAGCGGCGGCTACTGAGCTCGCCGCGACTTCCATGGGCGTCGCCCGCAGCTGTGAAGCCGCATCCGGCAGCGCCCAGGCCACCCGACGCATCGCTGAGGACAGCAGTCGCAACAGCCAGCGCACTACGGCGAGCATTCAGCAACTGAACCAGAAACTGACCGATACCGCCAACGCGCTGGGCAAAGTCAGTGAGCAGGGGCAGCAGATCCAGTCTGTGGTCGACACCATTCGCGGCATCGCCGAACAGACCAATCTGCTGGCGCTCAATGCCGCCATCGAGGCGGCGCGTGCGGGCGAGCAGGGCCGTGGCTTCGCCGTGGTCGCTGACGAAGTGCGCAGTTTGTCCCAGCGGACCCAGGCGTCGACCGCGCAAATTGCCGGGACCGTGGACAGCTTGCGCTCGACCGTCAGCCAAGCCGTCAGCCTGATGGAAGCGGCGTGTGGCCAGGCGGTGAGTGATGCGCAGTCGGTGACCGGGCTGGGCGAGCGGCTGGAAGAGATTGCCAGCGCCGTGCAGATCGTCACCGACACGCTGGCACAGATCGCCACCGCGGTTGAAGAGCAGGCCGCAACGGCGGACGAGGTCAGTGGCAACATCCAACAGGTGGATCAGGCTGCAGGCCGTTTGCTGGACGGCGCGCGTGCGGTCAATCAGGCTGCAGACACCCTGACCAAAGGCAGCAGGGCCTTGAGCGACAACACCGCGAGATTCCAGCTGGGGTAAGCCGCGCAAGCAAGGCACGAGGGCGATCAGCGCGCACGTTTTCACGGGCGCGCATGGGGTGTGGGTTGAAAGACGAAAGCCAGGCGACGTATAAGATTTGTCGCTTTCTCACCGTATTTCGATACCCATCGCCGTAGGGATTTTTCCATGACCGACAGCAGTGCCGCGGGTGCGGCGGTTTATTCGCCCCTGACGTTAGCGTTGTACGACGCGTGGGTGCTGGGCATTTCCAACCGGTATGCCTGGCGTTGCCCGACCGATGACGTGCTGTTGCCGTTCTTCCGCGCCAACGTACGTGCTCATCATCTGGATATCGGCGTCGGCACGGGTTACTACCTGGCGAAAGCCAAGCTGCCGCCGAACACCCGAATCACCCTGATGGACCTCAACCCGAGCAGCCTCGCCGCCACCAAGCGCAGGATCGGCCGGCCAGACACGCGCACCCTCCAGCATGACGTGATGACGCCGATACCCGGAAACGAGCGCTTCGATTCGATATCGCTGTTTTACCTGCTGCATTGCCTGCCGGGCCCGCTGGACGCCAAGGCGGCGATCTTC
The DNA here is from genome assembly GCF_055283955.1 of Pseudomonas sp. HP_12. Lineage (NCBI taxonomy): Bacteria > Pseudomonadati > Pseudomonadota > Gammaproteobacteria > Pseudomonadales > Pseudomonadaceae > Pseudomonas > Pseudomonas sp. HP_12. The sequence goes on from NZ_JBTOQG010000023.1 coordinate 21,241, forward strand.
GCTCACCTCAAGCACAACCTGAACCCGGACGGCGTGTTGTTTGGCGCGACTATTCTGGGGGACGAGGCGGGTCACAATGGCTTTGGCCGCAAGCTGATGGCGGTCTACAACAAGAAAGGCATCTTCGGAAACAGCCACGACACCCAGGCCGGTTTCGAAGCGCATTTGCGCATGCATTTTCGCGATGTGACGCTCAGGCTCGAAGGCGTCGTTCTGCTGTTCCGCGCAGCACAGCCGATTGTCTGAGCTGCACCGAGGCATGCGGGCGTTGCTGACAGATACAAAGCGCTGAAAGCAAAAAGCCCGCGAATCACTGAGTGATACGCGGGCTTTGATGTTCAACGGGTGTCGTGGAGGTCCACGCGCGCGTTAGACGTTGAAACGGAAGTGCAGAACGTCACCGTCCTTGACGATGTAATCCTTGCCTTCCAGGCGCCATTTGCCCGCTTCCTTGGCACCGGCCTCACCCTTGTACTGGATGAAGTCGTTGTAGGCGATGCACTCGGCGCGGATGAAGCCTTTTTCGAAATCGGTGTGGATCACACCCGCCGCCTGTGGCGCGGTGGCGCCGACGCGGACGGTCCATGCACGCACTTCTTCGACGCCGGCAGTGAAGTAGGTCTGCAGGTGCAGCATTTCGTAGCCGGCACGGATCACGCGGTTCAGGCCAGGCTCTTCAAGGCCCAGGGCCTCCAGGAACATGTCCTTTTCTTCGCCGTCGTCGAGTTCGGCGATTTCCGCTTCGATCTTGTTGCACACCGGCACCAGCATGGCGCCTTCTTCTTCGGCGATGGCGCGAACCACGTCCAGGTGCGGGTTGTTCTCGAAACCGTCTTCAGCGACGTTGGCGATGTACATGACCGGTTTGGTGGTCAGCAGATGAAAGCCCTTGATGACGGCTTTCTCATCGGCGCTCATGCTCTTCATCAGGCTGCGCGCAGGTTTGCCCAGTGTGAAGTGAGCGATGAGTTGCTCCAGCAAGCCTTTCTGGACCACTGCGTCCTTGTCGCCGCCCTTGGCGTTGCGCGTGACTTTCTGCAGTTGTTTCTCGCAGCTGTCGAGGTCAGCGAAAATCAGTTCCAGATCGATGATCTCGATGTCGCGTTTCGGGTCGACGCTGTTGGAGACGTGAATCACGTTCTCGTCTTCGAAGCAGCGCACGACGTGAGCAATGGCGTCAGTCTCGCGGATGTTGGCGAGGAACTTGTTGCCCAGGCCTTCACCTTTGGAGGCACCGGCTACCAGCCCGGCGATGTCGACGAATTCCATCGTGGTCGGCAGGATACGCTTCGGGTTGACGATGTCGGCCAGGGCCTGCAGGCGCGGATCCGGCATGGGCACGATGCCGGTGTTCGGTTCGATGGTGCAGAAGGGAAAGTTCTCCGCCGCAATACCTGATTTGGTCAGGGCGTTGAACAGGGTGGACTTGCCGACGTTGGGCAGGCCGACGATGCCGCAGTTGAATCCCATGGTGTTTCCCCTCGAGTGATGTCAGGCCTTCTGGCTGTGCAGGACGCGCATCGCCTTGGCGAAGTCGCCAGCGAGTACATCCGGCAGCACGCCGAGGGCAAAGTCGATGCTGGCGTCCAGTTTTTCCTGCTCGGCGCGTGGCGCACGACCCAGCACGAAATTGGATACCAGACTGGCGTCGCCCGGGTGGCCGATGCCAAGCCGCAGGCGGTGGAAGCCGTTCTGGTTGCCGAGCTGCGCAATGATGTCGCGCAGCCCGTTATGCCCGCCGTGCCCGCCACCCAGTTTGAGTTTGGCGACGCCCGGAGGCAGGTCGAGTTCGTCGTGGGCCACCAGAATGGCTTGCGGAGGAATCCGGAAGAAACCCGCCAGAGCTGCGACGGACTGGCCGCTGCGGTTCATGTAGGTGGTGGGAATCAGCAGACGAACGTCCTGGCCTTGATGACTGAACTTAGCCGTCAGGCCGAAATATTTGCGGTCAGCGGTCAGATTGACACGCTGTGCGCTGGCAATGCGCTCAACGAAAAGAGCCCCTGCGTTATGCCGGGTCTGTTCGTATTCGGGGCCTGGATTTCCCAGGCCGACGATCAGTTGGATGGCGGTCACGTCAGGGGCTCTTCCTTGGGTCGAGTGTGATGATAGCGAGCATCATCACGGGTTCAACCGGCTAGCGAGTAATGATTACTCTGCTTCGCCTTCTGCAGTGCCTTCTTCTTCGTCCTGGACGATGCGAGGAGCGTGGACGTTTGCGATGTCCAGGTCCTTGCCGTGCGCCAGAGCAACGAATTCAACACCTTTAGGTGCTTTAACGTCGGACAGGTGAACGTTGTCGCCGATTTCCAGCGCGCCCAGGTCAACTTCGATGAACTCAGGCAGGTCTTTCGGCAGGCAGGTCACTTCCAGCTCAGTGGTGGTGTGCGAGATCTCGCCGCCTTTCTTGACCGGTGCTTCTTCGTTGATGAAGTGCACTGGAACGATAGCGGTCAGTTTCTGGCCAGCCACGACGCGGATGAAGTCGGCGTGCATGATGAACTGCTTGGCAGGGTGACGCTGCATCGCTTTAACGATGACGTTCTGCTTGGCGCCAGCAATGTTCAGCTCGATAACGTGGCTGTAGGCAGCTTCGTTTTCAAACATCTTGGCCAGTTCTTTGGCTTCGATGGTGATCGAAGTAGCTTCCTGGCCACCACCGTAGACAACGGCTGGGACGGAGGCGGCGAGACGACGCAGGCGGCGGCTCGCACCTTTCCCCAGGTCAGTACGCGCTTGGGCGTTCAGAGTAAATTCGTTCATTTTGTATCTCCAAAATAGCCATGACCGAGCGGCGTTTGCGACCAGCGCCTGACACGGTATGGGCAAAAAAGCCCCGCCCCGGCATTGAGTGTCGGGGCGGGGCGCTTTTCGTCAACGGATGGTTCGGCAGGGCAGGGCCCTTATCGGAACATCGCGCTGATCGATTCTTCGTTGCTGATGCGACGCATCGCCTCAGCGACTACCGGTGCGATATCCAGTTGGCGGATACGGTCACAGGCCTGTGCAGCAGCGGACAACGGGATAGTGTTCGTCACCACCAGTTCGTCCAGCACGGAATTTTCGATGTTCTCGATCGCACGGCCCGACAGAACAGGGTGTGTGCAATACGCGAAGACCTTGGCAGCGCCGTGTTCCTTCAGCGCCTTGGCCGCATGGCACAGAGTGCCCGCGGTATCGACCATGTCGTCGACGAGAATACAGGTACGACCTTCCACGTCACCGATGATGTGCATCACTTCGGAGTGGTTGGCCTTCTCGCGGCGCTTGTCGATGATGCCCAGATCGACGCCCAGGGATTTGGCAACAGCACGTGCACGCACGACGCCGCCGATATCCGGGGAGACAATCATCAGGTTTTCGAAGCGTTGGTCTTCGATGTCATCCACCAGAACCGGGGAGCCGTAGATGTTATCTACCGGAATATCGAAGAAGCCTTGAATCTGGTCAGCGTGCAGGTCGACAGTCAGCACACGGTCGATACCGACGACAGTGAGCATGTCCGCAACCACTTTAGCGCTGATAGCCACACGGGCAGAACGCGGACGGCGATCCTGGCGGGCATAACCAAAGTAAGGGATTACAGCAGTGATACGAGTGGCCGAGGAGCGACGGAAGGCGTCTGCCATCACGACGAGTTCCATCAGGTTATCGTTGGTCGGAGCGCAGGTCGGCTGGATAATGAAGACGTCTTTACCGCGAACGTTTTCATTGATCTCAGCGGTAATCTCACCGTCGGAAAACTTTCCAACAGAGATGTCACCGAGAGGGATATGCAGCTGACGTACGACACGCCGAGCCAGATCGGGGTTGGCGTTCCCCGTAAAAACCATCATCTTGGACACGCGCAGTACCTGGAGGCTTAGGGTATGCCTGGATGACTATAGGAAAATGGCAGGGGCGGCTGGATTCGAACCAACGCATGGCAGGATCAAAACCTGCTGCCTTACCGCTTGGCGACGCCCCTGTATCTGTTGCACGAGTGCCTGGCACTCGGTTCCTTTTAGAGCAGCGCCTGTAACTTCCGGTGCAACATCGAGATGTTTGCGCCTTTTGCTACAAACCCTGTAAGGGTCTCTGTAAGAAGGGCCGAGACTTTATCAGCTTCAGCTTTGCTTGGGAAGGCCCCAAACACACAACTTCCAGTTCCGGTTAATTTTGCTTCGGTAAATTTACCTAGCAAATTCAAAGCGTTACCAACTTCTGGATACCGCCTCGTTACAACCGGTAAGCAGTCATTTCGACTGTTTCCCTTGGGAACGGGGCGCACTTTAATGGGAGGAGTGTCACGTGTCAACAGTGGATCTGAAAAAATTTCTGCTGTACTTACAGATACTTGCGGCACTAGCACCAGATACCAAGATTCTTCGGGGGTTACGGGGGTCAGGATCTCGCCGATGCCTTCGGCAAAAGCAGCATGTCCGCGCACGAAAACCGGCACGTCAGCCCCAAGCAGCAGGCCCAGCGCCGCCAGCCGATCCTCATCCCAACCCAGTTGCCAAAGGTGATTCAGGCCCAGCAGTGTGGTTGCCGCGTCGGAACTTCCGCCGCCGATGCCGCCGCCCATGGGCAGGACTTTTTTCAGCCATATATCAACGCCAAGCGGGCAACCCGATTGTTGCTTGAGGGCGCGAGCCGCTCTGACAATCAGATTACTGTCGTGGGGGACGTCGGCAATTTCCGTCTGCAGTCGCACTTCGCCGTCGTCACGAAGCGCGAAGCTGAGCTCGTCGCCGTAATCGAGAAACTGGAACAACGTCTGCAGTTCGTGATAACCGTCGGCGCGGCGTCCGGTGATGTGCAGCATCAGGTTCAGTTTGGCAGGGGCGGGCAGTGTCAGTCGTGCTTGCGACATGCTCATTGTCCCAGTTTGCGTGGTTGCCAGTCCTTGATGACCAGCGTGACGTCCAGATCCTGCCCGTGCAGCTTCATGCGTTCAGGCAGCCAGAAACCATTTTGCTGGGTGTAGCTCAGGTATTCGATCTGCCAGCCATCCTGCTCAAGACTGGCCAGGCGACTGTCACCGTCAAGGGTCAGGTTGCTTTTGCTGTCCGGCGCGGGCAAACCGCGCACCCACCAGACCAGATGCGACACCGGCAATTTCCAGCCGAGCTGATCCTTGAGCAGGGTTTCCGGGTCCGGCGCGTCGTAGCGGCCCTGATTGGCGACTTCCAGCGACACCGCGCCAGGTCGACCGGTCAGGCGGGCAGCACCGCGCCCCAGCGGGCCGGACAGGCGAATGTCGTAGTAATCCTGGCGTTGCAGCCAGAACAGCGTGCCGCTGCCGGAATCCTTTGGCGCGCGGATGCCGACCTTGCCGTTGATCTGCCAGCCATCGAGGCTGCTGAGTTGTTCTTTGTTCACACGCCATTGATTGGCGTCCCCCTTGCCTTGCACGGCTTCGCGGGAGGACATGCCGGCACAGCCGGCGAGCAGGGCGATCAGACTGAATACGAGTACGTGGCGCAATTGCATAAATTCAAAGGGTCTCGGCGCCGGTCAGGCGTTTGATGGTGCTGCGCAGAACCGGGCTGTCAGGTTGTTGTTCAAGGGCCTTGCCCCATACTTTGCGAGCTTCACGCTGCTCGCCTTTGGCCCACAGGACTTCGCCCAGGTGCGCGGCAACTTCGTGATCCGGGAAGCGCTCCAGCGCCTGACGCAGCAGACGCTCGGCTTCATCCAGATTGCCCAAGCGGTAGTTGACCCAGCCGAGGCTGTCGAGCACCGCAGGGTCTTCCGGATTGAGCTGGTGCGCGCGCTCGATCAATTCCTTGGCCTCGGCGTAGCGTGTGGTGCGGTCCGAGAGGGTATAGCCCAGAGCGTTCAGCGCCATGGCGTTGTCCGGCTCGCGCTTGAGAATGGCCCGCAGGTCACTCTCCATCTGTTTCAGATCGTTGCGTTTCTCGGCCAGCATCGAGCGGGTGTAGAGCAGATTCAGATCATCCGGGTACTGCTTGAGCGCTTGACTCAACACTTGCCAGCCGCGGTCGCTCTGGTTGTTGTTGGCCAGGGTCTCGGCTTCGATCAGGTACAGCTGAATGGCGTAATCGGGTTGATCGGCACGTGCCTGGGCCAGCCGCTTCGACGCTTCTGCAGTATTGCCGTTGCTCATCAGGATATCGGCCTGACGCAGCTGCGCAGGCAGGAAGTCGTTGCCGGGGCCCACTTGAGCGTATTCGGCGAGCGCGGTTTGCGGATCGTCGCGCTCTTCGTAGATGCGGCCGAGATTTACGTGGGCCGAGTCGACGTGACTGCCGCGTGCGACGAGGTCTTCGAGATAACCCTGCGCTTCATCCCATGCCTTGTTTTCCAGGCAGACGAGGGCAAGCGAATAACGCAGCTCGTCGTCATCCGGGTACTGCTGAACCAGGCTGGAGAACTGCACTTTGGCGTCCTCCATGCGGTTCTGTTCCACCAGCATGCGCGCATAGGTCAGGCGCAGGCGCTTGTCATCCGGGTATTTTTTGATGCTTTTTTCGAGCAGCGGGATCGCTTCCTTGCCGCGGTTCATGCTTTGCAGCAGTCGGGCACGCAACAGGATCGGCGCCACCTCACCTTCACCCGGCGGATTGTCTTCGAGCAGTTTCAGCGAGGCGGCGCTGTCGCCTTCCTGCTGAAGCAACAGCGCCTTGCCGAAGATCAGTTGGCCGTTTTTCGGGTACTTCACCAGAAGGCGATCGAAGCTGGTGATCAGCCCTTTGCGCGTATTGGAATCGGTTTCCGACGCCGACAACGCGAGGAAATCAAAATGCGTGTCGCCCTGGCCCTGAAGGACCTTCTCCATATAGCGCATGGAGTCGTCGTAGCGCCCGGCCCGCGCCAGCTGGATGGCTGCCGCGCGCTGTGCCTCGAGATTGCCCGGGTCGTTTTTCGCCCAGATCATTGAAGTGTCGAGGGCGGCCTGATCGGCCCCCAGGTATTCGGCGATGCGGAAGGCGCGCTCGGAAATCCCCGGATCCTGGGTCTGGATCGCCTGGGTCACGTAGTTGTCCAGCGCGATGTCGAAGCGGTTGCGCTGGCCCGCAAGCTCGGCGGTCAGCAGGCTGACGACGGTTTCCTGAGTAAACGAGCCGTACACCTGAGGTTTGGCCTCGGGTGCGGGCGGCGCTTCTTTCGCGGGAGCAGAAGGCTCCGTAGAAACGGAGGCCGTAGACTGGCAGCCACTCAGAGCGACAAGGGCAAGGAACAACGCGGAGGATTTATTCATATAGAGGAGGGGCGGCTTACCTGCGGTTTGGAAGCATCATGACACAAGGCCGGGAGCAAACCCACAGCCCGCGCGAAATCTGGATATGCTTAATCTACAGCCTGTGCGTGGACATTTTGTCGCAGGCCAGAGGCGGTGATAAGCAACCTGTATAGGGACAATAGTGTGCTGCGGACGTTCTGAATGTATTGCGGTGGTTGTCCTGACTCTATCGAAGTAGGACAATTGCCGGCTTCACGTCACCATCAGCGACCTTGAATGGCCTTTCTTGCTCTGGGTATCAACCATAAGACTGCATCAGTTGATGTCCGCGAGCGCGTGGCATTTACGCCTGAGCAGCTGGTTGAGGCGCTACAGCAGCTCTGCCGCCTGACCCGCAGCCGGGAAGCGGCCATTCTCTCCACCTGCAATCGCAGCGAACTTTATATCGAACAGGATCAGCTGACCGCCGACGTCGTGTTGCGCTGGCTGGCGGATTATCACCACCTGAATGTCGATGAGCTGCGCGCCAGTGCCTATGTGCATGAAGACGACGCGGCAGTGCGACACATGATGCGCGTGGCGTCGGGCCTGGACTCACTGGTGCTCGGCGAGCCGCAGATCCTGGGTCAGATGAAATCGGCCTATGCCGTTGCCCGGGAGGCCGGCACCGTCGGCCCACTGCTCGGGCGTCTTTTTCAGGCCACCTTCAGCGCTGCCAAACAGGTACGCACCGACACCGCCATCGGCGAGAACCCGGTGTCCGTCGCCTTTGCCGCCGTCAGCCTGGCCAAGCAGATTTTCAGCGACCTGCAGCGCAGCCAGGCGCTGTTGATCGGGGCAGGGGAGACCATCACGCTTGTCGCGCGTCACCTGCATGATCTCGGGGTCAAGCGTATCGTTGTTGCCAACCGCACCCTTGAGCGCGCGAATATTCTGGCCGAGCAGTTCGGGGCTCATGCGGTGCTGTTGGCCGACATCCCGGCCGAGCTGGTCAACAGCGACATCGTCATCAGCTCCACGGCCAGTCAGTTGCCGATTCTGGGCAAGGGAGCCGTGGAAAGCGCGCTGAAACTGCGCAAGCACAAGCCGATCTTCATGGTCGACATCGCCGTGCCGCGCGACATCGAGCCTGAGGTCGGCGAGCTGGACGACGTCTACCTCTACACCGTCGACGATTTGCACGAAGTCGTCGCTGAAAACCTCAAAAGCCGCCAGGGCGCGGCGCAGGCGGCCGAAGAACTGGTCAGCATGGGCGTCGACGATTTCATGTCGCGGCTGCGCGAACTGGCGGCGGTCGACGTGCTCAAGGCGTATCGTCAGCAGAGCGAACGCCTGCGTGACGAAGAATTGCAGAAAGCCCAGCGCATGCTGGCCAATGGCAGCAACGCCGAAGATGTATTGATGGCGCTGGCACGTGGCCTGACCAACAAAATGATGCACGCCCCCAGCGTGCAGCTCAAAAAGCTCTCCGCTGAAGGCCGCGTCGATGCGCTGGCCATGGCCCAGGAACTCTTTGCCCTCAACGAGGGCTCCACGGATAAATCCCCGCAATGAAAGCTTCACTGCTTAATAAGCTGGACGTGCTCAGCGACCGTTTCGAGGAATTGACCGCGCTGCTCGGCGATGGCGAAGTCATCTCCGACCAGACCAAATTTCGCGCGTATTCCCGTGAGTACGCCGAAGTCGAGCCAGTGATTCAGGTGTACCGGCAGCTGCAGAAAGTGCAGAGCGACCTCGAAGGCGCGCAGGCGCTGCTCAAGGACAGCGATCCCGACATGCGCGAAATGGCAGTCGAGGAAGTGCGCGAAGCCAAGGATCAGTTGCTGGTCCTTGAAGCTGACCTGCAAAAAATGCTGCTGCCCAAAGACCCGAACGATGGCCGTAACGTGTTTCTGGAAATCCGCGCCGGCACGGGTGGTGACGAGGCCGCGATCTTTGCCGGCGACCTTTTCCGCATGTATTCCCGTTATGCCGAGCGGCGTGGCTGGCGTGTCGAGATCCTGTCGGAGAACGTGGGCGAGCATGGCGGCTACAAGGAAGTCATTGCGCGGGTCGAGGGCGAGAACGTCTACGGCAAGCTGAAATTCGAGTCGGGTGTGCATCGTGTTCAGCGCGTGCCGGAAACCGAATCCCAGGGCCGCATTCATACGTCTGCGTGTACCGTGGCGGTGTTGCCAGAGCCTGACGAACAGCAGACCATCGAGATCAACCCGTCCGACTTGCGCGTTGACACCTATCGCTCGTCCGGCGCCGGTGGTCAGCACGTCAACAAGACCGATTCGGCCATCCGCATTACGCACTTGCCGTCCGGCATTGTGGTGGAGTGTCAGGAAGAACGCTCGCAGCACAAGAACCGTGCGCGGGCCATGTCCTGGCTGTCGGCCAAGCTCAACGATCAGCAGACCGCTGCGGCGGCCAACGCCATCGCCAGTGAGCGTAAATTGCTGGTCGGTTCCGGGGATCGCTCGGAACGCATTCGTACTTACAATTTCCCACAGGGGCGAGTCACGGATCACCGCGTGAACCTGACGCTCTACTCCCTTGATGAAGTTCTGGCCGGCGGGGTCGATGCAGTGATAGAACCGTTACTTGCCGAGTATCAGGCAGACCAACTTGCGGCACTGGGTGATTAAATGACCATCATCGCCAGCTTGTTAAGAAGCGCCGAGTTGCCGGATTCTCCGACAGCGCGTCTGGATGCAGAATTGTTGCTGGCCGCTGCCCTGGGCAAGCCACGCAGCTTTTTGCACACCTGGCCCGAGCGTATTGTCAGCACCGAAGCGGCGCACGCTTTCGACGGCTATCTCAAGCGTCGTCGAACCGGCGAACCCGTCGCGTACATCCTGGGCCTGCAAGGGTTCTGGAACATCGACCTGGAAGTCGCTCCCCATACGCTGATCCCCCGGCCCGAAACCGAGATGCTGGTGGAAACCGCGTTGGAGCTTCTGCCTGGTGCGATTCCTCACACGCTGCTCGATCTGGGCACGGGCACTGGCGCCATCGCGCTATCGCTGGCCAAGGATCGTCCGCAGTGGAGCGTCACGGCGGTGGATCGCGTTGAAGAGGCGGTCGAGCTTGCCGAACGCAATCGTCAGCGCCTGCATCTGGACAACGCGAAGGTCTTGCACAGCCACTGGTTCAGTGCCGTCGAAGGTCAGCGTTTTGACCTGATTCTGAGCAACCCACCCTACATTGCCTCCAATGACCCGCATCTGGTCGAAGGCGATGTGCGCTTCGAGCCAAGCAGTGCGCTGGTCTCCGGCGCCGATGGCCTGGACGACCTGCGCCTGATTGTGTCGCAAGCGCCCGCGCACCTTGAAGCTGGCGGCTGGCTGTTGCTGGAGCATGGCTATGATCAAGGCGCAGCGGTTCGCGAGTTGTTGCTTGCGCACGGATTCGAAGAGATCAAGACCCGCCGCGACCTGGGCGACCACGAGCGCATTACCTTCGGGCGAGTGCCGTGCTGACGGACGAAGAGCTGCTGCGCTATAGCCGGCAGATCCTTCTTCAACAGGTCGACATCGACGGTCAGTTGCGCCTCAAACAGAGCCGCGTGTTGATAGTCGGCCTGGGCGGGCTGGGTTCGCCGGTGGCGTTGTACCTGGCGGCGGCCGGCGTCGGCGAACTGCATCTGGCGGATTTCGACAGCGTCGATCTCACCAACCTGCAACGCCAGATCATTCACGACACCCAGAGCGTGGGGCTGAGTAAGGTTGATTCAGCCATTGCGCGGCTGACTGCGATCAATCCGCTGATCACACTGGTGCCCCATCGCGCCGCCCTTGATGTTGACTCACTGGCCGCAGCCGTTGCCGGGGTCGATCTGGTGTTGGACTGCTCGGACAATTTTTCGACGCGTGAAGCGGTCAATGCCGCCTGCGTCGCCGCCTGCAAACCACTGGTCAGCGGCGCTGCGATTCGCCTGGAAGCGCAACTGTCGGTGTTCGATCCGCGTCGTCCGGAGAGCCCTTGTTACCACTGCCTGTACGGGCACGGCAGCGAGACCGAACTGACCTGCAGCGAGGCGGGCGTGATTGGCCCGTTGGTAGGATTGGTTGGCAGTTTGCAGGCCCTCGAAGCCCTGAAGCTGCTGGCCGGATTTGGCGAGCCGATGGTAGGGCGACTGCTGGTGATTGATGTCATGAGCACGCGATTCCGCGAATTGAAAGTCAAGCGCGATCCTGGCTGCAGTGTGTGCGGTACCGGTCTCCGAGTTACCGCCGAGCATGAATAGAGACAGCGATGCGCCGGTGGCGGTGTTTGATTCCGGCGTCGGCGGGTTGTCGGTGCTGGCGGAAATACAGCAGTTGCTGCCACGGGAATCGTTGCTCTACGTCGCCGATTGCGGCCACATTCCCTACGGCGAGAAAACCCCGGAATTCATTCGCGAACGTTGCGCGACGATTGCCGAGTTTTTCCACAGCCAGCGCGCCAAGGCCCTGGTGATCGCCTGCAATACGGCAACAGTGGCCGGCATCGCCGACTTGCGCGTCCGCTACCCTGACTGGCCACTTGTGGGCATGGAGCCGGCGGTCAAGCCTGCAGCTGCGGCGACGCGGACCGGCGTCGTCGGCGTGCTGGCGACCACCGGCACTTTGCAAAGCGCCAAGTTCGCCGCGTTGCTCGATCGCTTTGCGGCAGATGTGCAAGTCATCACGCAGCCGTGTCCGGGCCTGGTGGAGCTGATCGAAACGGGCGATCTGGTTAGCCCGGCGATTCGCCAGTTGCTTCAGGGTTACGTCGCGCCGTTACTCGCGGCGGGTTGCGACACCATCATTCTGGGCTGCACCCATTACCCGTTTCTCAAGCCATTGCTGCGGGAAATGATCCCTGCCTCCATCACGCTGATCGACACCGGTGCCGCTGTAGCCCGGCAGTTGCAGCGGTTACTGGGCGAGCGCGAGCTGCTGGCGAGCGGTCATCCTCGGACTGCTCAGTTCTGGACGACCGGTGATCCAGAAGATTTCAGAAACGTCCTACGCGTGCTTTGTATCAACTCCGACAATGTGCGAAGCTTCGTTTCGTGAAAAAAACGTGAATCGCTTCGGCTGTGGGTGAACTAAAGTTCAGCCGCCGGCTTCTACAGCACTTCTGTCGATATAAAAAATTTTTAACTGCTTTCGAAAATAGGATGTTTCAGATGAAGCGACTGTTTTGTTTGGCTGCGATTGCGGCTGCGTTGTTGGGGCAAAGCGCAATTGCTCAAGCTGATGGGGTCGAGTTTTCCGTAGGACACACTGGCGAATCCACGATGACTTATCGTCTGGGCGCGCAATTTGATTGGGATCAAAGCTGGTGGCAAACCGGTGTCGGTCGCCTGACCGGTTACTGGAGCGGCGCTTACACCTACTGGGAAGGCGACAAGAGCTCCAGCAACAACAGCCTGTCGTTCTCTCCGGTATTCGTTTATGAGTTTTCGGGTGAGAGCGTCAAGCCTTACATTGAAGCCGGTATCGGCGCCGCTGTATTCCAGCGCACCGAAGTGGAAGGCAACAAGCTGGGCAGCGCGTTCCAGTTTGAAGACCGTCTGGGTTTCGGTCTGCGCTTTGCCGGTGGACATGAAGTTGGCCTGCGCGCCACTCACTACTCCAACGGCGGCATGACCACCAATAACGACGGTATCGAAAGCTACGCGATTCACTACACGATGCCGTTCTAAGCGTTTGATTGCGTTATTGCACGAGCGGATTTAACCGCACCTGCAATGCACTACCCGCTTCTTCCCGGCTAAAGCCAGTCCTACTGAAAAACCACCTCGTAGGACCGGCTTTAGCCGGGAACGTGTCAGCCAAAGCAGCTGATCCAGGCAAACATTAAATCCCGTGCTTCCTGCTTGCCGCGACCATCACAGATAAGCGGTCGCGATTCCTTCTCGCTCGGCAATACACTCCGGCGCACCCATTTCGAACTCCCTGCAAATCAACGGCCGACGGTCGTAGATCGTGCACATCATCGTGTCGCGATCCAGTGCCGCGCACCAGCCATCGTCCAGGCGCAGCATCACTTCGCCGCCCCAGTCATCGGTGTCGATGTAACGATCGGGCACGCCGGTGTCGGTGATCAACATGACTTCCAGCTGACAGCAGCAGGCCGCGCAGGTGGAACACGTGATTGCGGATTCGTCAGGAAGTTGAAGCGAAGGGATCACAGTCGTCATGGGCGGCAGTTTAAATCACCGCGCAGCGGACAGCTAACCCGGCTGACGAATGCTCACCCATTCTCCTGCGTCTCGGCTTGCCGCTGGGGCAGCGACTTGAACGCTTGCAGGGCGCGTTCGCGGCTGGCTTTCAAATCGACGATTGGCGCGGGGTAGCCTTCCACGCCGAACAGCCCGCCCAGCGCGGACGGGTTATGAATGTCGCGCTTGTTCAACTCAGCCAGTTCAGGCACCCATTGCTTGATGAATCGACCTTCAGGGTCGAAGCGCTCCGACTGACTTTGCGGATTGAAAATCCGGAAGTAGGGCGATGCGTCGGTACCGGTCGATGAGCTCCACTGCCAGCCGCCATTGTTCGACGCAAGATCACCGTCGATCAGGTGCTGCATGAAATAGCGCTCACCCTCGCGCCAGTCGATCAGCAGATTCTTGGTCAAAAACATGGCCGAGATCATCCGCAGGCGGTTGTGCATCCAGCCGTTTTCAAGCAGCTGGCGCATGGCTGCATCGACAATCGGCAGCCCGGTACGACCCTGTTGCCAGGCTTCCAGATCCTTCGGCGCATTGCGCCATTTCAGCGCTTCGGTTTCCGGGCGGAAGGCGCGGTGACGGGAGACACGGGGGAAGCCCACCAGCACGTGCTTGTAGAATTCACGCCAGAGCAGCTCGTTGATCCAGGTGACTGAGCCCGGATTACCGGTCTCGAATTCGCCGTTGTTGCTGCGCAGTGCTGAATGCAGGCATTGGCGGGGCGAGATCACCCCGGCCGCCAGGTATGCAGACAGCTGGCTGGTCCCGGGCTTGGCGGGGAAGTCGCGCTCTTGATCGTAGTAATGCACTTGCTCGTCGGTGAAGTTTTGCAAGCGATCACGCGCCTCATCTTCACCGGCCGGCCAGAGCGAGCGCAGGGTCTCGGTCGGCGCAGCGAAGCCCTTGACGCCATCGGGAACGACGTCACTTTTGACGGACAGCTTCTGTTGCGGCTTGGGCCGTGCAACCAGCGCCGGCATCGAGTAATGCAAGCGGGCGTAACAGACCTTGCGGAACTGCGTGAAGACCTTGAAATAGCCGCCGCTTTTGGTCAGCACGCTGCCCGGCTGGAAGAACAGCTGGTCGAGGTGACGACGAAACAGAATGCCGGCGCCGTCGAGAGCCGCCTCCACTTCACGGTCTCGTTTGCTCTCGTTGATGCCGTACTCGTCGTTAACGTGTACGCCTTCGATCCCGTGTTGCTGACACAGCTTCAGGATCGCTTTGGGTGCCTGCGCCCACGTGTCCGCATGGACAATCAGCAAAGGGACGTTGAGCGCCGCAAGTGACTTGCTCAATTCGCGAAGGTTGCGCAGCCAGAAATCGACTTTGCATGGGGCATCGTCATGGCTCTGCCACTGGCCCGGGCTGATCATGTACACGGCCAGAGTCGGGCCCTGCTCCATGGCAGCGCTCAGCGCGGTGTTGTCGTGCACGCGCAGATCACTGCGCAGCCATATCAATTGCATAGTTATTCCTTAGATAAGCCCCAGCCGCTGCAAGGCAGCCTGGGCGGTCAAAGGGTCTTCGGCGAGGGACAGGCCCGAGACTTCACCCTCGGCTGCGGATAATTCCGCCGAATGAATGCGCACCGCAGGCCCGATGATCAGCTTCGGGCAATCAATGTTGTGCAGCAGGCGAGGCAACTGGCCGACGTTCAGTGACTTGCTGGAATACAACAGCACTGCGCGCGGCTTGAGGTATTCGCAGGCCAGGGCCAGCTCGCCGGCCGGCAATGGCCAGTCGAACACTTCCACCGGGCAATCGGCGCTGCTGAGCAGCCACGCGGTCAGCCACAGATGCGGCTCGAGCGGGAGGTCGGACTGATTGACCAGCAGCAAGGGCGCGCCGCTGACCTGACGGTTGTTGTGGTACAGCCGGGCGCCGAACTTGCTGCGCAGCCACGAGTAGAAAAACACCCGCTCAAGCTGCGCGCCGAACTGGCCCTGCCAGCGCTGCTCGAGTGACGCCAGCAGCGGCAGCAACAGTTGTTCGCAGAGCGTGCGCGGCGGATACAGCGACATCGCGCGGTTGAGGGAATCATCGAGTCGCCGCTCGGCCAGGGCGCCGATGGCTTCCTGCAGAGTCTGGCGAAGAATGTCCCAGTCATTCTCGACACTGGGCGCTGGCGCCTGCTGATCGTCGATCAACTGCTTGACCTGACTGACCGACACGCCGCGATTCAGCCACGTGAGGATGGTCAGCACGCGGTCGACATGTTCGTTGCTGTAAAGACGATGGCCCTTGGCTGTACGGTGCGGAACGATGAGGCCATATCGACGTTCCCAGGCGCGCAGGGTCACTGCGTTCACACCGGTCAGTCGGGCGATTTCGCGAATCGGCAGCCAGCCGTTTTCAAAGGCGTTCGCGGGGTCCTGCGGGTCGCCTTCCGGCGGTTCTTGCTCGGTAGTTGTCATGTTCAAATCGCGTTGCGCAGACTGAGGTTTTCCGGATGCGGCTGCAGATAAACCTGCAGCGCAATGTACGGATCGGGGTGTCGGCGGAAATGGTGTTTGAGCAGCGTCAGCGGCACAACCAGCGGCACGATGCCCTGGTGGTACTGATTGATGACGCCCTGGATTTCTTTCTTGTCAGATGCGCTGAGGGTCTGGCGCAGATAACCGCACAGATGCTGCAGCACATTGGTGTGGGTGCGCCGGGTCGCCGGTTTTTTCAGCGCGCTCATCAATTGACTGAAGTAGCACGGGGCGATCTCGGCAGGGTCATTCCGGCCCATGGTGCCCAGCAGATTCCCCAGCGCCTTGTACTGGACGGGATCGTTGGCCATCAATTGGTATTTATAGCGGGCGTGAAACTCAGTGAGCGCACGGCGGGTGATGGCGCTTTTCAGCAACTCTTGCCACGCGGCATAGGCAAACACACGGGTGATGAAATTCTCCCGCAGCACCGGGTCGTTCAAACGGCCGTCTTCTTCAACCGGCAGATCAGGATGACGCGCGCAGAACGCCTGGGCATAAATGCCACGTCCGCCGGTTTCGAACGGCACGCCGTTATCGCGGTACACCTTGACCCGCTCCAGGCCACACGACGGCGATTTCTGCATGAAGATATAGCCGCAGATGTCGCTCATCTCAGTAGCCATGTGCTCGCCGTAATCAGCCAGTTGTTCGGTAACATCCATGGCGTGATGAACCGTGCCGATCGCCCGAGGGTGATCTGTGTCTCCCACCAAACGAATGGCTTCGCGAGGGATGCCCATACCGATGGCGACCTCGGGGCACGCCGGCACGAAATCGAAGTATTCGTTGAGGGCCCGGGTCAGAAGGTGCGATTCCTTGTGCCCGCCATTGAACCTGACCTCCACACCCATCAGGCAGGCGCTGACGCCCAGCTTGGGTTTGGAGGCTTGCTCTGATGAATGATCGAGTACAGCAGACATGACAAACCCTCGATGAACTTCTTATACAGATCCGTTTCTCTGTACAACATTTGCCCATCATAGGTTTGTAGCAGTGCAAGTCAAATAATTTGTACAAGATCGGTGAATGAAACGACAAGGTGCGGGAATTCAGCCGTAATGACGGGCTGAGGCGGCAGTTGGGAAGGGTTTACTTCCAACCCATCTGCCAGCTCTGGTCATTCTGCAGGGTCTGCCAGGCCAGCGTCTGGCTGCGCTTGGTCATGACGGCTTGCAGTTCGATCTCCAGCACCGTCCCTTCTTCATCACAAAACAACTCGGTGACCAAAAAGTGCTTTTCACGGTTCTGACGAGACGCTGCCGTCCATTTCGACAGCAGCAGCTTGCGCGGGTTGATTCGATTCATTTGAGGTGTTCCAGCAGACGTCGCGCGGCTTCCTGACCACTCAGCCAGGCGCCTTCGACTCGGCCCGACAGGCACCAGTCGCCGCAGACGTACAGACCCAGATCTGCATCGGACAACGCGCCGACTTCGCGTCCGCCAGCCGGCCTTGCGTACAGCCAGCGGTGGGCGAGGGTGAATGCCGGGGCAGGCATCGCGCAATTCATCAGCTCGGCGAACGCGCCGTGCAAGTGATCGATGACGTCCTCCTTGGCCATGTCCACATGCTGGCGGCTCCAGGCGCTGGTGGCGTGCAGAATCCAGGTGTCCATCTGGCTGTCGCGCCCGGGTTTGCTGCGATTGCGGGCCAGCCAGTCGATGGCGCTGTCCTGCACGAAGCAGCCTTCGAGGGGCGTGTCCAGCGGGGTATCGAACGCCAGCGCGACCGCCCAGGTCGGCTCCATCTTCACGCCCGCGACAACGCTCGCCAGTTTCGGCGCGTCGGCCAGCAGGGTGGTGGCCTGGGGCGCGGGGATGGCGATCACGACCTGACTGAACGGGCCGTGGCTTTGGCCGTCGACGTCCAGCAGATTCCAGTGTTGTTCGCCGCGAAAGACTTCAGTGATGCGGCAGGAAAAGGTCACCGGCATGTCGCCGAGCATGGCCCGGGTGATTGCACTCATGCGCGGCGCGCCGACCCAGCGCACTTGCTCGTCGGGCGACAGGCTGAGTTTTCCGCCGTGATAGTTGTAAAGCAGCGGCTTCCACTCGGCCACGTGGCCCTCGGCTTGCCACTGCTGGACGGCGGCGGCGAAGCGACGGTCGCGGGCGGTGAAGTATTGCGCGCCCATGTCCAATGCGCCGGCATCGCTGCGTTTGCTGGACATCCGGCCGCCACTGCCGCGGCTCTTGTCAAAGAGATGAATGCTATGCCCGGCGGCTTGCAACGCCTGGGCGGCGGAGAGTCCGGCGATGCCGGTACCGATGATTGCAATGGGGACAGTCATAGGGGCCTCGTTACCTTGTCTGCACAGACTACGCCTCAGGCAAAAGCTGTACAATGCCGTTTTTCGGTATAAGTTGTCGCCCTGCACACGCAGGACGCGGACCTTTCCAAGGGCTCGCTGACAAGTCTGACGCTTTGCTTCAATCGTTCAACTGCACGATCGGGCTGTCCTATAGAACAGCAGTGAAGTGGATCGCTCTAACCTGACCTAAAGTTGAGTGATCACTCCGCGCACGAGCTCATGGCTTGTGAAGAAATAGACTCCGCAATTGCGATGAACGCCACGTAAGGAACTCAGTCATGCACATCTTGCTGACCGGCGGTACAGGCTTGATAGGGCGTCGTTTGTGTAAACACTGGCTCGCGCAGGGCCATCAGCTGACGGTCTTGAGTCGCAAACCCGATGACGTTGCGCGGCTTTGCGGCGCCAACGTTCGCGGGATAGCTCACTTCGACGACATAGGCAGCCAGCACGTCGACGCGGTGATCAATCTGGCCGGCGCACCCATCGCCGACCGTCCGTGGACCCGCAAACGCAAAATACTGCTGTGGGACAGCCGCATCACCCTGACTGAGCAATTGGTCACGTGGCTTGAGCGCCGCGAGCAGAAACCCGACGTGTTGATATCCGGCTCGGCGGTAGGCTGGTATGGCGACGGCGGTGAGCGCGAGCTCGACGAAAATGCGCAACCGGTCAGTGAAGATTTCGCCAGCCGTCTGTGCATTGCCTGGGAGGAGACCGCACAACGTGCCGAGACCCTGGGCATTCGCGTGGTGCTGGTGCGCACCGGACTGGTGTTGGCCGACGAAGGCGGCATGCTGCAGCGCCTGGTGCCGCCGTTCAAGATGGGCATGGGCGGGCCGATCGGCAACGGACGCCAATGGATGCCGTGGGTTCATATAGAAGATCAAATCGCCCTGATTGATTTTCTGATGAACCGGGACGATGCCCGAGGTCCTTATAATGCCTGCGCGCCATCACCGGCCCGCAACCGGGATTTCGCCAAGACCCTCGCGTCCGTGCTGCACCGACCATCCTTCATGCCGATGCCGGCCGTTGCGCTTCGAGTGTTGCTGGGCGAGCTATCGATCCTGTTGCTGGGCGGTCAACGCGCCCGGCCAGACCGCCTGCAAGAGGCGGGTTTAACTTTCCGATTCACTGATCTGCGCGCGGCCCTGGAAAACCTTTTGGGCCGCCACTGACATCAAGGTGTTGCATGACCGATCACGCTTTATTGCTGGTTAATCTGGGCTCACCGGCGTCCACGTCGGTCGCTGACGTGCGCCGCTACCTCAATCAGTTCCTGATGGACCCTTACGTTATTGACGTGCCGTGGCCAGTGCGTCGCCTGATCGTGTCGCTGATTCTGATCAAGCGCCCGGAGCAGTCGGCCCACGCCTATGCCTCGATTTGGTGGGACGAGGGTTCGCCGCTGGTGGTGCTGAGCAAGCGACTTCAGCAGGCCATGGTCAAGGAATGGAAACACGGCCCGGTCGAACTGGCGATGCGTTACGGCGAGCCGTCGATCGAGACCGTGCTCACGCGCCTGGCAGCCCAGGGCATCAAAAAGGTCACGTTGGCGCCGCTGTATCCGCAGTTTGCGGACAGTACCGTGACCACGGTGATTGAAGAAGCCAAGCGCGTAGTGCGTGAGAAAAAGCTGAATTTTGACTTCTCGCTGCTGACGCCGTTCTTCAATCAGCAGGAATACCTCGACGCCCTGGTGGCGAGCGTGCGGCCGCATCTGCAGCAGGATTACGATCACCTGCTGCTGAGTTTTCACGGTCTGCCCGAGCGGCATCTCACCAAGCTCGACCCGACCGGCAATCACTGTTTCAAGAGCGGCAACTGCTGTGAGACGGCGTCGCCTGAGGTCCTGGCGGTCTGCTACCGCGCCCAGTGCATGCGCTCAGCGGCAGAGTTCGCCAAGCTGATGGGGATTGCCGATGGCAAGTGGTCAGTGTCGTTTCAGTCGCGCCTGGGCCGCGCCAAATGGATCGAACCCTACACCGAACCGCATCTGGAGGAGCTTGCTGCTCAAGGCGTGAAGCGACTGCTGGTCATGTGCCCGGCGTTTGTCGCGGACTGCATCGAAACGCTGGAAGAAATTGGTGATCGCGGGGCTGAAGTGTTCAGGGAAGCCGGGGGCGAGGAGCTGGTGCTGATTCCGTGTCTGAACGACGACCCGAACTGGGCGAAGGCGCTGAACACGCTGTGCGAAAAGGCACCGGCGATGGTCGTGTAATAACGCGATCTTTGCTGTCAGGCAAATCCAATGTGGGAGCGAGCTGCTCGCGAATGCGTCCGTTCAGTCGGCATTGATGAACCCGATGCGCCTCCTTCGTGAGCAAGCTCACTCCCACAGTTTCGGTGTACGCCGCAAATCTAAGCTACTCCTACAGAATCCCAAAAAAGGGGGGCATCACGTGTGTGATGCCCCCTCTCTCATAACGCTTGCGAACTACGGCAACTGATCATCCAGGTGCTTGTTCTTCCACGCGTCATTGCCCGGCAGGATCAGGTTCAGCACGATGGCGGTCACGGCGCACAGCGCGATGCCTTTCATGCCGAAATCATCAGGGCCGTTGCCGGTGCCGATCAGCACGCCGCCAATGCCGAACACCAGCGTGACGGACACGATCACCAGATTGCGCGCTTCGGCCAGATCAACCTTGTGGCGGATCAGCGTGTTCATGCCCACCGCCGCGATCGAGCCGAACAGCAGGCACAGAATCCCGCCCATGACCGGCACCGGAATGCTCTGCAGCAACGCGCCGAACTTGCCAATGAACGCCAGGGTAATGGCGAAGATTGCCGCCCAGGTCATGATCTTCGGGTTGTAGTTTTTGGTCAGCATCACTGCGCCGGTCACTTCGGCGTAGGTGGTGTTGGGCGGGCCACCGAAAGCGCCAGCCACGGTCGTCGCGATGCCGTCACCCAGCAAGGTGCGGTGCAGGCCGGGCTTCTTCAGGTAATCACGGCCCGTCACGCTGCCGACCGCAATCACGCCGCCGATGTGCTCGATGGCCGGAGCCAGTGCCACCGGTACGATGAACAGGATCGCCTGCCAGTTGAATTCCGGTGCCGTGAAGTGCGGCAAGGCCAGCCATGGCGCGGCAGCAATTTTCGCCACATCGACCACGCCGAAATAGAACGACAGCGCAAAACCCACCAGCACGCCCGAGATGATCGGCACCAGACGGAAGATGCCTTTGCCGAACACCGCAACGATCAACGTCGTCAGCAGCGCCGCCATCGAAATGATGATGGCGGTGTTGTACGGGATCAGCTCTGCGGCGCCGTCACCCGTCCGCCCCATTGCCATGTTGGCGGCAATGGGTGCCATCGCCAGACCAATGGAAATGATCACCGGCCCAATGACCACCGGCGGCAGCAGGCGGTCGATGAAACCGGTGCCTTTGATCTTCACGGTCAGGCCGAGGAAGGTGTAGACGAAGCCTGCTGCCATGACCCCGCCCATGGTCGCCGCCAGGCCGAACTGGCCCTTGGCGAGGATGATCGGGGTAATGAAAGCAAAGCTCGACGCGAGGAAGACCGGCACCTGACGGCCTGTCACCACCTGGAAGCACAGGGTGCCCAGGCCTGCCGTGAACAGCGCGACATTGGGATCGAGGCCAGTGATCAGCGGCATCAATACCAGCGCGCCGAATGCCACGAACAGCATCTGCGCGCCCGACAAGATGGTGCGCCAGAGTGGATCGTTGAACTCATCCGGCTTCATCAGGCGTCCTTCTGCTTGGTGCCGAAAATCTTGTCGCCGGCATCGCCCAGGCCCGGAATGATGTAACCATGTTCGTTCAGTTGCTGATCGATGGACGCGGTGTAGATGTTGACGTCCGGGTGGGCCTTCTCGACGGTAGCGATGCCTTCCGGCGCGGCAACCAGCACCATCGCGCGGATGTCGCGGCAGCCGGCTTTTTTCAGCAGGTCGATGGTGGCAACCATGGAGGCGCCGGTGGCGAGCATCGGG
Organism: Pseudomonas sp. HP_12; assembly: GCF_055283955.1. NCBI lineage: Bacteria > Pseudomonadati > Pseudomonadota > Gammaproteobacteria > Pseudomonadales > Pseudomonadaceae > Pseudomonas > Pseudomonas sp. HP_12. Next base: position 43,376 of record NZ_JBTOQG010000023.1, read on the forward strand.
TCGATGATCAGCGCCAGACGCTGGTCAATCTCGGGGGCGAGTTTTTCCAGGTACGTGTGGGCTTCGAGGGTTTCTTCATTGCGCGCGACGCCCACGGCACTGACCTTGGCGCCCGGGATCAGGCTGAGTACGCCTTCAAGCATGCCGATGCCGGCCCGCAGGATCGGCACCACGGTGATCTTCTTGCCGGCGATCTTCTCGACCTGAACCGTGCCGGCCCAACCCTGAATCTCGTAGGTTTCCAGCGGCAGATCCTTGGTCGCTTCATACGTCAGCAGCGCGCCGACTTCCTGAGCCAGTTCACGAAAATTCTTGGTGCTGATATCGGCACGGCGCATCAGGCCGAGCTTGTGGCGGATCAGCGGATGGCGGATCTCACGAATGGGCATAGGGGAAAGGCTCCAGCGGGCGGGCAAAAAAAACGGCTTAGATTAATCTATTCAGCTGTAACTTGTCCTGACGGTTAGGTTCGCGTGTCGAGATTTCTGGAACGGCAGTGCAACGTTAGTCCAGAAACACTTGCCCTGATGTCGGCGGATGCGTACCTTTGCCCGCTTTTCCTTACACAGCCCCCTTGGAGAGCGTCATGTCCGCTGATCTCGAGCATATCCGTCAAGTCATGCGCGAGGCTGACTGCCTTTACAGCGAGGCCGAAGTCGAAGCCTCCATCGCCCGCGTCGGCGAGCAAATCAATAGCGTGCTGGCCGACCGTAACCCGGTGGTATTTTGCGTCATGAACGGCGGCCTGATCTTCGCCGGCAAGCTGCTCACTCATCTGAATTTCCCGCTGGAAGCGTCCTACCTGCACGCTACCCGCTATCGGAATGAAACCAGCGGTGGCGACCTGTTCTGGAAAGCCAAACCTGAAGTTTCGTTTATCGACCGCGATGTGCTGATCATCGACGACATCCTCGACGAAGGTCACACCCTCGGGGCGATCATCGACTTCTGCAAACATGCCGGTGCAAGCGCTGTTCATACCGCTGTGCTGATCGACAAGGACCACGACCGCAAGGCGCGCCCTGACCTGAAAGCAGACTTCGTCGGTCTGCCTTGCATTGACCGCTACATCTTCGGGTACGGCATGGACTACAAAGGCTACTGGCGCAACGCGGCCGGGATCTATGCCGTGAAGGGGATGTAACAGCAAGCACCGCTTTATTGTGGGAGCACCACCCGGCCGCTCCCACAGGATCTGCCTGATCCGGGCATAGCCCATGCTAGAGTGCCTCCCACTTTTTCGGGAGGCGCCCATGCCGTTATCGTTTCGAACCACCGCTGCGTGGATGTTGCTGTTCACGCTGCCACTCCCCGCACTTGCCGAACCCATGCACGCGCAGTACCTGCCGCCGGACGAGTTGTCCGTGCGCGAGGGCGAACCCGAGCAGCAGCAATTGCTGCAGATCACTGAGTATTCGGTGGTGGTCGGCAGCCAGCGTCAGTCCAATCAGCAACCGATCCCGGTCACCTCGCCGCTGATTCTGCGCCTGAAAGGCAAGCCCATGAACAAGGGAGCGACCATTGCCGACGTGCTGATCCACTTCGACGGCGAAAGCAAAAGCCTGAAAAAACCGACGTACGACGAGCCGTCGCGCACGCTGACGCTCTATTACCCGGCGACGCAATACCGCGTGCTCGTGGACTTGCTGCGTAACGAAAAGGTCTACTGCCAATTCCTGAGCTATGCCAACGGTCACGTCTGGGCCGACCTGCACACCGGCAGCGTACGCGCGCGTTGAGCCGGCGACCGGGCGGGGGGTAAACTGCCCGCCCGTGAAATGTCCCGCAAGTCAGTTGGAGTCAGCAATGCGTAAAGATAAGAAGCAGGTGATTGGCGATGAAATCGGCGACGCCCAGATCAAGCTGTTCCTGGATTTCGAGCCGGTCGACGCCACGTCGCCGTCGCTGCACAAGCTGATCAAGGCCTACCGCGGCCTTCGCATCGACGACTTCGGGCGGTTTCTGACGTTCTTCAAGGAAGCCGGTTACGACCTCGACGGCAAAGACGAACACGGCAATGACTTCGTGGCGCTGATCAAGGATCAACGCAACGCCGAGGAATACATCGAACTGATCGACAGGGCCAAAGGCTGATTCGACCCGCTTCCCGGGCGCCGTCCCTCGGCGCCTGATGCTTCCCCCCGGTAATCAGGTCCTGCTTTCGCGCTCTCACTACAGAACCGAAAGACCCTTCCTACCGCCTCCTTCGGCGTTTGCGACTATCGAAAGCGGCACGCTGATTCATACTCAGCCCTGTGACAACGCTCACAGGAACGCGAGCAGGACGCTCGCATCATCAAGCGAAAAGGAATTCATGACATGAACAACGTAAAGACTTGCTTCACGCGCACAATCGCCGCCATCGCAATGATGGTCGCGGCAGCATCCGCTCAGGCGGCTTACCCCAATAAAATCCAGCTCAACATGGAGATGTGGAATCAAACAGGCATCGACCTTGCTCTTGTGTCGGCTAGTTGGGCCCCGGCCAATGCCGATTACACCGGTTACGGCTTTTCGGCTGACGCACCCACCGCATCTGTGTCCATCCCGCTGAAGAATCCGCGCAATGATTCTGCGAGTTTCCGCGTGAGCGGGGAGGGCAAAGTCTGCGAGTTCAAGGCAGCGCATTCAGTGACGTTCAGTTGGGTCTCGATCACGCCGGCACCGGAGAAGTCGGCAACGGGCAGGTCGCTCGGAACAGTACCGGCGGAATGCATCGCATCGGTGACCAAAGGGACGAACTCGATGCAGGCGTACTCCGTCAGATTTGTGATGAAGTAGCGTTGAAGCTGCAGCCCGGATCTTCCGGTTAAAGCGGCTGCCATTGAGTGCAAAAACAGAAAACCCCGCCTGGTTTGGCGGGGTTTTCTTTTACAGCTTTTTGAAGCAACCCAACGATCAGGCGAAAGTGGCTGCTTCGCTGTTCTGCACCAGATCCAGGCTGGCATCGCTCTGAGCACTGACACGCTGATAAAGCTGCGCATCGGTTTCCAGTGCCTTTTCGCGAGCCGGGAAGATCTCGTTCAGCTTGGTGGCCCACTCGGTGCGTGCCTTGTCCGGGAAGCAACGCTCGATCAGGTCCAGCATGATCGACACGGTCACTGAAGCGCCCGGCGAGGCGCCCAGCAGTGCGGCAAGGGAGCCGTCCTTCGCCGACACCAGCTCGGTACCGAACTGCAAAACGCCGCCTTTTTTCGGGTCTTTCTTGATGATCTGTACCCGTTGACCGGCCACTTCCAGGCGCCAGTCTTCGGCTTTGGCTTCCGGGTAGAAGCGGCGCAGTGCATCGAGCCGCTGCTCCATCGACTGCCGCACTTCACTGATCAGGTACTTGGTCAGGTCCATGTTGTCGCGGGCCACTGCCAGCATCGGCGCGATGTTGGCTGCGCGGATCGACAGCGGCAGGTCCAGCAGCGAACCGTGCTTGAGGAACTTGGTGGTAAAGCCGGCGTAAGGTCCGAACAGCAGGGACTTCTTGCCGTCGACAACGCGGGTATCCAGGTGTGGCACCGACATTGGTGGCGACCCCACTGCCGCCTGGCTGTACACCTTGGCCTGGTGATGCTTCACCACTTCAGGGTTATCGCAACGCAGCCACTGGCCGCTCACCGGGAAGCCGCCGAAACCCTTGCCTTCCTCAATGCCGGACATCTGCAGCAATGGCAACGCCGCGCCGCCTGCGCCCAGGAACACGAATTTGGCGTCGATGTTGCGAGTCTCGCCGCTGTTCACGTCCTTGATGGTGACGGTCCAGCCGTCACCCTGGCGGCTCAGGTCGGTGACGCGTTTGCAGTATTTGACCTGCGCATCGGGCGCGCTGGCCAAGTGCTTGAGCAGCATGTTGGTCAGGTTGCCGAAGTTGACGTCGGTGCCGTGCATGACCCGCGTCGCCGCGATAGGCTCATCGGCTGGACGGCCGGGCATCATCAGCGGCATCCACTCTGCCAGCTTGCTTTTGTCTTCGGTGTATTCCATCGAGGAAAAGGCGTGGTGCGGACGCAGTGCTTCGTAGCGTTTTTTCAGGTACGCCATGCCTTTTTCGCCCTGAACGAAACTCAGGTGCGGAACCGGCGTGATGAACGAGCGCGAGGAGCCGAACGTGCCTTTGCGAGCCAGGTAGGCCCAGAACTGTTTGGAGACTTCGAACTGGGTGTTGATGTGAATCGCTTTCTTGGTGTCGATCGAGCCGTCGGCCGCTTCCGGCGTGTAGTTCAGCTCGCACAGCCCGGCGTGGCCGGTACCTGCGTTGTTCCAGGGGTTGGAGCTCTCTGCAGCACCGGAATCCATCAGCTCGACGACTTCAACCTTGAGGCTCGGGTCCAGCTCTTTGAGCAGTACGGCGAGGGTGGCACTCATGATGCCTGCCCCGACCAGCACTACGTCGACTGCTTCGTTATGCGCCATTAACGCGTCTCCAAAATCTGCAGCACCAAATTGACGGCATGCGTTCCCGTGGTCAGTCGCCAGGTTCGGGCGGCGCGGTGTTCGCGCAGTGCCTCGTTCAACCTGGCCGGGATCGCCATGTCCGATTCTTCGCAATTTTTTGCATCTTCAGCGGACGCCACCGAACGAGCCTGGTTGATGCTTTATAAGGCAAGCATGAACGCATTTTTCGGCCCGTACAGCCATTCGACTATCGTCAAGGCGTCCGGTTGTGCAACCAAATCCGTAGCGGACAGGCTTCAGGCTCTTTTGACGGAGACTGCGGTGCGGTCGGTCCTTTGCAAGGGGGCTGGGTCAGACGCTAACGGTGCATTTACAAACGCGAAACTATTCATTTGCTTGCCACACTCTTGTGAAGTTGTGAAAACCCGTTTTTTTCACGCTCTTTTGGAGACGCGAACCTCAAAAAGGGCTGCGCGATGGCAGCTCTGCAGATCAGGTTCATACGCGATGTGAGGCAAGAACTGGCGAAGGACGTTCGGATTAATCGACGATCCGGCGTCTGCGCTGCGGCCACATCGGGCTGCACATGTCTGTGTGGAAGGCTCTCTGTGGGCGTTACGAAGGAGTCGATAATGGCTATCGACGATGCTGCGAGGCCCGATCAGGAGACGTCCTTATAATCGGGGGAAGATTATAGCGATGAAACGGGCAGAAATGATCCAGGAAAAATGACTTTTATTCGTCTTTTGGTCAGATGCTGAGCATATGCCGGGCGGTAATCGCACGTGACCGAGAAGTCACGCGGGCGCTGGAGGGGAGTGGGCGCTGCAGCCAGCACAGGTTTGCTTCGTGGACTTCGACCCAGCCCTGACCACAGGGCGTTTCCGCGCAGTGCTTGAACGCCAGGCAAATGCCGTGCTGGTCCAGACGGGCATAGTGACGATGACGGCGGCGCAACGAGAACAACGACCAAAGAAAGTCCATGGCAGGACTCCTTGCTGGAGAGTTGAAAAAAGTATGGCCGGCAGGCATGACACCGCTGTGACGTTGCGATTGCGCAATTGTGTTGATTTTGATCGTGTGGACACCGTCGTCTGCCCGGAACCGGTGAGATGGCACTTTGTCGTATCTTTACCCTAGTGAGCGGCCTTGGGAGGTCGCTATACTGCGGCACATTTTGTGCCTTGGCCCATGGAGAAATGAGCATGTTGCGTCGCGTTCTGTTCGGTTTGCTTGCCGCTGGCAGTCTGACCCTGGCGGGCTGTGCCCACAGCCCGCAATCCCTTACCCCGGAACCCAAGCTGAACGCTCAACTGGCGCCGGTCGGCCACGGCCAGCAAGTGGTCGTGCGCGTGGTTGACGGTCGTCAGTCGCAGCAACTGGGCACCCGTGGTGGCCTGTACCCGGAAACCAGTTCCATCACCGTCAACGGTCAGCAGTTGCTGCCGCAGCTGCAGGCCCAGGCTGAAGCCGGCGTGCGGTTGCTGGGTTTCACGCCCGTGCAGAATGGTAATGGTCCGCAGCTGACCGTCACCCTGGCAGACCTGAAGTACCAATCGCCGAAAGAGGGCCTGTACGTCACCGAAGCCAACATCAGCTCTACGTTCCGCGCTGACGTTCAGAACGCCGGCCGTAACTACAGCGGTCGCTACGCGGCCTCGCTGGATCAACGCTTCGGCATGGCGCCAAACGAAGAGACGAACACTAAGTTGATCAGCGACGTACTCAGTGACGCACTGACCCGCCTGTTCCAGGATCAGACGATTGGCCGCACCCTCGGCCAATAAGCTCAACGCCTGATTCTCATAAACAAAAAGCCCCGGTTTCGCGAGAACCCGGGGCTTTTGTTTATTCAGTGTCGCCTGGGACATACAGCGCAGGGTTTCAAGCTGCCTGATAGAAATCCAGAAAACTGAAACCGGTTTGCAGATCCACTTCCGGCAGATCGTTGTGCGCATGGCCGCCGAGCGCGCAGTACACCAGCCAGTGCCTGTCCTGGACGTTGAATGCCAGTGCGTCGATCAATGCTTCCTGTTCGTCGCTGGGGGCGATGAGGTAAAGGCGGTCCTGGTTGTGGGCGTGCAACATGACGCTCTCCGTGGCGGTGGGTCGATTTGAGGTCCCACACAGTGCCCGGTTCAGGTGACGTTAAGGTGACAGCGACTAGTGTGAGCGGCAGATCCAAACAGAGTCTGCGGCGCCCATTAATCCGGCGTCATCGAGGCACCATGTCGCTTATCCATCACGCCCCCGGTCTCGCCATCAACCTCTGCGCATTGCTCGCCGCCGGCCCCGGCATCTGGCTGCTGCACACCACCCGCACTCGCGAGCAGCGGGAGATGGCCCATCTGCACCATCTCACCGAACAAGCCCCGATCGACGAACCCATGCACCTGATGGATGTGCCCACCTTGCGCATGATCCGCCTGAGCTATCGGTTCGGCACGGCGTGCCTCGCGTTCGCGCTGTTGTTGTCGTGGGTGAGCACCAAGCTGTGATCGCTTAAAAGGCCAGCGTCACCCTGGCGTTCAGGGTCTGATCCGACGCATCGCTGCTCACTTGTCCGTTGTAACTCAGCCCGACGCTCAGCGTGTCGCTCAAGCCCAGATCGACCCCCGCACCAAGCACTGCTGCGCTGCGGGCAATCGGTGCGCCGGAGAGTTCGAAGGTGTCGCCGCCGCTGAAGGCCGCACGGCTCTCTGGCGTCACGTCGCCGTAGGCACGACGCCAGCCCAGTGTCGCGTTGGGCTTGATCGCGACGCTGCCCGCATTCAAGCGAGTAGCCGCACGCAGGCCGAGGGTGCTGAAGGTGATGTTGTTGTCTTGAGACTTGTTCTCCAGCCTGATCGCGTTGCTGTTTTCATCGAAGGAGTCCGTGTCCAGTCGCACATGGGCGAGGTTGGCGAAGGGCTCAAGTTGCGCATTGCCCAGCTCGATGGCGTAACCCAGTTCGCCAAATACCTGATTGGTCGCCGCGTTGTAATCTTCCTTGAAGTGCTCGGAAGCCCCGGGCAAGTCCAGCGTGCGCTTGGCCGTCAGCTCGTGCCAGGTGCGTACCGCGCCGAGGCGCAGGCCCAACTCGCCCCACTTGGCGCCGGCATAGACGCCCAGATGGTAGTTGTCGCTGTCAGTGGAGCCGGAGGCATGGCGCAGGTCGAAGCTGCTGTTGCTGAAACCGGCCATCGCGCCCACGCGCCACGTCTCGTCGAGCGGCACGTCAGCGCCGAACAGCAAACCGCTGGTGTGCGTGTCGAGGCCCGACACGTCACGGGTGCTGTCGGTTTTGCCGGTCGCACCGATGGCCTGAGTCCATACCACGCCACGGGAGTCGTCACCGACGAGGGTTTGCGTCGTGCCGCGAAGTGCCGGTGCCGACTGCGCTTGCTGCAAGCGATCGTTCACGGCGTTGCGCACCAGACGGCTGTCCTCGATCAGCGCGGACTGCGTCGACGCATGCAGCTCATTGGACAGTGCCTTGAACGTGGCCTGGGCGGTCGACGTATCGTCCTGCACCACTTCACGCCAAAGCGCGTTGCCAGCGCCCGCGCTGTCCAACCCTTGGGCGACGGCTCGGGCATTGCGGGTCGTCGCCAGGCTGGCGAAGGTTTGTGCGTTACGGTCCAGGGTCAGTCCGACATCGGTTGCCGTGTAGTTCAGCGTCGGGGTGAGGAAGGCGAAGTTGGTTTGCACATTGGCAAACGCGCCGTTGAGGCCACCGGCTGCCGAGAGAATCGAGTAACGGCTCGCGGCCAGCCAGTTACCGCCTTCAACCAGCGACAGCGTGCTGTTATTGAGGGTTGCACGGCCGCTGGCGACGATGCGGTCGGCATTGCCATTGGCGTCCGATTCGACCTGGTAGACCGAGCCCTGAGCAAGGTTTACATCACCGTTGACGTTCAGTTGCCCGACCGAATTACCCGGTGCAACCACGCCGCCCCGAGCGACATTGATGCCCCCGACGGTGCCATTGCCACCCAGCGTTGCGCCTTGCTGCACGCTGACGATGGAGTTGCCCAGGTCACCGTTGACCGCCAGCCGACCCGCTTGCACCGTCGTTGCACCGGACAGGCTGTTGTTGCCCGTCAGGTTAAGCGAGCCGACGCCACGTTTGATCAACGCACCGTTGCCCGTCAGGGTGTTGGCGAGGGTGTCGTTGGTCGACTGATCGACGACCAGCGTCGCGTTGTCGGTGATCGTCCCGCTGCCGAACGCCTTGGCATGGCCGGTCAGCACGCCACCGTTGATCACGGTGCCGCCCGAGTAAGTGTTATTGCCGGTCAGCATCAGATTGCCGCTGCCGTTTTTGATCAGCCCGCCGTTGCCGCTGATGTCGTTGCGCCAGGCGTCGATGGCGTTATAGCCGCCGAGGCTGGCGTCCATGTTGACCGTGACGTTGGAATTGAATGCCGCATAACCATCGCCCGCAGCGTACAGGTTCAGGCGGCCATAGCCACCTGACTGATCGATCACCGCATAGCCTGAGGAGATTTCGGTGGTCGCCAGAATCTCGCGGCGCTGACTGGCGTCCAGGTAAGGGAAGCGGGTTTCCAGCAACACTTCGGCGTTGGTTGGCACCACGGCGGCCAGGTTGGTCGGGCCCACCGGATCGAAGCCGTAGGTCATGCGCGAGGTGAACAGCGCCTTGTCCTGAGCGTGTTGAGACGTGCGATCGGTGGCCGGGTCAATGCTCGCCATGCAGTTGTTGACGTCGCCGCCGCATTGCGTCGTGAAATAACTCAGTGCCTGTGCGCGAGCATCGGTGCGCAGTTGGGCATTGGCCGGGTTGGAGAGGTTGTCGATGGCGAAGTACGTTGCGGTGATGCGTCCACCTATCACGTCGAACGGTGAGTGCATGCCGGCTTCAATGCGGTTGTCGCCAATTTCCGAGGCGCGCAGCATCAACTCGCTGAAACGCTCGGGAATGGCATAAGCCAGTGCGTATGAAGACAGGTACGCGGCGTTGGTATGGCCGCTGGGGAAACCCGAGTCGCTGGCCGGCGTGGTGCTTTCTGCCGGGCGCAGGGAGGGCGCCACCACGAAGGCCAGGCTCTGACCGTCCAGACTTTGCCGCCATGGGCGCGGATACAAGTAGTGGGATTTGGCGGGCGTTGTCGAGGCGTCGTTGCGTACAGCGCCGACCAGATCGACGACTTTGCCCAGCGCCGAAGACGAACTGCCTGCGCCATTGCCTTTATCGTCGTATTTGACGGTTTTGTTGCTGTCGTCGAACTGCGTGATGGTCGTGAAGGCGCCGGCACCTGCCTTGTAGGCAGCGCTCAACGAGCCGAGGCCGCTGATGGCGCTGTAGCTCTGGTCACGGCGATCATCGAAGTAGGCGGCGGTTTCCTGGGCGAGGGTCCGAGTGTTGGCGCGGTCGACCACGATTTGCAGGTTGCGCCGTAGCAGACTCTGACCCAGAGCTGTGGGGGTGCCCGTGTCCCAGGTCGCGCCGGTCGTCCATAAGGTATTGAATCCGGAAAGCAGGTCGACACCGTTGATGGTGTCGTCTCCCGCCCTGCTCGCGGCCTGGACCGATACGGCGAGCACTGAAAGTACCAGGGAAGACACCATTACATGGGCAACCGGTTTGCTGGATCGCATAGCGTACGCCTTCACTCATTTGGATAGCCGACGACCCTAGCAACCGTGTCTTACGCTTGAGTGTGTCAGCGGTGACACATTTGTGAAGGTGGATCTCGCCAAATCAACGTAGGCGCACAACGAAAAACGGCGCCCTTATGGCGCCGTTTTTCGTGAAAGGGAAGGGGACATTAAAGCGGCAACCCGGCCTTCACCCGGTACTGATTGCGCACCGGCATGGCGTATTGCTGAATCAGAAACGGACGGTGCTCGGCAGGGCAGCCATTGAGTCGGCGCTGCCATTCCTCTTGAGCGCGTTCCAGTTCGTCTGCCGGGAACACTTGAGCCGCGTTCGGCACTTGGAGCGCCGGCTCGGCGTTGGCCCATTGCGCGTACGCGAGGTAGTGCACCGGGAACAGCCGATAGCCGCCGAGAATCTGCCGGTCCATTTCGATGGCCAGCAGTTTGGTGTCCTCGAACAGCTCGGTGATCGGCGGGGCAAAGTTCACGTGCACGCGGCCTTTGTAGCCAGTGATCCCCAGCGCGATGCTGACGTCGTCCTCGCCCGGCACTTTGGTGTAACTGCCGGTGGTGGCGCGGATGTACAGCTCCCGCGCCTTGGCGTGATCGCACGGGTCGTATTCGTAGCTGATCGACACCGGCGTCAGGTTCAACGACTGAATGACTTCGCCAAACGGCTCGTCTTTACGGCTCATGTGGAACATCTTGAGGATGGCCGACTCGGTGCGGTCGTCGCCGTCTTTGGCGCGGCCTTCAGCCTGGGCGATCCAGATCGACTGGCAGTCATTGCGGATCGAATGATTGATGTACGCCGACAGCAACTGGTAAGCCGCCATCTTCTCGCGACGCCCGGTGATCGAGCGGTGCACGATGAAGCTCTTGTTCAGGCGCATCAGGTCGCTGACGAAAGGCTTTTGCAGCAGGTTGTCGCCAATGGCGATGCGCGGCGTTGGCAGCCCCGCGTGGTAGACCGCGTAATTGACGAAAGCAGGGTCCATCACAATGTCGCGGTGGTTAGCCAGAAACAGGTACGCAACCCCTGACTTGAACTGCTCGACGCCGGTGTAGGTCACACCGTCGGTGGCGCGTTCGATGGTGTGATCGACGTAATGCTCGACCTTGTCCTGCAGGGCCGCGACGGTGTCGATGCCGGCGAACTGGCGACGCAACTTGCGCGCGATGGCCGGTTGCAGAATCCAGCCGAGGGAGCCGGCCAGACGCGGAAATCGGAAATGCGTGAGGATCGCGAGGAACGCCTTGTCACCCAGCAGCCGATCAAGTACGGCTTTTACTTCGGTGTCGTCGTACGGTCGGATGGCATCGAATTCGCCCATCATGCTCTCTTGTCGGAAACGGCTAAGGTAAAGGAGGTCGAGTCCGGTGCAGCAGCGAGTCACGACACCACAGGCTTGATGCCTGGGCGGCGGCCGCACAACAAGGCGGCTTCGCTCAAGGTGTCGACTCAGGCTGATGCCCGGATGCTGAGGAATAAAGCTCGACCCGCAAACAAGTCGGCGATTATACGCAAAACTGGGCCCGGAGACTGCGATGCAGGAAATACAGGATTACGACTGCCCTTATTGTGGCGAACCGGTGGAGGCGATGCTGGATCTGTCCGGCGGCGATCAGACCTACATTGAAGATTGCCCCGTCTGCTGCCGGCCGATCAATTTCAGCCTGCAAACCGATGGGGAAGAGTGGACGCTGGACGTCCGCAGCGAGAACGAGTGATGCGCAAGATTTATGAGCCCGAACACCTGATGGAAGGTGAGCTGCTGCAGGCCATGCTCGCCAGCGAAGGCATCGAGTCCCACATCACCGGGCGTCATTTACTGGGCGCCGTTGGGGATTTGCCGGCGTTCGGGTTGTTGGGCCTGACGGTCGAGGATGACCAGGCCGGGCGGGCGCGTCTGTTGATCACCGAGTACAATGCCGCCTTTCCGCTGCCCGGTGACGAGCCGGACAGCTATCCCGATGTGTTGCTGTGCTGAATCCGGTTCGCGCGCGCCTCATTCGCTTTCAAAAAGAGTTGTGCTGAACCCATGTGTGGACGTTATGCGCTGTTTCGTTGGTCGCCTGCCTTTGCGGCCCTGCCCGGATTTCCGAGCGACCAGCAAGCGCAGTGGAATATTTCTCCTGCCGCTTCTGTCTTGATGGTCCGGGCAGCGCCGGGCGAGGTCGAGGAGGGCGCCGAGCGCGGACGCGAAGTGGCGCGGGCACGTTGGGGGCTGACGCCGCCCTGGCTTACCGACATGTCGCGCACGCCGGCCCATGCTCGCGCTGAAACCGTAGCGGAGCAGCCGATGTTCAAACAGGCGTTTCGTGAGCGACGTTGCCTGCTGCCGGCCAACGGCTTTTATGAGTGGCGTGGCAGCGTGCGCAAGCGGCCGTTCTGGCTCACGCCGGCCGAAGGATCGACGCTGTATTTCGCGGCGATCTGGGAGGCCTATCCCGTTGAAGGCCACACCTACCTGAGCGTTGCTGTGGTCACGCAGTCAGCCATGAGCCAGCGTCGACCGTTGATTCTCGACGAAGAAGGGCAGCGCGCCTGGCTTGATCCGGACTGCCCGCTGATCACTTTGCAGGCCATGCTCGCCGCCCCGCAGATGCAACTGCGCGAACGGCCTTTGGCCAATCTGGTGAACGATCCGAAGCTCAACGCGCCGGAATGCCTGACGCCGTTGTAGTGCTGTCTCACGGTGTGAATCGCGATCCCGTATTTCTTTCCTGTTACACAGCCGCGTTTTCCTGCGCCTTTTCACATGGCAGACGGCTGGCATCTGGTGCTCGGCCCGCGTATTGCCTAGGATGGCGCGATTGTTTCAATGGAGATACGAAATGCGCAGGATTTTTGCTCTTTGTGGCGTAACGGCAGCGTTGCTGGTGGCCGGGTGTCAGGCGGTCAATACCACCACCGGCGATTCGGTGGGTGTCGAGCGCAAGCAATACATGTTCAGCATGCTGTCGACGGACGAAGTCAACAAGATGTACGCCCAGTCCTATCAGCAGACGGTCAGCGAAGCCACGTCCAAAGGCGTGCTCGACAACAGCAGCGCCGAGGGCAAGCGCGTCCAGGCCATCGCCAAGCGTCTGATTGCCCAGGCACCGAAATTGCGGCCCGACGCGGCGCAGTGGCAGTGGGATGTAAACCTGATCAAAAGCGATGAGCTGAACGCCAACTGCGGTCCCGGCGGCAAGATCATCGTGTACAGCGGCCTGATCGATACGCTCAAGCTTAGCGATGACGAACTGGCGGCGGTCATGGGCCACGAAATTGCGCACGCCTTGCGCGAACACGGCCGTGAAGCCATGTCCAAGGCCTACGGTGTGCAGATGGCGAAGCAGGGCGCCGGTGCATTGTTGGGGTTGGGGCAGGACAGTCTGGCGCTGGCCGACACCGTGGTCGATTACAGCCTGACGCTGCCGAACAGCCGCGCCAATGAAAACGAAGCGGACTTGCTGGGCCTCGAGCTGGCTGCTCGCGCCGGTTACAACCCGAATGCCGCGATCACGCTGTGGCGGAAGATGGAAGCCCAAGGCGGCTCTTCGCAGCCGGAGTTCATGAGCACCCACCCGGCTTCGTCCAACCGGATCGCCTCGCTGCAGGCGGCGATTCCGAAAGTGATGCCGTTGTATCAGCAGGCGCCGAAGGGCTGATCAACGCCTGATCCCGGTAGCAGACACGGTCATGTGGAAGCGAGCTTGCTCGCGAAGAGGTCGGGACATCCGCTGCATCTTCAGCGACTGGAATGCCGTCTTCGTGAGCGAGCTCACTCCTACAGGGGGCTGGTGTCTGCGGCTACACCCAGCCGCTGATCTGCATCGCCTTGTACACCGCAACGATCGCCAGAATGAAGAACGCCCCTGCTGCCAGACGACGAATCAGCGTCAGTGGCAGTTTCTCCGCAGCAAAATTACCCGCCAGCACCACCGGCACATTGGCCAGCAACATGCCCAGCGTCGTGCCGAGGATCACCAGCCACAAGCTTGGGTATTGCGCCGCCAGCATGACGGTCGCGATCTGCGTCTTGTCGCCGATTTCCGCGATGAAGAACGCGATCAGCGTGGTCAGGAAGGGGCCGAACTTGCGACTGGTGCTGGCTTCGTCGTCGTCCAGTTTGTCCGGAACCAGCGTCCACAGCGCCGTGGCGGTAAAGCTGGCGGCCAGGATCCAGTGCAGAACGGCGTCGGAGAGATAGCTGCTGAACCATGCGCCAACGGCACCGGCCGCAGCATGGTTGGCCAGCGTGGCTGCGACAATCCCGGCAATGATGGGCCAGGGTTTGCGGAAGCGAGCGGCAAGAACGAGCGCGAGGAGTTGGGTCTTGTCACCGATTTCAGCCAGTGCGACGACAGCGGTGGGGACCAACAGGGATTCCAGCATCAGGGATTTCCTAAGGGGCGGGTCAACACGGCTATGACACGTACAACCTCCCCGCCCCGGGTCAGGATGTTCGTGTCATAGGTCTTGTCAAACCACCGATCCGTCTGAGCGGATCTGGGGTCGCACGCACCATGGTCTGAGGACCAAGTATGTTGATGCGTGCCGGACGAGCATGGCGCTCGTGGGAGACTACTCCCCTAGGACGGTGCGGATTCTGCCTACACGTCTCGTGTTCGGCAAGCGCTAATTATCACGCACGTTTCGCACGGTAAATCCGGAAACCCTGACCCTCGGCCATGATTGCGCACGGCCCCAGATGCGACTCGATGATCGGCTGATAGCGCAGGAAGCTGTTAGCAACCAGGCGCAGTTCGCCGCCTTTTCTCAGATGTTCTCGTGCTTTTTTCAGCAGATTTTCAGTCGCGGCGTAATCAGTGTGGACGCCTGTATGGAACGGTGGATTGGTCAGAATCACGTCCAGATCGCTCGGTGTGGCGTCGATTCCGTTACCCGTCAGCACGTCGGCTTCAAGGCCATTGGCGGCGAGGGTTAGACGGCTGCTGGCGGTGGCGAACGCATCGACATCCAGCATGGTCACGCGGGTTTCGGGGTAGCGGCGTTTGACCGCTGCACCGAGAACGCCCGCGCCGCAGCCGAAATCGAGCAAATGGCCGCCGGGAAGTCGATCAATGTTTTCCAGCAACAGGGCCGAACCCCGGTCCAGACGGCCGTGGCTGAACACGCCCGGCAGACTCACCACCTTCAACGCGCCGCCTTCGATTTCGATGTCGAAACGTTTGGCCAGGCTGTCGAGCTCAACCACTTGCGGAGGCGTTTCGACGGTGACTTGCCAGAGCTGGCAATGCCGGGCGCTGTCGAGTTTGCGCGTACGCCCGAACGGGCTTAGCTGGCGGGCGGCGGCTTCGATGCCACCGCGCTTTTCACCGACCAGAAACAGCTCGCGTCCGGACAGACGGGAAGCGAGCGCGTTGATGAGGTAGTCAGCAAGGTCGCGGGCCTTGGGCAAGAACAGCACCGCGGCTTCAAAGGGTTCGGCAGGGGCTTCGGTGCCGAAGTGCACGCGCTCGGGAAAACGCGTATCGAGGGTATCGAAGTCCCCCGCGTGCCAGCTCCAGCCGCGCGCGTTGGGCAGCTTGCTCAGCAAGTCGTCGGCAGGGAGGCCGGTCAGCAGCAAGGAACCCTGAAACAAATCGGCCTGTCGGAGTAACACTTCACTGCGCGGGTCCATCATCGGCTCCTTGAAAAAAAGGGCGAAGTCTAACAGGCCTGCCATGCCGCGCACGCGCTGTGCGGCCGAGTGGCGAGCCTGCGAAAAGCTCCGTGTCAGCTGACGACGCGGACCGGCTTACCCTCATAGAACGCCAGAGCGTTTTCGTTGATCTGGCCGACGATGCGCTGCCGGGCTTCCTGGCTGCCCCATGCGCTGTGGGGCGTGATGATCAAGCGCGGAATATCGCCCGACAGCAGCGGATTGCCATTAACCGGGGGCTCGACCGTCAGCACGTCGGTGGCCGCGCCGCCGAGATGGCCGTTGCGCAGGGCATCGGCCAGTGCCTGCTCGTTGATCAAGCCGCCGCGCGCGGTGTTGACGATGAAGGCTTTGGGTTTCAGCAGGCTCAACTCGTGGGCGCCAATCATGTCCCGAGTGTGCTCGTTGAGCGGGCAGTGCAGGGTGAGGGCATCGACCTGGGGCAGTAGCTCATTCAGTGGCACGCGATCAGGGCGAGCAGGACGACCGGGGATCTGACCCGACAGCACGCGCATGCCGAAGGCTTCGGCCAGCTTCGCGACCGCGCCGCCCAGCTCGCCATGACCCAGCAGCCCCAGCGTTTTGCCTTCCAGCTCGACGATAGGGAAGTCCAGCAGGCAGAACTGCTTCGATTTCTGCCACTGGCCCTGATGAATGGCCTGTTGATAGTCAGGCAAGCGGGTGGCCATCGCCAGCAGCAGCATCAGCGTGTGCTGGGCCACGGAAGGGGTGCCGTAGCCCTGACAATTAGTGACCACCACGCCATGCTTACGGGCGGCATCGAGGTCGACGTTGTTGACGCCGGTCGCCGTCACCAGCACAAGTTTCAGATTCGGGCAGGCGGCGAACGTGGCGGCATCGATCATGATCTTGTTGGAAATCGCCACATCGGCGTCCTTCAAACGCTCGGCCACCTGATCGGGTGTGGTGCTGCCATGCAGCACCAGTTCGCTGAAGGTTTCACGCCACGGCGCGAGGTCGAGATCCCCCAGATCCAGAGAGGTGTGATCCAGGAAAACTGCTCTGCGTTGAGTGGGCATCAGCTGTACCTTTTGCTCGGTGGGTGGGAGGCGTAATGTGACGAGCCTACCAGAGCCTGCCGCTCGCCATAACGCCTGGAGAACTTCGATGTACTGGACCGAATTTTTAACCGTTGCGCTGATTCACCTGCTGGCCGTCGCCAGCCCCGGTCCGGATTTCGCGGTCGTCGTGCGCGAAAGCGTGACCCACGGGCGCAAGGCCGGCACCTACACGGCCATGGGCGTGGGCACCGCGATTTTCCTGCACGTCGGCTATTCGCTGCTGGGCATTGGCCTGATCGTTTCGCAGTCCATCGTCCTGTTCAATGCCTTGAAATGGGCTGCGGCGGCGTACCTGATTTACATCGGCATCAAAGCACTGCGCGCAAAACCTGCAAACGCATCGGACGCGCCCGTGGACATCGCCAAAGGCGAGCGCACCGCGCGTGGCGCCTTCACGGCGGGGTTCGTGACCAATGGGCTGAACCCGAAAGCGACGCTGTTTTTCCTGTCGCTGTTCACCGTCGTGATCAATCCGCACACGCCGATGCTGGTTCAGGCGGGCTATGGCGTTTACCTGGCATTCGCGACCGGCGCATGGTTCTGCCTGGTGGCACGCCTGTTCAGCCAGCCTCGGATTCGCGCGGGCTTTGCGCGGATGGGCCATTGGTTTGATCGGGCGATGGGTGGGGTGCTTGTTGCACTGGGTTTGAAGCTGGCGTTGACGGAAATGCATTGATGGCATCGGGACAGACTGGAAATTGAGTTGGGCGGCGTTGCGGTCATCAGAACGCTCTGTTCCATGATACGCATCCCAAAGCAGGAGTGAGCTTGCTCGCGATCGGCTGCGCAGCAGTCGTCAAACTGACGCTTCGGCTATGCCTGACACACGGCATGCACCGGTCTGCTGCCGCTTCGCACCAGATCGCGAGCAAGCTCACTCCTACAGTTTGCGCAGGGTCTGAAGACTTCGCCCCAGACCACGGACCGCGTATCGCCGTGCGCAGATGCCGCGCCAGACGACGATCAATGCAGGAGTGAGCTTGCTCGCGATCGGCTGCGCAGCAGTCGTCAAACCCGACGCGCAATTCATCCCTTCGGCTGATCCGATCGACGCGCCCAGGCCCTACAGTGCATATTTTCAGCCCCCGCACCTGCACCGTGAAAAGGGATTCCTATGCTGCACACCCGCGTGATTCCGCCCGCCGAAGGGGCGTACCAGTATCCTCTGTTGATCAAGCGACTGCTGCTGTCAGGCGTGCGCTACGAAAAAAACCGTGAAATCGTTTACCGGGACCATTCGCGCTATTCGTATCAAATGCTCAACGAGCGCATCTGCAGGCTGGCCGGTGCGCTGACGGCGGCCGGGGTCAAGGCGGGTGACACCGTGGCGGTGATGGACTGGGACAGCCATCGTTACCTGGAGTGCATGTTCGCGATTCCGATGATTGGCGCGGTGATCCACACCATCAACGTCCGGCTTTCGCCCGAGCAGATCCTGTTCACCATGAACCATGCCGAAGACAAGCTCGTGCTGGTGAACAGCGAATTCGTGCCCCTCTACAACGCCATCGCCGGGCAACTGACGACCGTCGAAAAAACACTGTTACTGACCGACACCGACACCGATGGCGCGACGGTCGACCTGCCCAATCTCGTGGGCGAGTACGAAGCGTTGCTGGCCGCGGCGAATCCGCACTATCAATTCGAGGATTTCGACGAGAACTCGGTGGCGACGACGTTCTACACCACCGGCACGACAGGGAACCCCAAAGGCGTGTATTTCACCCATCGCCAGCTCGTGCTGCACACCATGGCCGTCGCGACGATCATGGGCAGCGTCGAAGGCATTCTGGGCGGCGACAAGGTTTACATGCCAATCACGCCGATGTTCCACGTTCATGCGTGGGGCGTGCCTTATGCCGCGACCATGCTGGGCGCGAAACAGGTGTATCCCGGCCGTTACGACCCCGAGTTGCTGGTGGAGCTCTGGCAGAAGGAAAAGGTCACGTTTTCCCACTGCGTGCCCACCATCATGCAAATGGTCCTCAACGCCAAAGCCGCCCAGAACATGGATTTCACCGGCTGGCACATCATTATCGGCGGCAGCTCGCTCAATCGTTCGCTGTACGAGGCAGCCAAGGCCAAAGGCATTCAGCTGTCTGCCGCCTACGGCATGTCCGAGACCGGGCCATTGGTGTCGGTTGCGCACCTGAATGACGACTTGATGGCCGCCAGTGAAGACGAACGGACCGCCTACCGAATCAAGGCCGGCGCGCCGGGCGTGCTGGTTGAGGCGGCGATTGTCGATGGTGAGGGCAATTTCCTGCCTTCCGACGGCGAGACCCAGGGCGAACTGGTGCTGCGCGCACCGTGGCTGAGTGAAGGTTATTACCGCGAGCCGGAGAAGGGCGCCGAACTGTGGGCTGGGGGCTGGCTGCACACCGGAGACGTGGCGACGCTGGACAGCATGGGCGGGATCGACATACGCGACCGCATCAAAGACGTGATCAAGACCGGCGGCGAGTGGGTATCGTCGCTGCAGCTGGAGGATCTCTGCAGTCGTCATCCCGGTGTGCGCGAAGTGGCTGTGGTGGGCATCGCCGACCCCCAGTGGGGCGAGCGCCCGTTTGCGCTGCTGGTCGCTCGCGAGGGTCACGTCCTGGATGCCAAGACCCTTAAGGAACATCTCAAGCCGTTTGTGGAACAGGGGCACATTAACAAGTGGGCGATTCCGAGCCAGATCGCCCTTGTTACCGAAATTCCCAAGACCAGCGTCGGCAAGCTCGACAAGAAGCAAATACGTCAGAACATCCTCGAATGGCAGGGCAGTAACAGCGCTTTCCTCTCCACGCTCTGACCCTGTCCTTCGCGGCCACTTCATCGGTTCATCCCCGTGAAAATGTGCCGCGAAGGCTCTAATCCGGCGTCTTCCTTGCCAATTCTCTTTTTTCAGCCATGCTCCCCCTGCGTTGTGATTTGCCACTCTGGAGTCGGCGTGCCAGAGGTGTTGGCGCTGCAAATCACACTTTAGAGGGATCAAGCAGCAGCACCTGCTGGCTATAGTCGGCAGTAGGTAGGTACCGGAGAAAAAGCGCACTGATCGTTTCGCAGTTGTTTGGCTGCCCGATCGGCGTTGACACCCAGGCACTGCGGCCCGTCCGCCTGAGTCGTTTCTGGAAGCACCCACTGCCATAAAAATAAAAGCACATGGAGTAGCGTCGATGACATCAGCTAACCAGTTCTGGCGCCGGGCTAAATTGCCCCTGGCCGTCAGCCTCGCTTCCACGCTCGCCGGCCCTGCATTCGGCGTCAGTTTCAATATCGGAGAAATCGAAGGCAACTTCGACTCGTCGCTCTCAATAGGGGCAAGCTGGTCCACCCAGAACGCCAACAAGAACCTGATCGGCTCCAACAACGGCGGTCACGGTCTTTCGCAAACCTCCGACGACGGTCACTTGAACTTCAAAAGCGGCGAAACGTTTTCGAAGATCTTCAAGGGCATCCACGATCTTGAACTGAAATACGGCGACACCGGTGTGTTCCTGCGGGGCAAGTACTGGTACGACTTCGAGCTCAAGGATGAAAGCCGTGACTTCAAGGACATCAGCGATTCCGGCCGCAAGGAAGGCGCCAAATCCTCAGGTTTCGAGCTGCTCGACGCATTCGTCTATCACAACTATTCCATTGCCGATGAGCCGGGTTCGGTGCGTCTGGGCAAGCAAGTCGTCAGTTGGGGTGAAAGTACCTTCATCCAGGGCGGCATCAACAGCATCAACCCGGTCGACGTGTCCGCGTTCCGTCGCCCTGGCTCGGAAATCAAGGAAGGCCTGATTCCGGTCAACATGTTCTACCTGTCCCAAAGCCTGACCGAAAACCTCTCGGCTGAAGGCTTTTACCAGCTGGAATGGGACCAGACCGTCGTCGACAACTGCGGCACCTTCTTCTCGCAACCGGACGTGATCGCGGACGGCTGCAACAGCAACCTGGCCGTACTGCGTACCCGCAACAGCCTCAATGCGGCTCTGCCTGCCGCGTTGCGTGGCCCCGTTCAGAACACGCTGTCTGCGCGTGGCGTGAACTTTGGTAATCCTGACGAGGGCGCAGTGGTTGCCCGCGGCCCTGATCGCGATGCCCGGGACAGTGGCCAGTATGGCCTGGCCATGCACTACAACTTCGAGCCGCTGGACACCGAGTTCGGCGCCTATTACATGAACTACCACAGCCGTCTGCCGATCTTCAGCGGCAAGGGCGGGCCGGCAAGCGCCTACAGCGCAGCGGGCCTGGTTGGCGGTCTGGCGGCCAACGGCGTTCCTCGAGGCGTCGCGGCGGCCCTCGCGCCAACCCTGTTGCCCGTCGTGGTCGCTGCCAACTCCAGCTACTACGTTGAATACCCGGAAGATATTCACCTGTTCGGCCTGAGCTTCTCCACCACCTTGCCCACCGGCACGGCGTGGAGCGGCGAAGTCAGCTATCGCCCTAACGCACCGGTGCAGTTGAACACTACCGACATCCTGTATTCCGGCCTGTCGCCGCTGAACTCGAACGTGTCGCTGCTGCAGGGCGCACCCGGCCAGGACCAGAAAGGCTATCGCCGCAAGGAAATCAGCCAGGCGCAGACCACCTTCACGCACTTCTTCGACCAAGTGATGGGCGCCGAACGTCTGACCGTGGTGGGTGAGGTGGGCTGGACCCACGTCGGCGGGCTGGAAAGCACCTCGAAACTGCGTTATGGCCGCGACCCGAGCTATGGCCCGGGCCCGCTGCCAGGCGGTCAATGTCAGACCCTCAACGCCAGTACCCTGGGCACTGCCGCGCAGAACAACCTCAGCCGCTACTGCGAAAACGATGGCTTCACCACCACCGATTCGTGGGGTTACCGCGCCCGCGCCATCTGGGATTACAACAACGTCTTCGCCGGGGTGAACCTGCGTCCGAGCGTGGCCTGGTCCCACGACGTCGACGGCTACTCGCCAGGTCCCGGCGGCAACTTCGAGGAAGGTCGCAAGGCCGTGAGTCTGGGCCTCGACGCCGAGTACCAGAACACCTACACCGCCAACCTTTCCTACACCAACTTCTTCGACGGCAAGTACACCACCGTGGACGATCGCGACTTCGTAGCGCTCAGCTTCGGCATGAACTTCTAAGGACAATAATGAAAATGAAAATCACGAAGGGTCTGTTGCAGGTGGGCGTGTTGGGTCTGTCGTTGTTGGCGACCAGCGTGATGGCTGCGGTGTCCGACGCCGAAGCCGCCAAGCTGGGCACCACGCTGACGCCGATGGGCGCGGAAAAAGCCGGCAACGCTGCCAACACCATTCCGGCCTGGAGCCCGATGCCGACCAATGCCGGCGCCGTGGACGACAAAGGCTTCCTGGCCAACCCGTACGCCAACGAAAAAGCGCAGTTCACCATCACTGCGCAGAACGTGGATCAGTACAAGGACAAACTCGCCCCGGGCCAGTACGCGATGTTCAAGCGTTACCCGGACACCTACAAGATGCCGGTCTACCCGTCCCATCGTGGCGCGACTGTGCCCGCTGACGTATTCGCCGCCATCAAGAAAAACGCCACCAACACCAAACTGGTGGGTGGCGGCAACGGCCTGGAGAATTTCGAAACCGCAGTGCCGTTCCCGATTCCGAAGGATGGTCTTGAGGTAATCTGGAACCACATCACCCGTTATCGCGGCGGCAGCGTCTCGCGTCTGGTTACCCAGGCCACGCCGCAGACCAATGGCTCGTTCAACCCGGTGTACTTCCACGACGAGTTCGTCTTCCGCGATAAGATGAAGGATTTCGATCCGAAGAACCCGGGCAACATCCTGTTCTACTTCAAACAGGAAGTAACGGCGCCGGCGCGTCTGGCAGGTTCCGTACTGCTGGTGCACGAAACCCTCGACCAGGTCAAAGAGCCGCGCGCGGCGTGGGTTTATAACGCGGGTCAACGTCGCGTACGCCGTGCGCCGCAAGTGTCCTATGACGGGCCGGGCACCGCCGCCGATGGCCTGCGCACCTCCGACAACCTCGACATGTTCAACGGCGCGCCAGACCGCTACGACTGGAAGCTGATCGGCAAACAAGAAATGTACATCGCCTCTGATAGCTACAAGCTCGACGATCCGAAGCTGAAATACACCGACATCATCAAGGCCGGCCACATCAATCAGGACCTGGCGCGCTATGAACTGCGTCGCGTCTGGCACGTGACTGCCACGCTCAAAGAAGGCCAGCGTCACATCTACGCCAAACGTGACTTCTTCATCGACGAAGACACCTGGCAGGCAGCGGTGATCGATCACTATGACGGCCGTGGTCAACTGTGGCGCGTGGCTGAAGCCCACGCCGAAAACTACTACGACAAGCAAGTGCCGTGGTATGCCCTCGAAGCTCTGTACGACCTGCAATCAGGCCGCTACCTGGCGCTGGGCATGAAGAACGAAGAGAAAAAAGCCTATGACTTCGGCTTTACCGCCACTGTCAGCGACTTCCAGCCCAACGCGCTGCGTCAGGAAGGCGTGCGCTAACGCCTGACCGAACAAGCGGGGAGCGTGCAACGTTGATCACAGCTACAGCGCACTGAAGTCCTCCGCTGTTTCACCCTATGGCTGAACCCCATAGCGCAGAAAGGAAACACCCCGAATGGTCGGGGTGTTTTTTTTTGACCAAGGTTTGCGTCCACAGGACGCTGTTCCTCTTTACGCGTGGATCACGGCGGAAATGAAAAATGCTGTGCTCGAACCGAGCCGTCGTCCAACTCCTTTATCGCGACATTCTTCAGATGCTCCGAGCCGAACGAGTTCGCGGTGCAGGTTTTGCTCATGATGGTTTTGTTGAGCTTGAGTACCTCTAGAAACGCTTTGGCACCTAAGGTTTGTTGAGGCACACCTACGACATATCCGTACTCACCCGTGCGAAATCCAAAATAGGTGGTGTATGTCGCCTTGTCCACCCACCGAAAAAGCGGGCGGGTTGGTCGGAATGTTTGCGTCATCTCATCCTTTTCAGGCGTCCCGAATCGATAGGTGATGGTTTCTTTGTCGGCACTACTGCATAGAGAGACTGACCGCTGCTTTTGCTCATCAAGACGGCAACCGGCAATGAGGGTTTCGTTTTTGACGCAACTGACGTCTTCACTGGCGAGAACTGACACGCTTATCAGAGTCGTAACTGTGAATCCGAGGCTCAAAATCGACTTGATGCATGTACTTCTTTGATTCACTCTTTTCATGCTTCGGACTCATTCAGCTCGACGCTTACTTGACCAAGGAAATACCAGGCCATCAATGTCCGCATGTGCCCCGCAAATACCCAGGCCTAACGCGGTTGGGTCGACATTTCTCGACGAGATGATCAGCGCTGCATCCGTTCGGATCATCCGTATTCGTCCGTGCGCGGTTTCGTAAATCAGGTGTCGGCCAGCTCCTTTCATGAGAAATGTAAACGCACAGACATGCTGATTGGCCTGGGTGCTTTCAAGCGTCACCAGATAGTTCTCACCTTTTTTGCGTACTTCTAAACTGTCGCTGAAAACGTCTGAGCAGTCAGATCCGTTCTCTGGCGAGGTGCAAAGCAAACTGCCTACTCTGAACGTACCCTCCCAAGAGAAGTTAGCTTGTGCGTTGGTGGACGAACTCGCTACAGCAGCTGTCGTTGCGCAACCGACACCAATAATGGCGAAACGCTTGGGAAGTGCCGCCATCCACACGCTGCATCTCATATAAAACACTCTCCTAAAATTGGGCATATGCAGGTAGTATCTGGAGCAGGGTTTACTTGTAGCCAAGTGATTTTAAATTTTCAGGAACTGCGTATCCTTGCTTGTATTCAAGCGTGTATGAGTTGGTTTTCTGCCCCAGGGTAGTGGTCTCACAGTTGGCTTCAGCTCCAATGGATCTTGTATTTCTCACCGTCTCTCTGACGACGATGTCAGCGTAATTCTCACGCGACTGCTGCATTGCCAGAGTCATGTGCCTTTCTTGAAAGCTTCCAGCGCAGTGCGTGTCCCATTCACCAACCCGCTCTTGGACAGTGAGTCCTTTCAATACGTTGTTCAATCCGTTGTCACCTAAGCTGTATAGACTCAGCGAGGTCGAACCGTATGGATTTGGCTGTGACGATCCTTCCCACAAAGTTCGGATCCCGAACGCAACGTTATTTTTATCTAATCGGTAATTTGCCGTATCTATCGTTATTCCATAACTATTGATTGCGCCAGCGTCGAGAGTTTCCTTCTCACGGGTTGTGCCCACGATGCTTTGCGTAGAGGGGTCTATGATCACTAAATCCAGGTCAGCAATTACATCTGTTTTGATGGCGGTTGCGAAAATCAGGAATCCGGTGGCCGGCCATCGTTTACAAACTGTCTCGTGCTCGGTAGGCGCATAGCCTACATAGCGTTCAGTGAGAAGAGCCTCATATTCCTCAAGACAGGCTGCTTCGGTGGCCGCGCTTGTCAGCATCAACAGTATTGCTGGCAACCCTTTTATGAGCCCGGTCCGTGTGCCGTTTTTGGCGGCCCCGCGAAAGTGCCTTCTTATATTTTCTGGACGTATCATTCTAAAATTCCGCTCGCCCAGATTCTTTCGAAATTCTTGACGCGATTTCGTCTACTCTTGGTGCCTTTGTTGACGATATCGGTTACTAGGTTCACAACGTCCGGCATCGCTCCCTTGTCCGCAATTTCATATATCTTCTTGCTCAGCCAGAAGTTTATCGCTGATCGCGTTGCGTATCTCATGTGGGTGAGCAGATCCGGGTTTTCTACAAAGTTTACTTTGTCTTCAGGCCAGTTGTGATGGTTCTCGACATGCCAGTCGTTGAAAACTTTATAGTTATGAAGACCTGTTAATTGCTTGAGCCCGCGCCCGCGGTATTTCCAGCCATCACCGCTGGCGTGGCCTCTGTTGCCCAGTTCACTTCGTGCTCCGTAGGCACCGTTCGCGATCGCTTCAAAATCTGATTGGGACATAGGAAAACCATCTTCCTTTATCTTCCCGTGCTTTTTATAGTATCCGTGTTTTTTAGCTTCGTTCGGTCGAGTCCTGAAGTAGCTAAAAAGTGCTATAAGTGCATCGGCGCTGTAAGTTAGATCTTCAATGACACTTAATCCTTCGCCTGTCTCCTCCAATATCTGAGCGAAAAAGTGAGCGCGTCTTAAGGGGGTGTCAAGTTTGTAAACTTCAATTTTTGCATTAAGTTCGTCGGCGATTGTGGTCAAGTCCTTATGCCGATTTGAGTCCAGCCGGGGATAAAGCTTAAGCATCGCTTCCAGGCTGAACGTGAATCCACTTCCTTGAAAGCTACTGATCAGCCCCACCGGATGCAGATGATGCACTTTCCCATCCGCCGGCAACCCAAGCCGTCCGGCCACCTCGGCCCACCAACTCATCGCCTTGATCCGCTCCTTCTCCGCCAACCAGTTCAGGTTAGGCGTCGAGCCGCCGTGCCCCAGCAAGTCGTCCAGCGCATCCCACTTGCCCGGGACGTGATGCCATTCGCTTTGGTAGCGAACGATCAACTGCGAAATCGACTGCGCGTGGGCTGGCAATCTCAGTGCGGCTTGTATTTCGCTACCGCTGAGCTTGCCGTCACGGTTGCGGTCAATGATGTCGAACAGGCGCTTTTTGATCGGGCCTTGGTCGGCCTTGTCAGCCGCCGCGCCATGGCGGGTGATCTCGTCCTCGTTGAACCGGCCTGATGCACGCATAAAAGAGGCGAGCATGCTCCGCGGCGAATCGTAGTCGGCGAGGGTCTCGTAGCCTTCCCACGACCAAGGACTGAGCCACGGCGTCACGCCGACTTCTTCACGCACCCAGCCGTCGAGCAGGTTGTTGTCGGCGTCGTGCAGCAGCCCGTCGAGGCGATACCAGTTGCACGCTTTGCTGTCGCCACTGGCAGGTACAGCGATTTTTCTCTCGGCCGGCAAGCCGTCGATCAGGGTTTTAGGAAGCAACAATTGCGCGGCGCTGAGGTGACCAACCGCTTTCAACGTCGGCGGTTTTTTGCTGCTGAACGTGCCCTGATGCGCGATTACGCGAGTGCCTTTGACGAGTTTCAGCCAAGTCCTGCTGCTGGCGGGCAGTTTGTCTGCCCAAACGCGGCTGAGGCCCAGGAACATTTTCACGTCGCCCGCGCTGAACACCTCCAGGTGCAGACGATTCTCCGGGTAATCGACGGCGCCTTCGTGATATTGGCCTATGTGCCCGATCAGTTCACCGGCCTTGATCGCAACCGGCTTATCCAGAACGACAACGCTGCCCCGCGCTTCCGGCTCGGCTGCGCCGCTCTGCAACGAAGCGAAGTGCACGTATTGATTGACCCGCTCCAGCTTGCGAAACCGGCCTGTGCCACTGACCGTCACTTCGGTGCCGGGATACAGCGTGCCGATCTCGTTGCCTTTGCGAACCAGCGGCTGAGCACGGACGTTCAGGGGCGTCTCGGAAACGACCCGATGCTGCTCGCCCGCCATGGGCCGCAGGAAGTCGGTGCAGACATAACCTCGCAACCCGCCGCTGGCGTCTTTCAGGTGATCGGGGCCAAGGGTGTTTTCAAGCTTGCGATAAGTGCCTTTGCCGCTGACCTGGACTTCCGCACCACGCGGCAGCCAGCCGATGATCGCGCCCTTGCTCGCTTTGTTGCGCACGTTCAGTCCGCGTTGCCCGGGGTAGTCCACATGGATGTCGTTAACGTCGACGCGAACCTGAAGGGTCGATCCGGATTTCCAGAATCCTGGCCTGACGACAGCAGAGTCTTTTTCGTACGCCGCCCAATCCCGCAAATGCATGTAGAGGCTGTAGATGATCAGACTCGGCGACGTGTCCGTGTTGCCCTTGATGGCAGGCGGCTGCAGGCGGTGTCGCACCAGCACGAAATTCCGCGAGAACGGCTTTGAAACGGGCCGTTTATTGACGAAATACGTCGTGGCAGGCGACTGCTCATCAATGCGATAGGCCACCACTTCACCGTCCGCGATGCAGTGCACGCTTGACTGGTCCAGCGTGCCCGCCGTTCCCGCATCAAAATGCACACCGCCATGCCAGAGCCCGCTGCTGCCGAGGGGATAGCTGCCG
Source organism: Pseudomonas sp. HP_12 (assembly GCF_055283955.1). Lineage (NCBI taxonomy): Bacteria > Pseudomonadati > Pseudomonadota > Gammaproteobacteria > Pseudomonadales > Pseudomonadaceae > Pseudomonas > Pseudomonas sp. HP_12. The sequence continues at coordinate 71,107 of NZ_JBTOQG010000023.1, forward strand.
CTTGCGGCGTTTGCCAAGTGGGTCAGTTGCTGGAGCACATCGCGTTTGTCGCGGAAGGGATGGCTCCAGCTTTGGACCGGTATCAGTGAGTCGTTGTTTGACTCTACGCCGGTGGATGGAGGAGGCGGCAATGTGTCGGATGTCGGCAGCATAGGCTGCTGTAAGTCATCAAGCGCGTAGCGTGGTGCGAACAATCGTGTCATGGAGGTGGCTCCTGCTTTTCCACGAGATAAGCCAGCAAAGCTGCCGCTCTGTCGGCGAGGTCCCGGTCAACGTCCTGTTCGACCGATGCATCCGAACCTCGCGCTACGGCAAGGCCAGATTTGGTGCGCACGATGGCGAATTCCAGCGCGCGGTTCCAGAGGAGGAAATACGAACAGGAGATTTCCACGCGCATTTGCGGATGGGTCCCACACGAGGCAATCGTCGAGGATGGAGATGTGCTGGCCGACTACACTGCAGCGGATGTAGGACCGTGTACCTCCCCAGACATATAAACCAACATTCGCCCTGTTGATTGGATACGTTTTCTTACAGTCTTTCGTCTAACAATGTTCAAAAGGCACGGCATAGCCGCTAGTCTCCCGACATCTGAACGCCGAACAACAAGCACTCCAACAAGAGCCGGCCATGACTGATCTGTCGCGTTTGCAAGGATTCGCAAATCACGCAGTCACTGCGTTGGAAGGCCGTTTCTTCCGTCCGCCACTGCCTGAGGGTTATGTATCGAGACCTCGATTGTGCGAGCGGTTGAGTGCGGGGCTGTCTGGGCGCCTGTTGTTGATCAGTGCCCCGGCCGGTTTCGGTAAAAGCTCACTGGCGGTGGAGTTCTGCGAGAGCCTGCCCGATCAGTGGCAGAACCTCTGGCTGGGTCTGAGCCACCGGGACAGCGACCCGGGCCGGTTTCTCGAACGTCTTCTTTGCGGTCTCCAGCAATTTTTTCCTCAGCTCGGCAGCCAGGCGCTCGGCCTTCTGAAAATGCGTCAGCGTCACCAGCCCTTTGCCTTCGAAGAGTGGCTGGACGGTTTACTGGACGAGCTGGCAATGCACCTGATGTTGAGCAAACCGCTGCTGCTGGTGCTTGACGACTACCACTTGGTGCAGGGCCCCGTGCTGGATCGCTGCCTGCAATTTCTCCTCAATCATCTGCCTGCGGGCATGAACATCATGGTCACCAGCCGGCAGAGGCCGAACTGGCACCTGGCGCGTCTGCGGCTGTCGCGTCAATTGCTGGAATTGTCCGAGCAGGACCTGCGGCTGACCGACGACGAGTCGCTGGCGGTGCTGGATCAACAGCGCAATGGCTTGAGCGATGAAGCACTGCAGGCCTTGCTGCAACGCAGCGAGGGATGGGTGGCCGGCCTGCGATTCTGGCTGCTGGCGGCCAACGAAGCGGGCAGTAATGCGCTGACCCAAGGGCTCAACGGCGGGGAAGGGCTGATCCGGGATTACCTTCTCGAAGAGGTCATCGATTGCCTGCCGGCGGACGTTCAGGTCTTTCTCTATGAAACGGCGTGTCTGGAGCGTTTTGGCGTTGCCCTGTGCAACGCCGCGCGCGACAGTCACGACAGCGACGAAATGCTCGGTTACCTGCAAGCGCATCAGGTGTTTCTCGTCCCGCTGGACGAGCACGGTCGCTGGTTTCGCTATCACCATTTGTTCTCGGATCTGCTGCGCGCGCGCGCCGGGCCCAGTGTCACGCCGCAACAAAGACGCGTGCATCTGAATGCCTGCCGCTGGTTCAGCGACCAGGGGCTGCTCGACGAAGCCATTGAACAGGCGTTGCGCGCGGGGCATCTGGATGTGGCGGCCAATCTGGTGCAGAACCTGTCTGAAGAACAACTGCTCGCCGAGCAAAACGTCGGCATGCTGCTGCGCTGGAAAATGGACTTGCCCGACAGCCTGCTGGTCAGCACGCCGCGTTTGATCGTGCTGTACGCCTGGGCGCTGGGCCTGGCGTGTCAGCTGGACGCGGCCGAGGAGTTGGGCAATCACCTCAGTCGATTTCTGCCGGCACCTTCCGCGACCGCGCAAAATTCGATGCTGGCTCAGTGGCTGGCGCTGAGCGGGATCATCGCCCGAGGCCGCGGCGACAGTGAAACGGCCCGGCGCTATTGCAGTGAAGCGTTGGTCAGTCTGCCGCTGAAGCGATATGGCCAGCGTTTACTGTGCCTGTCGACCCTGGCGAATCTGGCTATCACCGATGGAGATTTATGGCGCGCCCGTGCGCTGAACCGTGATGCCCTTGAGTTGGCGCAGCGGGTGGCCAATCCATTGTTTGAAGCGCTGGCGCACTACGACCGCGCTCGCACCTTGCAGGCCCGTGGCGAAACACTCCGCTCGATGGAGGAAGTGCGCCAGGGCTTGCGACGTTTGAATGGCCTGTCTTCACAAAAACTGTACGCGGTGCGCGCGCGCCTGACGTTGTACGAAGGCTATTTGCTGGTGCAGTTCCTTCAACCGGAGGCTGGGCGCGAGCGCTTGACTGCCGGGCTGGCCGAGGCACGCGCCTGCCGTGACATCAGCGTACTGATCGGCCACTGCGTGATTGCCGGAATGGAAGGGCGCGAAGGGCGTTACGCCGAAGCCTTCGCCGAGCTGGCCGAGGCCGAGCGGTTGATGCACATATGGGACGTGCCGCCGGTTTATTACCTGGCAATGATCACCCTCGCCAAATGCGAGCTGTGGCTGGCCCAGGGCCGTATCGACCTGGCCGACGCGTGGCTCCTGCGACTGGGGCAGACTTACGGCGGCAACCAACCCGCCGCTGCCCCGGAATGTTCGCCGCAACTGCCTCAGCAGATCGAAACGCTGCGGGCGGTTCTTGATCATATTCAGGGCCGCACCGAAGAGGCGATGATGCGGCTGCACGGTCTGGTGGAGTATGCCCAGCGGATCGGCGCGGGACTGCTCGGCCTCAATGCGCTGAGTCAGCACATCCTGTTGTTACTCGACACATCACGCGGGCCTGAGGCCGATGAGCTTTTTCAACAGAGCCTTCAGCTCGCCACGGGTGGTGCGGTTCTGCCCTTCCAGCGCCTGATCCGTGGTCATCCCGACTGGCTGCGTGAGCAACTGCACAAACGACCCTCATGCCGGCTGGTCGATTACCTGCTTCAGCAACTTCCTGAAGCTGCGCCTGGTCAGGGGCTGCCTTGCTTGCGCATGGCAAGCGAGCCGTCCCCCTGCAACGGCGGCAATGGCGGCGATCACCTCAGCGCGCGAGAACTCAGCGTGCTGCAGCTGATCGCGCAAGGCTGCTCCAATCAGGAAATCAGCGAACGATTGTTCATTTCCCTGCACACCGTTAAAACCCACGCCAGCCATATCAACAGCAAGCTGGGCGTCGAGCGACGCACCCAAGCAGTGGCCCGGGCACAAGAGTTGGGATTGCTGGGCTGATCGATCGGTATTTAAATACCGATTTATGCCAAAAAAAATCTACTTTAGGCATTTAATTGCCTTTTCTGCGCTTCAGTCCGAATGTTTAGGCATTAAATTGCCGAGCAGCCTGTGATGCAGCTGACCCTCCAACTCTACCTGTCGGGACGATGGCACGACGCGATGAGCCTGCTATGAACGACGAAATACGCCAGCGCGGCATCATCCTCGACGAGCGTCGGAATCAGTTGTTGGAGGGCACCGTTTCCATGGGCGCTGCGGTCAAACGGCTGCGGACCGAGATCACGGGACTGCGCCAGGAGCAGTTCGCGAGCATGTGCAAAATCTCGTTGCGCACACTGCGCCAGATCGAGCAGGACGAGGGTAATCCGACGGTGCAAACCCTCAACGCCGTGTTCAGGCCCTTTGGTATGCAGGTTGGCATTACTCAATTGCGACGCCGGCCGGCGGGACCAGTCTCTAAGGCGTAATCGCACCGATCAGCCCGACGGCAGGCTCAAGCAGCGGGCTGACCGGCCCACATGCTGGCCACGTCCAGCAGGCCCCACTCCTCAGCCAGTTCGAACTTCAGGATGCCGTCTCGTACCGTGGGGCACGCGAGGTTGATGACTTGCGGCTCGAAGGGCACTCGGGTCCGGGTGGACAGGAAAACTTTCACTTTCGGGTGCAGCAGGGACTGTTCATCCTGCTCGACCACCACGCCCAGGCGCTCGCTTTTCAGGCGAACCAGCGCGCCGACGGGATAGATACCAACGGTCTTGACGAAGTGCTGGAACACCGTCGCATCGAAGTGGCCTTTCCAGGACGCCATTTCGCGAACCGAATGCGCGGCATCCCAGCCCTTCTTGTAGGGCCGGTCTGAGGTCACCGCGTCATACACGTCACAAATAGCGCCCATTTTCGCCAGCAGGCTGATCTCATCGCCCTTCAGGCCGTGGGGATAACCGCTTCCGTCGACCTTTTCGTGATGATGCAGGCACACGTCCATCACCAGTCGGGTTACCCGCTCGCAACCCTGGAGGATTTCCAGCCCGGCCTGCGGATGATGCTTCATGACCTCGTATTCTTCGTAGGTGAGACGATCGGGCTTATTGAGAATGGCCGAGTCGATCATCATTTTGCCGACGTCATGCATCAGCCCCGCAACGCCGGCTTCACGCACTTGATCCTCATCCAGATCCATCTGCCGCGCGAGCGCGACCATCAATGCGCACACCGCCACCGAATGCATGTAGGTGTACTCATCCGTCGTTTTCAGGCGCGACAGGCTGATGAGCGCGTGGGGATGGCGCATGACGGACGTGGAAATTTCTTCAACCAGCAGATCGACGTCTTCGGTATTCATTGCCCGGCCCATCCGGGCATCGCTGAACATGGTCATCACTGCCGCTTTCGCGCGCCCGCAAATCAGGCGCGCGCGGGCCAGTTCCAATTCGAGGCTGCACGGCGCAGTCTCGGCAGGGTCGGGACATTCGGGAGAGGTCTGATCCGCTGGCGAGCTATCGGCAGGGCTTTTGCCAAGGCGAGTGTCAATCCAGACCTCACGGGTCGATGCCTGAATGTGCCGCAACACCGCGTCGTCGCTGAGTTCGCGCTCGACGTGGGCAGTCCAGAAGGGATCGTTAATCCGTGGGCGGCAGAACTCGTGGATGTACATGCCCAGCGTGAGGTCGGAAACGGGGATTTTTCTTAGCATAAAGTCAGCTCTTGCGCGTGAATACAGCGCTGCCTTGCCTGAAAGTGAGAGCGATCTTTGTTCTTTGCTTCATCACTGCGCTTTCCTGTACTTGCGCATGGCCAGTATAGGAAAGCGCTGGGGAAATGAAACTCCCTTGAATGTTGTGGGAATTACACTCCTGATAGATAAATATCAAACCTAATCAGGAGCTTGCATAGATTATTGGCGTTGTTTGACGAATCTCGCATCGAATAAATGCGATGAACAGCATGTTCAAAATGCATATAAATATTTGCTTTTTATATTAAAGAATTGCTGCCCTTGGCCGTGCACTGGCGGTTCAGGCCGCGTTAAGGAATTTTTGACGGGGACCGTGCTCTAATTGCCCAAATCGTCGGCCTTTATGTTTGGCCGTAGAAAAGCAAAACAGGAGCTCTCCTTGATGTTGACCTTTCGCCGTTTGATCATCGCTGCCACCGCACTGACCGTGCTTTCCGGCTGCGCGACGCAGAATCCATACGACAATCAGGGGCAGGCGCAGAACTCCGGCGGGATGAGCAAGACCGCCAAGTACGGCGGTCTGGGTGCATTGGCCGGCGCCGTCGCCGGTGCTGCCATCGATCACAACAACCGTGGCAAAGGTGCGCTGATTGGCGCTGCCGTGGCAGGCGCGGCATCTGCCGGTTACGGCTACTACGCCGACAAGCAGGAAGCTGCACTGCGCGCCAGCATGGCCAACACCGGTGTTGAAGTTCAGCGTGAGGGCGACAACATCAAGCTGGTGATGCCGGGCAACATCACCTTCGCCACCGACTCGTCTGCCATCGCCAGCAGCTTCTATGCGCCGTTGAACAACCTGGCCGGCTCGCTGAAGCAGTACAACCAGAACATGATTGAAATCGTCGGCTACACCGACAGCACCGGCAGTCGCCAGCACAACATGGACCTGTCGCAGCAGCGCGCCCAAAGCGTGGCGACCTACCTGACTTCTCAAGGCGTTGACGCAGCTCACCTGTCGGTGCGCGGTGCCGGTCCTGATTCGCCGATCGCCAGCAACGCCGACGTCAACGGCCGTGCCCAGAACCGCCGCGTCGAGGTCAACCTCAAGCCGATTCCTGGCCAGCAGTACCAACAACAGCAATAACCGCGTGACGTGAAACCAAAAACCCCGGCCAGTGAGCCGGGGTTTTTGCGTTTGGACCTACGGGCGCTTAGCCCGGGTAACGGTCATGCATCTGCGCGAGCAACGTGTCCTTATCTTCCCACAGCCGGTTGATCCACTGCTGAAACTCCAGGCGGTAGGCATCGTCCTGGTCGTAGCTTTTGCCGATGAACTGCGGCGGGATCTGCACTTCTTCAAAATGCGCGACGACTTCGCGCACGTTCCCGCAGAGCAAGTCCCAATACCCTGGCCGACCAGCCGGGTAATGAATGGTCACGTTGACGATGGATTCCAGCTGCTCGCCCATGGCATCCAGCACGAAAGCAATGCCGCCTGCCTTGGGCTTCAACAGGTAACGGAACGGCGAGTTCTGCTGTGCGTGCTTGGCTTCGGTGAACCGCGTGCCTTCGACGAAGTTGAATATGCCGACCGGGTTGTTGCGAAACTTCGCACAGGTGCGGCGGGTGGTGGCCAAGTCCTTGCCTTTCTTTTCCGGATGCTTGGCCAGATACGCCTTGCTGTAGCGCTTCATGAACGGAAAGCCTAGCGCCCACCAGGCAAGGCCAATCACCGGCACCCAGATCAGCTCTTGCTTGAGGAAGAACTTGAGCGGGCGAATGCGTCGGTTCAGCACGTACTGCAGCACCATGATGTCGACCCAGCTCTGGTGATTGCTCGTCACCAGGTACGAGTGCTGATAGTCCAGGCTTTCCAGCCCGCTCAGCTGCCATCGGGTGTGACCGAGCACATCCATCCAGGCGTTGTTGTTGCTGATCCACGCTTCGTGGATGTGGCTCATCAGCCAGTCGGTGACCTTCTGCGCGGCGGGGAAGGGCAGGCACAGTTTGAAGATGGCAACGACGAACAGCGGCGTGCAGCAGAGAATCGTGTTGAGCGCCAACAGCAACGAGGCGATGACGCCACGCAAAGGGGCGGGGAGGAAATCCATGTGAATCGAACTCCGGGGCAGTCAGCCGCCGGTGGGTTCCGGCGGGGTTATTGTGGTTATGCGATATTGCAGCGCAATGTTATTGCGGCAGCGTGGCCGCCTGAATCGCCGTCAGTGCAATGGTGTAGACGATGTCGTCAACCTGAGCGCCCCGCGGCAGGTCATTGACCGGCTTGCGCAGGCCTTGCAGCATCGGACCGAGGCTCACGCAGTCCGCACTACGCTGCACCGCTTTGTAGGTCGTGTTACCCGTATTCAAATCCGGAAACACGAACACATTCGCGCGACCCGCCACCGGGCTGTCCGGCGCCAATTGTCGGGCGACGTGTTCGTTGGCGGCGGCATCGTATTGCAATGGCCCGTCGATCAACAGACCGCGCTGGGTCTCGCGCGCCAGTTGCGTGGCTTCGCGGACCTTTTCCACTTCCTCGCCGCTGGCCGAATTGCCGCTTGAATAGCTGATCATCGCCACCCGCGGTGACAGGCCGAACGCCACGGCCGAATCCGCGCTCTGCACCGCGATTTCCGCCAGCTCGGTGGCGGTCGGGTGCGGGTTCATGATGCAGTCGCCGTACACCAGCACCTGCTCCGGAAACAGCATGAAGAACACCGATGAAACGAGGGTGCAACCGGGTGCGGTCTTAATCAGCTGCAGGGCAGGCCGAATGGTGTTGGCAGTCGAATGGATCACCCCCGACACCAGCCCGTCCACTTCGTCGAGGGCCAGCATCATGGTGCCGATCACCACAGGGTCCTCCAGTTGCTGCTCGGCCATCGGCGCATTGAGGTTTTTGCTGCGGCGCAAATCCACCATCGGCGCGACATAGCGCTCGCGGATCTGGTCCGGATCGAGTATCTCCAGGCCCGGCGGCAAGTCGATGCCGTGGGCGCGCGCAACGGCGTTCACTTCCTCGGGCTTGGCCAACAGCACGCAGCGGGCAATGCCACGGGCCTGACAAATCGCCGCCGCCTGGACGGTCAACGGCTCGGCGCCTTCAGGGAGCACAATGCGTTTGTTTGCCGCCTGGGCACGCTGGATCAACTGATAGCGGAATACCGCGGGCGACAGGCGCATCTCACGGGGCGTGCCGCAACGCTGATGCAGCCAGTTGGCGTCGAGGTGGCTGGCGACGAAATCGGTGATGATCTCCGCGCGCTCGCGGTCATCGATGGGGATTTCCTTGTTCAGCTGATTGAGCTGCGTCGCGGTGTCGTACGAACCTGTGCTCACCGACAGCACCGGCAACCCGGCCTGCAGCGCGCCTCGGCACAGGTCCATGATGCGCGGATCGGGCAGGGTGTCGCTGGTCAGCAACAGTCCGGCCAACGGCACGCCGTTCAGCGTCGCCAGGCTCACCGCCAGAATGATGTCATCGCGATCCCCCGGTGTGACCACCAGCACGCCCGGCTTGAGCAACTGCAGCGTGTTGAGCACCGTGCGGGCGCAGATGATGATCTTCGACATGCGCCGCTGTTCGTAGTCACCGGCGTTGATCACTTGCGCGCCGAGCAGATCGGCGACGTCGCGGGTGCGTGGGGCGTTCAGGTCAGCCTGAAACGGGATGCAGCCGAGTAAACGGAAATCACCGCTGCGCAACAGCGGCGAGTGTTCCTTGAGCCGCGCCGAGAAGGCTTCCATGCTCTCGTCGGTACGCACTTTGTTGAGGATCACGCCAAGCACTTTCGGGTCTTTCGGGCCGCCGAACATCTGCGCCTGCAGCTCGACGCGGCCGGAAAGCTCGGTCAGCACTTCGTTTTCCGGGGCGGACACGAGAATGACTTCCGCATCCAGCGCCTTGGCCATGTGCAGGTTGACCCGCGCGGCATAGCTGGCGCTGCGGGTCGGGACCATGCCTTCGACGATCAACACATCACGGCCGATCGAGGCTTCCTGATACAGCTTGATGATTTCTTCCAGCAGCTCGTCAAGCTGACCTTCGCCGAGCATGCGTTCGACGTGGGCCAACCCCAACGGCTTGGGCGGCTTGAGGCCGTGGGTGCGGGCGATCAATTCAGTCGAACGCTCCGGGCCCAGATCTCCTGGATGAGGCTGGGCGATCGGCTTGAAAAAACCGACCTTGAGCCCGGCGCGCTCCAGGGTGCGCACCAGCCCCAGGCTGATGGACGTCAGGCCCACACCAAAATCTGTGGGCGCGATAAAGAAAGTCTGCATGCGGGCTTCTCGAAAATGAGCAGTGCAAGGGTCATGGCGCTATGAATTCAGCCATCGGACCGGATAAACCAGGACGCTGTTCAGTCGCAGCGTCTCAACGGGGCCCAAGGTTATCGTTATCTGACCCCGACGCGCACCAGCCGCAGTGAAAGGACTGACCGATTTTCGCCTGGCGCTGCGCGGGATCGAGCACCCAGGCGCGGGACTGCCAGGGCGGGTCGTGACGCAAATGCTGGGTGTGAGCGCATGAGAGCACGACCACCCAGTGACCGTCCGGGTCCTGAGCAAAGCCGGTAATAATCGAATGGGGGGAGGGGGCGTTCGGGGATTCCAATCGGGGCCGTCCGTCTGAGTTGCGTTCGCTTTCGCGCGAGTGCTTGGTTAGACTTGGCCGCTCATATCTATTTGCAAAAGGTCTCGCCCCATGCCGATCGCCGCCAACAAGGCTGTCTCCATCGACTATACCCTGACCAATGACGCTGGTGAGGTCATCGACAGTTCTGCCGGCGGCGCGCCGCTGGTTTACCTGCAAGGTGCAGGCAATATCATCCCGGGTCTGGAAAAGGCGCTGGATGGCAAGGAAGTCGGCGACGAACTGAAAGTGGCCATCGAGCCTGAAGATGCGTACGGCGAATACTCCGCCGAGCTGGTCAGCACCCTCAATCGCAGCATGTTCGAAGGCGTCGACGAACTGGAAGTCGGCATGCAGTTCCATGCTTCTGCGCCGGACGGCCAGATGCAGATCGTGACCATCCGCGATCTGGACGGCGATGACGTCACTGTCGACGGTAACCACCCGTTGGCCGGTCAACGCTTGAACTTCGATGTGAAGATCGTCGCCATCCGTGATGCAAGCGAAGAAGAAATGGCCCACGGTCACGTTCACGGCGAAGGTGGTCATCACCACTGATTGTCCTGCTAAGCTGAGTGAGTTGGCCAGGCGTCCTCGCGGTCTTGTGAAAACGTTTGTTTTTGCGGTCTGACAGGGCGCCTTTTTCGGCCAAGGGTTTCTAGGGGAGTCGTCATGAGTGTATTTCACGAGCTGAAGTTGAAGGCTCTGGATGGCCAGGAGCTGCCCCTCGCCCCGCTCAAGGGCAAAGTGGTTCTGGTGGTCAACGTCGCGTCAAAGTGTGGCCTGACGCCGCAGTACGCTGCGCTGGAAACCCTGTATCAGAAGTACAAAGACCAAGGCTTCAGCGTCCTCGGGCTGCCGTGCAATCAGTTCGCCGGTCAGGAGCCTGGTAGTCAGGAAGAGATTCAGGCGTTCTGCTCGTTGAACTACGGCGTAACCTTTCCCCTGGGGGACAAGCTTGAAGTCAACGGACCGCACCGGCATCGTCTGTATCAAATGCTCGCGGGCGAAGGCGCCGAGTTTCCCGGCGACATCACCTGGAATTTCGAGAAATTTCTTGTCGGCAAAGATGGACGCGTTCTGGCCCGCTTCTCCCCAAGCACGCTTCCGGATGACGCCAAAGTGGTGAGTGCGATCGAGAAGGCACTGCCCTAGTATTTCAATTCGCCCTCCTTCTTTTGAGCCTTAATCACTCCAGTCAATAGTGCTTCGTATCCCCCGTGCTTCGGCTCATTCTGTATGACCTTCATCATATTTCCAGAATGCCGAGGACGCCTGCATGCCTGTTCAAGCCTTGTTCAAACCCTTCCACTTGGGCAGCCTCGAGTTGCCGACGCGCATCGTCATGGCGCCGATGACCCGCTCGTTTTCACCTGGCGGCGTACCCAATTCCAAAGTCATCGAGTACTACCGTCGTCGTGCGTCTGCGGGCGTTGGCTTGATCATCACCGAAGGCACCACTGTCGGGCACAAGGCCTCGAATGGCTACCCCAACGTGCCGCAGTTCTTTGGTGAAGCGGCACTGGAAGGCTGGCGCAAGGTGGTGGAAGCGGTTCACGAAGAAGGCGGCAAGATCGTGCCGCAACTCTGGCACGTCGGCGCCGTGCGTCGTCTGGGCACTGAGCCGGATGGCACGGTGCCGGCCTATGGCCCGACCGAGAAGCTCAAGGACGGTAACGTTGTCGTTCATGGCATGAGCAAGCAAGACATTGACGAGGTCATTGCAGCGTTCGCCCAGGCGGCGAAAGACGCGAAATCCATCGGCATGGACGGTGTCGAGATCCACGGCGCCCATGGTTATCTGGTCGATCAGTTCTTCTGGGAAGGCACCAATCAGCGTACCGACGAATACGGCGGCGACCTCGCGCACCGCTCACGCTTCGCCATCGAGCTGATTCAGGCGGTGCGAGCCGCCGTGGGCCCGGATTTCCCGATTATCTTTCGGTACTCGCAGTGGAAGCAGCAGGATTACAGCGCACGGCTGGTGCAAACGGTTGAAGAGCTCGACGCATTCCTCAAGCCGCTGTCCGACGCGGGCGTGGACATTTTCCACTGCTCGACGCGGCGTTTCTGGGAGCCCGAATTCGAAGGCTCCGACCTGAACCTGGCCGGCTGGACGCGCAAGCTCACGGGAAAGCCGACCATCACGGTGGGCAGTGTCGGACTCGACGGCGAGTTTTTGCAGTTCATGGTCAACACCGACAAAGTCGCCCAGCCTGCGAGCCTGGAAAACCTGCTCAAGCGTCTGGGTGACGAGGAGTTCGATCTGGTCGCAGTCGGCCGTGCGCTGCTCGTCGACCCGGACTGGGCATTGAAAGTGAAAGAAGGCCGCGAGCACGACATTTTGCCGTTCAGCCGCGAAGCCTTGGGTCGGTTGGATTGACGGTCCGGTTCCGTCCTTGATCGGGGACTACACCCCCAAAACAACCCCATCCCGCGTCTCGCTCGCAGCGCGCAGGTAAGTCTCGAATGAGTCGATAATCCCGGCCCATCCCTGACGACTGGCGTGCTGCCGGGCGTTGAGCCTGACCCGGCGCAACGTTTCGTCATCCTCCAGCATCCACCGCGCGGCATCAATGAAGCCTTCCTCATCCCCCGGCATCGCCACTGCGCCGTTATGGCCGTGGCGAATATGTTGGGCCGCCGCCGCTTCGTCATAGGCGACTACCCCCAGCCCTGACGCCAACGCCTCCAGCACCACGTTGCCGAAAGTTTCAGTCAGGCTCGGAAACAGAAACAAGTCACTCGACGCATAGTGCGCTGCCAGCGCATCCCCTCGCTGGGTGCCGCAGAAGATGGCGTCCGGGAGCTGACGCTGCAGCGTCGGCCTGACCGGTCCATCACCAACAATCACCAGCCGCAGGTTCTTCTGGGGATAGGTGCTGACCAGACCATCAAAGGTGGTCTTTAGCAGGCCCAGGTTTTTCTCCGCGGCCAGCCGTCCGACATGCAGGACGGCCGTATCGCCCGGTTCAAGGCCCCAACTTTCACGCAGCGCACTCGAACGTTTCGACGGGTGAAACAACTGGCAATCAACGCCCCGGGACAGCAACTCCAACCGTTCGAAGCCGCGGCGTTCGAGTTCGGTTTTCTGCGTGAAGCTGGGCACCAGGGTGGCGTTGGAGCGGTTATGAAACCAGCGCAGGTAGGTCGTCAGCAGGCGCGTGATGAAACTCAGCCCGTACTGCCGCGTGTAGTGCTGAAAGTTGGTATGAAACCCGCTGACGATGGCAATCCCCAGCCGCCGCGCGGCACGCAGCGCCGAAAGACCAAGCGGCCCTTCTGTCGCGATGTACAGCACATCCGGGCGATTGCGCTGCCAGCGGCGCAGCAGTTTGTGCATCGACGACTGCCCCCACTGCAATCCGGGATACCCCGGAATCGGCCAGCCACGGCACAGCATCAAATCTTCCCCGGCCGCGCGCAATTCATCGTCGGTCTGCCGCGGCCGAATCACCTCAACCCGATGCCCCCGCAGGCGCAGCCCGTCGCACAAACGGCTGAGCGTATTGGCCACGCCGTTTATTTCCGGTGCATACGTTTCGGTGATCAGGGTAATACGCAGGGATTTACTCATGAGATCAGTTTCTGAGCGGGTCATTGCGCTTGTGTGGCGGTTGAGTGATGGATTTGTGACTGCAAATGGCTGGCCGGGATTCGGTATTGGCCGCGCTTGATCCTGACCGGTTTCAGAGCGACATACGACCCGGTCAGGTTCGGATACGACTGCGGTGACACGGGACGCGTCATTTACCAACGGTGAAGGGCACAAGCCTCGACTCGCCGATGCGTTCGAAGGCAGCTGGCTCCGGCACGTAGTGGGTCTGCACGGGGTTCAGAGTGGTCAGTTGCAGGTGTGAACGGGGTTGAGCCGGCTTGGCAAGGTTCGAGGATTCAGCATTGAGGGTCTGTGAAACGAAAGGCTGAGTCGCCTGCGCCAGTGCTTGCATGAATGCGGGAGCGTGGGGTTCCGGCTTCTTCTGCCTGTCCATCACAAAGGACGCGGGGTTGGCGGTCGTTTTTAGCGGGGTGGTCAGGGGTGTCGATTCCATGGGCATTTAACTCCTGTGGGTGACTACGGCGCGCGATTGAAATGCGGCGGCGAATGCTCGCCCGGAGTGGGCATGTCCATGGTTAAACAAGGAAGCTGTGGGACGTTGTGAATAGTGTTGTAGGAACCTTCCTGATTTTCCCGAGGTTGATTAAAAGAGTGTTTCCGCCTTTAGCATGCGTCGCCTCAACTTCTGGAGGAAACGCTGTGTCCGAACCATTCAATACGCCACCTGCTGCCGATTTGACGGCTTTGCCTACGAACGGCCCACCGTTTTACACCGTGTCGCTGATCAAGCTGACTTTGATGATGTTCATCACGTGCGGGTTGTACGGGCTCTACTGGTATTACAAAAATTGGTCGCGGTACAAAGCCTATTCGGCGAAACCGATCTGGCCGGCTATGCGCACGCTTTTCTGTTTTTTCTACTTTCCCTCACTGTTCAGCAAGGTAAATGCCGCGCTTAAAGAGACGGGTCGAGGCGGTATCCCTTACTGGGGCGTCTACGTAGCAGGGATCTACCTTCTTACGTTTACCCCTTCGATTGTCACTGGGTGCGCATCGGGTTGGGGTAGCAGCCCATCCGCAGCGCTGGGGCTCATCCCGACCATAGGGGTCTACACCATTACGGGGCTGGGCCAGTTCCTGATTATCCTGAGGGTGCAATCGTTCATTAACCGGTTGGACGGCAAGTCTGGGGAAAGTCGCAGGATCCGCTTCACGTTTGGGGACGTGGTCTGGACGGTGATAGGCATCTGTTATTGGGCGCTTTTAATGCTGATCTATGGTTGGTTGAGTCCAGCAAGCATGTAATAAAAAGGCCTCAATTGAGGCCTTTTCAATAAATCAGCGAATCCGCTCTGCCAGCGCCTCCGCCCCACGCTCTCTCACCCAGAATAACGTCGCTCCCGCCACCGCCGCCGGCATCATCAAAATATTGACCACCGGTATCAGCAGCACCAGATACACAATCCCGCCGAAACTCATGCTCTGCCAACGCTTGGCGCGCAGCCACGCGAGCATGTCTTGCCAGCTCATTTTGTGGTTGTCGGCGGGGTAGTCGATGTATTGGATAGCCATCATCCACACGCCGAACATCAGCCACAGCGGCGCAGCGACGAGGTTCACCACGGGGATCCACGAAAGGATGAACAGGCCGATGGCACGAGGGAGAAAGTAGCCCAGTTTGCGCATTTCCCGGCTCAGGGTGCGCGGGACCATTTCCACCAGCTCTCCCCAACTGAACGCAGGAAAATCGTCCGTCCCGCGCAGGACCACTTCCACCTTCTCGGCGAGAAAGCCATTGAACGGCGCGGCGATGATGTTGGCGATCATGGTGAAGGTGAAAAATACCATCAGCGCGACAAGCACTACGAACAGGGGCCATAGAATGTAATTGAGAAAGCCGAGCCAACTGGGCAGGGTCGGCATGAAGGAGTCGACCCACAGCCTGAATTCGTGGCCGGCGAAGTAGATCATGGCGCTGAACAGCACCAGATTGATCACCAGCGGCAGCAGGACGAACAGGCGCAGACCGGGGCTCAAGACCAGTTTCAGGCCTTCGCGCAAGTATTGCGGGCCGGACAGGGCGGGTGCAGGCATGTGTGCCTCCAGGCAGTGATATCGCGCCGACCATACCGGCTTTGCCGCAGGGGCGGAAGCGCAGCAGCGGGGGCGACACTCTCTGAAACAATCGTGCAGCGGTGAAGTCTATGCAGGACTGCGATCGCGAAGCGGAAGATGCACATAGCGCGGGCCTATGAGCTGGATTGTGAAACGATATTTCCTTAATCTTCTCCGCCCCGATAAGCTTGCGGGCAACTTTCACCGTTGCTGTGCCCCAAGTGGCAGCTTCACGTTTTCAGGATCGGCGGGCGCCACCCTTGGGGCGTAGGCCTCGTCAGTCCCAATCCTCTCAACCGGTACGCCGGTTCAGACCCAGTGACTCCGACCACGCGTAACGATGGCCGGTCAATAGGAGTGTGTCATGTCTGATGTACGTCATTCGCGAGTGATTATTCTCGGCTCCGGCCCTGCCGGTTACAGCGCGGCAGTCTATGCCGCGCGCGCCAACCTCAAGCCGTTGCTGATCACCGGGATGCAGGCGGGTGGTCAATTGACCACCACCACCGAAGTCGACAACTGGCCGGGCGACCCCCATGGCCTGACCGGCCCTGCATTGATGGAGCGTATGCGTGAACACGCCGAGCGTTTCGAGACCGAGATTGTGTTTGATCACATCAATGCAGTGGATCTGGCGGGCAAGCCGTTCAGCCTGAAAGGCGACAACGCCACTTACACCTGCGACGCGCTGATCATCGCCACTGGCGCCAGCGCCCGTTACTTGGGTCTGCCGTCCGAAGAAGCGTTCATGGGCAAGGGTGTTTCGGCCTGCGCGACCTGCGACGGTTTCTTCTATCGCAACAAGCCGGTCGCAGTGATCGGCGGTGGCAACACGGCTGTCGAGGAAGCGCTGTATCTGGCCAACATCGCCAGCAAGGTCACCCTGGTTCACCGCCGCGATACCTTCCGCGCCGAGAAGATCCTGATCGACAAGCTGCATGCACGTGTTGCCGAGGGCAAGATCGAGCTCAAACTCAACGCGACCCTGGACGAAGTCCTGGGCGACAACATGGGCGTGACCGGGGCGCGCTTGAAGAACAACGACGGCAGCTATTCCGAAGTGACCGTCGACGGCGTTTTCATCGCCATCGGCCACACGCCGAATACCAGCCTGTTTGACGGTCAGTTGGCGTTGAAAGACGGTTACATGGTCGTTCAAGGCGGTCGCGAAGGCAATGCGACGGCCACCAGTGTTGACGGTGTTTTCGCCGCCGGCGACGTGGCGGATCACGTCTACCGTCAGGCCATCACCTCGGCTGGCGCAGGCTGCATGGCTGCACTGGACGTCGAGCGTTACCTGGACGGTCTGGCGAACGTTGCGTTCTGACCTGACCTTCAGCTGCAAAAAAACCGGCTCACTGAGCCGGTTTTTTTATGTCCATCAACTTCGCTCAATGACTCAAGCGCGGGTTCAGGCCTTGGGCTTGAGCGGCTCGGCGGAAAACTTCACGCCGGCCAGACCGTTCGCGATCAGCGCCCGAATGTTGCCGTGGTCAGAGCCTTCCGGCGTCTCCAGCACTGAGCGGTAGTGCTCGCCAAAAGCCAGCAGCGCTTCTTCGTCGCTCAGGCCTTCCAGCAGCGCCAGGCCGAGGGTCTTGCACGAACCTTCGTTCTGGCCAGCGGCGTTTTCCACCGGGCCGTTGCTGAACGCCTGAGGCTGATAGTCGTAGTGTGCGGCGATGAAGGCCAGCGTGTCGGCGAACAGATGATTGCCGCTGGCGAGGCTGGCGCGCAGGGCGCTCAGGTCAGTCATGCTTGGGCTCCTTGGCAAACGCGGCTTGCTGCTCGGCGCTGGCTTCTTTCTGGTAAGTGGATTTCCACTCGCTGTAAGGCATGCCGTAAACCACCTCGCGGGCGTCATCGAGGGTGATGTCGATGTGCTTCTCGTCGGCCTCGGCCTTGTACCACTTGGACAGACAGTTGCGACAAAAACCGGCGAGGTTCATCAGGTCGATGTTCTGCACGTCCTTGCGGCTGTCCAGGTGCGCAACCAGACGGCGGAAAGCGGCGGCTTCGAGTTCAAGACGTTGTTGCTCGGTCATGGTGTGCTCTGTCGGTATTAAAGATGGGCGGATGATAAGAGTGGCGGCCAGGCCGGGCAAGCGTGCGTCTGCAACGGCAAGCCCAGTGGATCAGCGTGTCGCCGCCAGGGTGATCGACACCGATTCGGCGAAACGCAGCGCGTGGGGTTTGTCGACTTCGACTTCGGCGTATTGCACCGCTTCATGGGTCATCACCAGGTCGAGCACCTCCTGCGTCAGGCGCTCGAGCAGGGCAAAGCGGTTGCTTTCCACGTGCTGGATGATCGCCTTGGTGATGGTCCGGTAGTTCAGCGCGTGATCGATGTCGTTATCGCGCACCGCTTCCTGTGCCGCGTACAGGATCGTCAGGTTGATCAGCACGTCCTGCTTGTTGAGGATTTCGGCTTCGTTGATGCCGATAAACGTCCGCAGGCACAGGTCTTTGACCCTAATGCGTGCGGTACCGGGTTCGAGTCTTGCCATGGACTACTTGCTCCGTCCGATCAATTGCAGAAATTCCATGCGGGTCGTGGTCGACTCTCGGAAGGCTCCGAGCATCACCGAGGTGTTCATGGTCGAGTTCTGCTTTTCAACGCCGCGCATCATCATGCACATGTGTTGAGCCTCGATCACCACGGCCACGCCTGCGGCCTTCGTAACGTCCCGAATCGCATCGGCGATCTGCCGCGTCAGGTTTTCCTGAATCTGCAGGCGCCGCGCGTACATGTCGACGATGCGCGCGATCTTCGACAGACCCAGGACTTTTCCGGTAGGAATGTAAGCCACGTGAGCCTTGCCGATGAAAGGCAACAGGTGATGCTCGCACAGCGAGTACAGCTCGATGTCCTTGACGATCACCATCTCGTCGCTCTCGGACGCAAACAGCGCGCCGTTGACGATCTCTTCCAGCGTCTGCTCGTAGCCATGACACAGGTATTGCATCGCCTTGGCGGCGCGCTTGGGCGTATCCAGCAGGCCTTCGCGTTCAGGATCTTCACCCAGGCCGACGAGGATTTCACGGTAATGCTGTGGCAGTGACAGGGTCATCAATGGTTCCTCGGGGCGGCTTACTTGACGTGCCGTCCGCCGTTTACGGTCAGAGTGGTGCCGGTGACGTAGGAGTTATCCAGCAGATAGCGCAGGCTCTGGTAAATCACCTCGGCGCCGGGTTCGATCCCCAGCGCCGATTTTTCCAGTGTGCGTGCACGGTATGCCGCGTCGTCGTCGGGTTGAAACATCAGCATGGCCGGGGCGATGCCGTTGACCTTGATGTGGGGCGCATAGCGGGCTGCGAAGGACAGGGTCAGGTTTTCCAGGCCTGCCTTGCTGGCGCTGTAAGCGATGTGCTTGCTGCTGCCCCTGCGCGTGACGTCGTCGCTGATGTGAATAATGTCGGCCGGCTCCGAGCGCCGCAACAACTCGGCGCAGTGCAGATTGATGAGGTAGGGCGCCAGCATGTGCACACTGAACATTTGCATGAACACACCCGCTTCGTCCCCTGGCGTCTCGGCCAGCCAGTCGGACGCGTTGTGCACGATAGCCCTCAGGCTGTCGGTCTGCTCCTGGAGTCGGGCGACGAAATCCAGGATGCTCGTCTCCGAAGAAAAATCAGCTTGAAGCACCACAGCGCCCAGCGCCTTTAAATGCTGCACGCCCGGCCGCTCGCTACGGTAAGTGATAATCACAGGCTGGCCTTCCGCCAACAGACGCTCGGCGCAATACAGGCCGACACGCTGGCTGGCACCGGTGATCAATACAGGGGCGGGGAAGCGGGCCATGGTCTTCACGCATTCATCAACGGGGAGGGAGGTCTGGCGAATCGGTGCTGAATGACGAACAGTGGGTGCTCGCAGTGCGGCATCGAAAACGACCGTCGGGCAAAGTTACCCCAACGGTCGATACTTGTACAAGCACGGAAAAATGTACATGTTTTTGATAGGCGCTCCGCTGTGACATTTCATCGCGGGTGGGTGTGAGCGCCCCTGATCAGCGCCCTTCGCCGGAAGCTAGCGCGTGGAGGCGGGCTCGGTCGAGCCGACCGGTGCAGGCGTGTTGCTATGCAGCCATCCCGCCAACAGATGGGTCGACAGCGGGATGAACCAGAACACCATCAATGGCGTGAGGATCAAGGTGCTGATCATGATGCGCGGGAACAGCTCCAGCTGACCGAGCAGCGGCCCCAGCGCGAAGTTGAAGATCAGCGACACCGGAAAGAATGCCAGCCAGATGGCAACGGCCTGCTTCCAGCGCGGCGGGCGCTGACCCACGGCGCCAAACCAGCCGTCGATGCCGCTCACCCGGTGCACGGAATTTTTGGCAAACAGACCACTGCCGCGCACCAGCCAGGAGCGTCGGGAGGCAGAATGCTCCCAGGCGTGCATGGTGGCTTCATCGGCGAAGCGGAAAATAATCTGGAATTCATCATCCCCGGGCGGCGGAGCGAGCACGCCTGACCCTAGATAGCCGGGGAAGTCTGTAGCGAGTTGTTCGCCTTCATGCAGCCAGGCAATCAGTTCCTGATAGCGGCCATGGGCGACGCGACGGGCAACCATCAGCGTGACGGGTGAGGTAGACATTGTGTATCTCCGATAAACAAGTGAGGTTCCCGGGTAGGGAAATCACATGACGCGCCGCCGGGGTGGTGGCGATGCGTCAGCTTCACTGGAAAAAGCAAGCAAGGATTATTCCTGAAACCTGCGATAAAGCCAGAGGTGTTTGTCGGAAGGGGAGAGCTGTCGCGAAGGATCGCCGGATCAGGCAATCCTAGAGGTGCATCGAGGGGTGAATCTTGCGGTGTTCCTGAAGAATGTACTGACGCAGGCGCTCGGTGTCCTTCTTGCTGTTCTGGCTCAATCGATACGCAGCCAGACCATGCTGGGTCAAGCGTTCGAAAGTGCCGCGCAGCGCGATAGGCACATAGCCCTCCGGACTGAACCAGGCAGCGAAAGATTTTGGCGGCTTGGTCTGTTTGCGCATTTCCAGCAGGATGCCTTTGAAGGAAACCTCATGCACCCAAAGCGCGGTGGGCGAGCCCCTTTGCGTTTCCAGAGGCATCGGCTCGGGCAGTATCAGGCGCCATGGGCGAATGCGCGGGCCTTCTTCAAAGATGCTCGGCGCACCCAACTCCAGATGCAGCGCATGAAATTCGTCCTCCACCAGATGCAGTGGGAAGGTCATTTGCTGATTATCGAATTGAGCCTGAATCGTGACTTGCTCATGAGCGGCGAGGCGAGTCAGCAGATCCTGAATCTGCACACCGCCGTTAACCACCAGACTGCTGGATTTGTCGCGCACATTCAGCGTGGGGTTGTGCTGCATGTTCTGGATAAACTCCAGTTCATCAGGCGTGAGGATGTTGTCGCGCTGCATGGTCAAGCTCGATTAACCGGTTATTGAGAAAGCAGACAGATGGTTCGCGTTTAGGTTGCGACCGTTCGTCAGTTGCAAGATGTTACCCCTTCAGGATTTCATTCTCCAGCCGAGCTTGCGCCCGTTCGGCATTTAACTCGATTCCTTCCCGTCGGGCGTATGACCAGTGGGTCTTATGAACTGGAGTGCCAATTTGAAGGTAGTACAGAAGCATAAATAGGACAGGAAATTTCCAGCATCGTTGAAAGTCATTTGGATCAACGGCGCGCTGATCACTAGGCTTGCCGTCTGGCATCGCAAGGCCGGCAGTTCAAGACATGCCGCCGCGCTGAGGCATAATGCCGCACAATTTTTACCGGTCACAGGATTAACCCATGAAAGTCGCGATTATTGCGGGCTCGGTATATGGCTCGGCTGAAGAGGTCGCCCGCCACGCCCAACAGATCATCAAGGATGCAGGGTACGAGGTGCTGTTCAACCCACGCGCCACCCTGGCCGATTTGCAAACCTTTGGGCCGCAGGCTCTGCTGGCAGTGACCTCGACCACGGGGATGGGCGAGCTGCCGGACAACCTTCAGCCGCTCTACCACCAAATCCGCGACGTGCTGCCTGCTGCATGGCGTGGGCTGCCCGGTGGTGTGATCGCCTTGGGCGATGCGAGTTACGGCGACACGTTTTGTGCGGGCGGCGAGTTGATGCGCGAGCTGTTTGGCGAGCTTGGGATCCGCGAGGTGCAGGAAATGCTGCGACTGGATGCCAGCGAAACCGTGACGCCGGAAAGCGACGCCGAGCCCTGGCTGGCAGCGTTCATCGGGCAGTTGAATAGCTGAGTGGCGCGCTGACCACGACCTGTCCCGATCAAGGCATGACCCAGCCATCCCCCAGCATTATTGATCACCATTCAGCGGGCATTGTGTTGATTGTGACCCGGCAGCGAGTCGTTGACACTCGATGACTGTTTCGCCCGCTATTGCCGCTGCTGACGCCTGATTAGTTAAGGACCGCGGTGGCAAAGTCGGCATCATCATTGGGAGAGCAGCATGAGTGAGTCCGTACGTTTTGAAGACAAAGTGGTAATCGTCACCGGTGCGGGCGGCGGATTGGGGCGAGGCCACGCGCTGCTGTTCGCGCAACATGGCGCGCGCGTGATCGTCAACGACCTCGGCGGTTCGGCCCATGGCGAAGGTGCCAATGCTTCAGCGGCGGATCGAGTGGTCGCGGAAATCCGTAAAGCGGGCGGCGAGGCGGTTGCCAATCATGATTCGGTCACCGACGGCGACAAGATCGTCCAGAACGCCCTCGATGCCTTCGGCCGCGTCGACGTCGTGGTTAACAACGCCGGCATCCTGCGCGACAAAAGCTTCGCCAAAATGGAAGACGCCGACTGGGATCTGGTTTACCGCGTGCATGTCGAAGGGGCCTACAAAGTCACCCGCGCGGCCTGGCCCCACCTGCGGGACCAGAATTACGGCCGCATCATTTTCACTTCGTCCACTTCCGGCATTTACGGCAACTTCGGTCAGGCCAACTACGGCATGGCCAAGCTCGGCCTGTACGGGCTGACGCGCACCCTCGCCGTTGAAGGGCGCAAGAACAACATTCTGGTCAACGCCATCGCGCCTACCGGCGGCACACGCATGACCGAAGGCCTGATCCCGGCCAGTGTGTTCGATCTGCTCAAGCCAGAGTTGGTCAGCCCACTGGTGGTGTACCTGGGCAGCGAGCAGTGCCACGACAGCGCCGGCCTGTATGAAGTGGGCGGCGGCTGGATCGGCAAAGTCCGTTGGGAGCGCAGCCTGGGCGCCGGCTTCGACCCACATGCAGGCTTTTCACCGGAAGACGTCGCGGCGCAGTGGCCAACGATCAGTGACTTCAGCGATGCGGTGCATCCGGCTGACAACGTCGAAGCGCTCAAGGAAATGATGGCCAATCTGCAGAAATTTGCCTGATAGTACTTTGATCGATAAGCGGCCAGTTCGAGTGATCGACTGGCCGTTTTTGTAGGAGCGTTATTTGCCGCGACGTAGGAACGGTCTCTGAATGAGGCAATGATTCCGTCTTCACTTTTTCAGCCTAAACCCCGCCCCGAGTCGCCCGACATGCCTGAGGATCAACCGATTTTCAGGAGGTTTTATGATTGGCAATTTGAGCAAAGTGCAGGAGCGGCTGAGGGTATACAGCGCTGTCCCGGACAAGCAATTTAACGTGCGCTCCGGGCTTAATCCTCAAGAGGAGGCGGTAAAGCAGAAGGTGCGTCAGTACTGGGCGGACAAGAGCATTCCTGATGTTAAAAAGCTGGAGGGCTTGAACATCAATCTGGCTGGATTTGATCCTCGTAAGACCAGTAACAGGCAACTAAGGGAGATCGGCGTTTTACTGGCCGAGCAAGGAATTATTGATGGAGACCTTATTGGCACTATGGGCGGCATCAATGTCGAGTTCGATGCGCTGGGAAAAGAAATCAATATTGACAAGGAGGTCAATGCGTATGAATTCTTCACCGAGCAATTCGGTCGACTGCAGGACATTATCAAGGAAGGCAATGGAATGGCGAAAAACGCCGTGGTTGATTTGAACACCGCGGTTTCTGTGCTGATGGCTCTGGAGGAACATGCAAAGCGTCCTCGCGAGCGCTCATTGGTGAATATTCGCGCCTGAGGTATATGAGTGCGGAGCCAGGGGCACAACCGATGTGCCCTCGGCCTTTAGCTGTTACATGGGGACGACGTAACTCCCTGAGTAACGGGTTGGCGCAGGACTTTGTACGTTATCGAGTACCAGTCGGAATGTGCCAGCGCCGAACAAGCCTGATGGGTCGTAGGTTTTACCCGTTACCGGAGACCAACTTCCCCCTTGAAGCTGTTTAGGAATGTCGCTAGAAACGCTGTGGGATCTTTCTGAGCTTTGTTTTTGAGAGGAAGGACGGACCATCGCAAGCATGAAAGGCATCCGGAAAGTGTCCTGAGTCCAAAGCAAAAAAAAGCCGCTGCAATCGCAGCGGCCAAATAAGACGTTGAATCCAGGAGCTTCAAAACACAACGTCGGTGACGACGGTCGAGCGCATCCTCAAGCCATTCAAGGGCCAGTGGGCTGCTCAGAGGGCGCGAAGGTTAAGGGGTTTGTTGAAACCGAAACAGCGTGCTTTGTGACAAGCAGTTTTACAGCCACAGCAACAGTAGGACCTCACAACGGGGCCGCAGGAAACGCTCTTTGTTCCTGCTTCATAGGTCGGCTGGTCTCGCCCATCGCTGTCAATAGTTATGCCATCGGTCTGCGACTCAGCGGTTCAGATGGCGGCTCATTCGGACTGCCCACTCGTTAATTCTCGATGAGTACTGGGCTGTGGACGAGCAGACTCTCACCCGAATCCCCTGCGAAAGCGACTGCCAAAAACGTCGATATCATGCCGCTGGTTCCCGATGGCCCCGATGCCGCCGTCTATCTGTTCAGTCCCTCTGGCGGGGTGGAGGAGTTCGCGACGCTTGATGCGATACCGTCGACGTAATCACTGGTGTAAGCCTCGCCCGGGGCCATTATGCGAGTTATTTCCTACAAACCACGTCGGCCCAACATTGCGAGCCAAGCAATATGTACCGCTCAGAGGGATGAGCAATCGTCTGAAATACAGCTCTCGAACACCTCACGTTTTACCCATTGGCCGGATGCCGGTGGGCGTGACTGTTCTTTATCGGAGCTGTACCCGTGAATGATCTATCTGCTGCAATTCACTCCAATGTCCAAGGTGCTGGTCAGCAGCACGCCACCACTCATCACCTTATCGCCTTTACGACGGCGTGCACTCAATGTGCCTCGGTACTGGACAACCTCCCTTCGCTTCGGGACGTCGCTTTTGATCGCCTCTCAAGCTTCCTGCGCGGGCATGTATCCCTATGGAACCCGAACATTATTTTTCTGAACTCCGCGTCCGAGTCGGGGACGGTGCAAAGATCGTGTTCGCTTACTGATGCCCTGATCCAGGCGATGACGTTGGGGAAAAGCGCTTTCGATCAAGATCTTCAGGCCCTGTATTACCGCCACGACAGCATCGAGGCGCAGCACCTGGTGGCAGAAAAGGATTTCGCCACAATCAAAAGTGTTTTCGGCCAGGTCCTGGCAACGTTTCCCGGGGCTTACCACGCGGCGCTCGCCTGGGCATGGGACAGCCATGAGCAGTTCCACGCTGGCGGGAAAAGGGCAGCGCGCCATGAAATCGTCAGTGGTCATCATCATTCGGCACTCAAGCACGATGTTGAGTTTCAGTTCATTGAGGAGCGACTGAACGGCGATGAGAAAAAACGCCTCCTGGATGTATTAAGCCACACCCCCACTGGCGGGCTTTTCAAAATATCCCTGCGTCTTCCGGGTGGAACGACAGCACCGCTGCTCTCGGTCTTCGCGGTTGCTCAGGATGAAAATGCGGCCGATGCGCGTCATGCCTCGGGTCCGTGTTATCTCGTCATGGCCGCAGGCGGGGTTGAACGGTATGAATCCTTTTCCGAACTCAATAACCAGCTGGCTCGGCGACTGTCCGTGCCTGCGGGTGAGGGGCCGTTGCTGAAAAACCTGTATTTGTCGGATCTTGCAGGATTGCCTGAAAATAACGTTGTCGGCGTTGAGGATCTTGAATACGAGTCCTGTGTCGAGCCGATGCTGCACTGTCATGTACAGGGACTTCGCAACAAGCAGGCAAAAGACTTCGAGTTTCTGGTGCAACAGGCCAGAGCGAACAGTGACGGCTATCACGCCTTTTTGAACAAGGTCAGTGAAGTACAGGTGTGTGCTCATGTCGACGAAGCGATGGGGTATCGATTCAAGAGTCTTTCCGTGCGTGCCCAAGACCTCACTCAGCCGCAATGGCTGAAATACGCAGCCCCCGAAAAGCGCGAGCACTATGCGAAGCTCAAAAGCCAATACAGCGAGCGCAAGGAAGCCGTCGATGCGATGCTTGAGGGACTGGAATCGCTGGAAGTATTTGCGCGTTATGAGCTTGATCGCTATGTGCGCAGGCACCTGGGCTATTCGGTCGATCCGCAGCAAATAACGATCAGCGTACCGGATGAGTTCGACGTCCGGGGCGGCACTTTTTCGGTGAACCACCGCAAGTCGTTGCTCGAGTTCGCGATGCTCGGCCTGCCGGCGGTTTCAGGTAGGGGTCAGGTGACCATCCCTGCTGCGTACTCAAATCCTGCGTTTACGTTCGAGTTTGTAAAGACAATGCTTGATGAGCTGGATGTGCAGCGTCGTTACCGCCAGCAGCTCAGGGCGCGGCTTTCCCAAGAGGAGACCCTGCGAGCTCTGACCCACAGGCGAGATGCCGCATTGGCACTGAGCGCCTGTGCGGCTTCGCTTCAAGGCCATCTGGTGGACGACCTAAGTCAGGACCTCATCCATCTGGTGCGAGCTGACATTATTCAAGACGGTGCGTTGATGACGCTGGGCAGCCTGAAACTGTCCGTCAATGGCGTGCGCTTCAAAGACCTGTTGGTGTTCCGTAAACAGGACGCGGCAGGCGAGGACCATTACGTTCTTTACGCACCTGGTGCGCCGGGCGGCCAGGATATGTTCGGGTTCAACTCATGGCGCCAGTTGTCCTTTGAAGTCGGTAGCTGGCTGGCGAGCGACGCAGGCTGCAACTATGTGCTGGACCAGACCGCCTTGACCGCCGAGTCGGACCACTCCGACTTTTTGGCCAAAGTACGTCGCAAAGGTACGTTGTGGAGTGAGTCCAGTGTCGTGTTCGACGAGCTGGACGGGAACAACTTCGAAGAGCGCCTTTCAGATGCGATTCGTCATAAGGTCGAGAGGGTGCTGACGCAGGATGATGCCGACCTGCTGGGGTTCACCATGGAAACTGCGTATGCGAACCGTGGTGCCCTTGCGTTGCTTGAGCATCGGGTCAGCGAACTCAACAAGGCTTTCGTACACACAACCCAGGCGATGGAGACTTTCGAGCAGTTCGCCAGGCGCGAAGGCAGCAAGCTGCTCAATGATTACTTGATTAGCCAAGGCATCGATGAGCGCGTCGATACCGATACCATCTTTGTGGATCTGGAGAGTGCTGCTTACGTTGCGAGTCCGGACTTCAGTGCGTACACGCGCCTGAGGTCCTTGACCAGTCTGTTCATGGAAGGTTTTTCCGATGAGTACGCGTTCAATCCTGCGGCACCGATGTACTCCTCGGTGGGGCAGGACCTCAGGGCACTGCCGTTGTACTTCGTCCAAAGAGTAGATAAGTCGCTGCGGGATGCGGCGTTGGGTGAGCGTTACATTCAGTGGATCCGGAAAGAATTCCTGGACACCTCCCATGAGCACTATCCATACCGCAGAGCATTGTTCGGCCGGCGGTTGCAGTTTGATATGCGCTCAGCAGCAATGCGGGAATTTTTTAAAGGCAATTTATCCACTGCCCAATATCAATGGTTAATTCACTTAATTGTTTCGCTGGATAAACAGGCGCTCGGCAAAAACGAGGGGCTTCGACAACGTATCAAGCGCAGCAGCGCATCCATGTTTCGCTTCGCTGGCCACATCGTTCAAGGCGTTTATATGCTCCGGGATTTCAGCTCCTCGGATGACGACTTCAATCTGTTATATACACCTGATGCTCCCGATGGCGTCAGTTTCCGGAGGTTGACCGACTACCTGGAACTCATGCGCTCACCAGATATGCGTCGCTATTACTACCTTCGAGTTTCGTATAAAGGTCAGCCCAGTGCAGGGTCTCGTTTCGATGCCATGGACCGCAACATCCCGGAGCAATGGGTCCGCATCGAAAATAGCGAACACCAGAATACCGATCGAGTCACGGACATCCATGATCTTTACGACGAACAAGTCAGCCGCATGATCGCAGATGTCGATGCCCAGATTATAAGCACGACGGAACGCTGGGCCGAAAAGGTATATTCAGTTGTAAGAAAACTCGGCTCCGCGCTGCTGGCGCCGTTTCCCGGCGCAGCGCTTGCATGGACGGTGCTTCATATGGCCATTGATGTACAACGAGGCTTGCTCGCCTATCACGACGGAGATCGTGCGACAGCCTCATGGTTTTTTGGATCCGCTGTCTTTGAATTAATAAGTGTAGGCGGCGGCGTCAAGGATCTTGTTACCCATGATCAGGGACTGGGTGCGAAAGTTGGTCAGTGGGCGTTAAAAAAACTGGCAGCCCAGACCGCTTAATGGACTGCGCGCCCGCTGGGTAGAGACTGCAAACGTTGAGTGAGCCGCACCCGTTGGACCGGGTCCTCACTCAACATCAACGCATGCTCCAGGTCGAAACGCTCGGCCTGCGGGCACTCCAGATGCTGGTACAGGGTGGCACGAGCGAGGTAATCGCTGGTGTTGGCCTGGCCCAGCTCCATCACACGAGTCGCGTCCTTGAGTGCGGCGAGCAAGTCGTCGTTTAGCTGATGCAGGTACCGCAGGTTTCGCGACAGCCGCTGCAGCATTGCCGCTGGCGTTGCGGTTTTCATGTGCTCGGCCTTGAGCTGCATGTCTGCGCCGAACTGGCGCAGTAACAATTCCCGGCAGTCTTTAGGATAAAGCCTGCGCCCGCCGCAAGGGTCCAGCGTATGGTCGGCACCGGGCACACGCAACAGAAAGTGGCCGGGGAAGTTAACGCCCTCGAGCGGGATTTCCAGCCGTTTGGCTATTTCCAGCGCAATCAGTGCCAGCCCCAGCGGTTGACCGCGACGACGTTCAAGCACTTTGTGAATCAGGGCAGCCTGGGGTTTGGGCTGGGCAGCATCGTCCTGCTGAAATCCCAGCGTCGCCAGTTGCCGCAGCAATGGCTGGGCAAGCTCCGCAGCCGGCAATAAAGGAAGGGCTGCGCTGACACTGCGTTCCAGCGAGGTGAGCTGGTCGCGGATAACCTGGAAATCAACCTGGCCGTCGTGCTCCGTGGCGATCCACGCAGCGGCTTCGAACGTGGACGGCGGATTGCGTCCAAGACAGGCAATGCATTGCTGGCGCGGATTCATCGACTTCTCCGGCAGGATAAGACGGCTAAGAAGAGTTAACGGATGGCTCTGTTTTATCCCTGGCTGCCGCCTTCGTCCAGCATTGATTCATCGGGCACGTTGAATGGCAGTCCGTCGTCCGGATCCCCACGGGTCGGCCTTCTTTTTTTCAACCAGCGCCTATACTCGCCAGTACGAAAAAGGGGAGCAGTGCCCATGTTCGCTCTCATGCAAAGCTCACGCGTGCAATCACTGCACATGATGGTTGAACCCCTCACCGGCCTGAAGGCGGTGATTGCGATCCACAGCAGCCGCAAAGGCCCGGCGATGGGGGGCTGTCGCTACCTCTCCTATCCTAACGAAGAGAGCGCCATCGAGGATGCCATTCAGCTGGCAAGGAACATGAGTTACAAAGCCGTGCTTGCCGGGTTGTCATTGGGCGGGGGAACGGCGGTGATCATGCGTCCGGCCCATGTGCCTGATCGAGCTACCTTATTCGAGGCGTTCGGGCGATTCGTGCAGACCCTCGACGGCCGTTACGTCACGGCCATGGACAGCGGCACTTCCAGGGAGGACATGGACTGCATTGCCCAATTCACCCCGCACGTCACCAGCACCACGGCGGTCGGCGATCCGTCTGCGCACATCGCGCTAGGCTTGTACGCCGGGATTCGGACCACGGCCATGGCAAGACTGGGCAGCGACAATCTGGAAGGTTTGCGCGTGGCGATTCAGGGATTGGGGCATGTGGGTTACGCGCTCGCCGAGCAACTGCATGCCGCGGGCGCCGAGTTGCTGGTGGCTGATCTGGACAGCGGAAAGGTGCAGCTCGCCATGGAGCAATTGGGCGCCAAGCCGATTGCCAGCGAAGCACTGCTCAGTACGCCTTGCGACATTCTTGCGCCGTGCGGGTTGGGCGGCGTGCTCAACAGCCACAGTGTGACCAAGTTGCGTTGCGCTGCAGTGGCGGGCGGGGCCAATAATCAGCTGAGCTGCGCCGCCATTGCCGACCAACTGGAAGCGCGCGGCATTCTGTATGCCCCGGATTACGTGATCAATTCCGGCGGTTTGATCTATGTCGCGCTGCATCATCAGGGGCAAAGCCCGGGGACCATCACTGCGCATCTGTCTCAGATCGGCACGCGGCTGACCGAAGTGTTTGCCCATGCGCAAGCTGAAAAGCGCTCGCCCGCGCGGGTCGCAGATGAGCTGGCAGAACGGCTGCTGGACATGGACTGAATCGCTTTCGTGTCAAACCTGCATTCAACTTTCTGAAGCTGAAGTCGCCGGCCTGATTACTCTGCCGGCTCCGCCGCGGGTGCCAGCTCGTTGAGGGCCAGGGCATTGCTCTTGAACGCGGCAGCGAAGACGGCGCGGTTCTTTGCCATGAAAATACTGGCGTCTTCGGCGTGTTTTTCGGAGAGGCCGGCGACGTTCTTCATCAGCACATCGGTGAGCAGTTCGGCCAGTTCCAGCATCTGATCATGGGCATCGGCGAGTTTGCGGTCCACGAACGTAGTCTCCAAATCACGGGTACTGCGGTAAAGGGTTTCAACAGCCATTGTTGGCCTCGTCGTCATTTCCAGAGTTGTAAGGGATCAGCCCGGGCGCTCAACGCTTCGGCCGACGGATGATGCAAAGACAGCGTACTCCGTCTTTTTACTGTTTATTTATACAGTGCGCAGCATAGGTGAATCGCCGCAGCTTGGGTAGGGGGTGCGCGCTCACTTTTTTTCGCCATGCGCGACCTTGCGACATCTGGTCACGTTCTCAACCTTAGCCGATGGCCCTATTAATGCTTGCCCTCGGACATCCCGCGCACGAGCAAACCGTCATGCGCGCGCAGCATTATCCGGTCCGGGTCACTCAAGGAAGTACATCGTGAACATCAATGCGGCCTTAGCCCTGCGTCGACAGATCCACCGCTGCGCTGAATCGCAGCGCTCGTTATGAACAGTTTTGGTTGGGTCAGGGGAGGTGAGGGATGGGTGGTGTGAAATGGGCAGATCGGATGCGGGCCAAGCTGCATGGCGGCGCCAACAGCCTGGGCAATTTGGCCGTTGAAGCGTTTCACTATCTGGCGCTGTTCGGCATTGGCGCGGTGACCGCTTACGCCGCGATTAAAGCCTTCATCGGCATGCTCGGGCAGGAATACATCGCCGTGGATGATATTTTGCTGTTGTTCATCTATCTCGAATTGGGCGCGATGGTCGGAATTTATTTCAAGACCAACCACATGCCCCTGCGCTTCTTGCTGTACATCGGGGTGACCGCTTTGATCCGTTTGCTGATCAGTGACGTGTCACATCACAAAGCGCCGGATCTGGGGATTATCTACGTCTGTGGCGGCGTGCTGTTGCTGGCATTCTCGATTCTGGTCGTCAGGTATTCCTCGTCGAGGTATCCGTCGGTGCAGGAAAAAGTGGAGTAGGGATGGGTGAGTCCTTGTCGTTTAGGGCTCATTCCACACTTGTCCGACTAATTCTTGGCGTTTGGCGTGCATGCGGTTAGCAGCCAGCGCCGAGAAGTCGCGGTACGTTTCCGCAGCATTCGTAACGGTCCACGATTGCCCGGATATAGCTCTATTACATTCTTGCCTTTTTAGCAATTTCTTCTACCATTTTGAGCATGTCACGGCCTTCGATAAGTTCTATATAAAAATTGCTATACCCTCCAGAGAGATCACGATATTTTCGGAGGTTTGATTCATCCATAATTCGATGACCTGGTATGTCTCGTGCTTCGACTTGGCTAGTGATCTCACCTCGTTCGGCGGCCGATATTAAATGCTCCATGTGTTGGTACAAAGCGAGTGCTGCCGGTTCTTTTGCTTTATGCAGTTCCAGTTGGTTTCGCAACTCGATAGCGGCTTTCTTAACGCTTGAATATCCATACTCGCTCCCGATTACCCATTTCGCCAATGCTTTGCTGCAGGCTACTTTAGCTGATCAGGCACAACCTAATGCTCCCTCCCTCCTGTTCTCGTGGTATCGCCCAAATGCTGCGTTTGATGCGGTCTTGTGTACGAAAAATCCAGCGCGTCCTGATGAGCACCGCTTGCGATTAACAAACAGTTCTGCGGTAACCTATCCACTAGCAGACCCATAAAAAATGCCCCGTCTCAGCGGGGCATTTTTGCGTGCAGCGGTCCGTCAGTTCACCCACACCCCAACATGGTAATGCCAGCCATCGCCTCGGCTTTCCCAGTACGGATGTTGATAGCGATAGCCCGGCCGTACCGCTTCCCAGTGGCCGTGCTCGGCGACGTAGCGGTTGCCGTTCCAGCGCCAGTAGCCGCGGGACCAGATGTAGCCCGGGCGCGGGGCCGGTTCTTCTTCGATGACGCGCACGGGCGGCGCTTGCGGGGCGACAACTTCGACGTATTCGGCGCGGGGTGCGGGTCGGTCGACGACTCGCCGCTCGTGTACCACTCTTTCTTCCACGCACCCGGTCGCCAGGGCCAGCGCGCCAATCAGCGCTATGTATCGTAGAGACATATCGTCACCTCAGACTTGTCCAGACTCTGCTGCTCGCCGTTCAGTTGTGTAACGGGGCAGCCGGCTTGCTACAGGTTTGTTGTAACAGGTGCATTCTGTCTGAGGGCTGAATCGGCGGGACTTAGAGGGGAGTCGGCGATCATTGGCGGATGGCAGGGCGCATCAACAATGATGCCCCGAAGGGGCTGCGCTGGAGAGGCGTTAGACGACGCCTCACACCATGCGCACCCAGTGATCAGATGCCAGCAGTTAGCTGCGGACGGCCAAGGAACCTGGTTCGGGTGGGCGGCGGCGAGAGTTGCTTGAGGTCGCCGTCGGTCATGGCTGCCAGGATTTTGATGGCGCTGTGGCCCTGTTCGATGGCGATGCCGAACTGGATGCTCTCGATCAAACGACGCAGACGCTTGGGCGAGTTGCGTTGCTCCGCGCTGAGCAGGCGTTTGGCGACCACACCTGACTCATTCGACAACGTCAGCATGATGGTCCCGTCGAGACCCTGGATACTCAGGTTGACCCGGTAGTCGGGGTGGAAGGCGTCGGTGATCAATTGAAAAGGGTTATCCATGGCCTGTTACCTGTTAACGATCTGCATAAGTTGACTGGGGGTGAATCCCTTTAGTTCTCGAAGCCGATCAACGGTTAATGATTCCTGCCCTGGCCGCTCTCGCTGAAGTCGCGGTGATATCCATCAGTGGTCCGTTGAAACGTCGTCTCATTGAGCGAGTCACTGCGCGCGGAGCTATTAAGCATGCGGCGTGCAGGTGAGGTGTAAGCTCGACGATACAAAGCTTGCAGGGTTTGGGCCACAAGGGACGAAAGGTTTAAATGCGCCTAACGGGTGGACCGCGGGCAGCTGAATCGAGAAGCAGGTCATGGTTTATGCGTCCATTTTGTACTGGCTAACTGCTTGGATAATTCCCACTCGGCACCATTTGCGCGCCTCATGCGTTCTTTGTGTGCGTGGGTTTGGAAGCGAACTTGTCTCAGGTTTATCCCAGCGCTCCATGCGCTCGGCAATTAAAAAACGCGCAAAAAAAAGGGGCGGACCCGTTTCCAGGCCCGCCCCTCCATCAGCAGTTCAGTGTTTCAAGGCTGCTGCATCAGCCGTGCAATGCTTCATCCTTCTCAAGAAATTCTTCTTCCAGCAACGCGTCAGCACTGACCGGCTCGTCATCCAGATCGCTTTCAATCACCGGCGCCGCGCCGCGTTTGTTGCCGCGCAGTTTTCCGAAAAGATGTTCCAGGGCGTGGTCCAGTTTGACCGCTGCGCCATCCACGGCCTGATCAATCGAATCGGCCTTGTGGGTAACGGAAATGGGTTGGTGTCCTTTTGGCCGGGCTTCCATCTGGCAACGGATGTCATGGGGGCCGGGCTTGTCGCCGTTTTCGTCGTTGATGTGGACCTCAACGCGGGTCAGATCCTCTTCGTATCGTTCGAGCGTAGTTTCAACCGTGGTTCGTACCCACTCCTCCAGACGGACGCTGTTTTCGATGTGGTTATCGCTGTTGACCTGGATTTGCATAGTTCTTCCCTTACTTTGGCTTGCTCGGGAGAGTCTGGACGAGGTGTTTTTCGTCTGCCCTCATTCACAGTGTTGGCGCCGATCCACGAACAATTCAACCCCTTGAAACCGAGAATATATTTCGCGGACGCGGGAACTCGACCGGCAAGTCCATTTTTACTGGGCTGCGCCTTTTCAGGGTCTGGCTTCAGGCGCTGCAGATTTGTTGCGAGATTCGTCGGACATCTTTTGCGCATGAGAATATTTATCATTAATATCGCGCCTCGCATCCTCTCACCCAGTGCCTGACCATGATCGATCAGCCTCCGTCCTTGAACTCAGCGTGTCAGGACCTCGACCACGAGGCCCCGAAAGCTGCACGCGCGCGGTTTCTGGAGGTGTTTCTGTCACAGCGCCCGCAAATGGAGGCGCTGGTCAGCCGAAGGGTGGGTTGCCGGGCGACGGCGGCGGACCTGGTGCAGGACCTGTTTCTCAGGTTCTGGCGGCGTCCGCTGGTGCAGGTCGAGGAACTCAACACCTACCTGATGCGCTGCGCTGGCAATATCGCCATTGATCATCTGCGCAATGAAAGGACTCGCGCCCGGCTCAGCGACGAGTTGCTGCCTGACGCGCATCGGCCCGAGACTGACGAACCCCAGGCGGCGCTGGAGGCGAGCAATGATCTGCGCCACATCGAAGCGGCGTTGCGCGGATTGCCGGAGAAAACCCGGCAGATCTTCCTGCTCAACCGCATCCACGGGCGCAAGTACGCCGAGATCGCCAAGGCCATGGGCCTTTCGCAGAGTGCCGTGGAGAAACACATGATGCGCGCCTTGCAGGCCTGCAAGGCGAGCGTTAATGAGGACGCCGCGCGGGTTGTGCCCCTTGGTGGGAAATCCGGGGGCTTACGTCGATGAACGCCGTTTCTGATCAAAGTGCCGATCCCCACACCATGGCGCTGAGCTGGCTCAGTGTGTTGCACAACCAACCGACGGTCGCCGATCAGGCGTGTTTTAGCCGCTGGCTGCACGCCGACCCCGCCCATGCCGAGGCGTACGCTCAGGCCCAGGTGCTGTGGGAACTCAGTGAAGAGCCTGCCGCCACACTGGCCGACGAGGACGCCGCCGCGCTCGACGCCTTGCTGCGGAAGATGGACGCGCCCACTCCGCGTAGCCTGCCGCGCTGGGGGGCGGCGCTGGCGATGGCGGCGTGTCTGGTGCTGATGGTGAGCGTCGGGATGGGCTGGAATCCGCAGCGCTGGGCAGAGGATCTGAGCGCCGATTATGTGTCCGCACCGGGGCAGGTCCGGACCGTGGCGCTGGCCGACGGCTCGCAGGTGACGATGGACGCCGACAGCGCGATCGCCGTGCATTTCTATGCGCGTGAGCGGCACGTCGAATTGCGCCGTGGCGCCGCATTCTTTCAAGTCACCCACACCGGCGAGCCGTTTGTGGTCGATGGCGGACGCGGGGAAATCCGGGTGCTGGGCACGCAGTTCGAAGTACGGTTGCAGCCCGTCGGGGCGCAAGTCACCGTGCTGTCGGGGCGCGTTGGCGTAAAGGCGGCCTCCGATGCGCCGCAGCAGATTTTGACGGCCGGTCAGCGGGTCACTTATGACCGCGAACGCACCGGCGATCCGCAGCCTGTCGATAGCGAAAGCCAGTTGGCCTGGCGTCAGGGCTGGCTCAATTACGCCCGCACGCCGCTCGCCGATGTCATCAGCGACCTGAACCGCTATTACCCGGGGCGAATCATGTTGCTCAACGATCAGCTGGCCGCGAAGACCGTCAGCGGCAGCTTTCCCAGCCGCGATCCGCAGGCCGTGCTGGCGGCGTTGAAATCCGTCGTTGGTTTTGAACAGTACGAAGCGCTCGGGCGGGTGATTGTGATCCGTTGATCACAGGCGAGCGGTCGAGGCGTATCGCATTTAAACGGGGTTGATCGATGTGAGAAGTTGGTGTGGCGTTTCGGTGGTGGCGATGTGGAGCGCGTGCGCTCAGGCAGCCGTGCCGGCCTACGACTTTTCGATCCCGGCCAAACCGCTGCCCCAGGCGCTGAGGGATTTCAGTCGGGTGACAGGGCTGGGCGTGATTTACACCCAGGAAACGCCCTACGCCGTGGATGCCCCGGCGGTGAACGGCTCGTTCAGTGCGGAGGAGGCGTTAGGCGTGCTGTTGAGCACGTCTGGCCTCACCTTCCGCCGTGCCACCGACGACACCTTCACGCTGCAATCCCGACCCGCCGAGGGCACGGTCACCCTTGGCGCGACGCAGATCGATTCCACACGCAGCGGTGCCTACAGCTATCAGCCGCCTGCTGTGACATCGGTGATGCGCAGCGCAACCCCGCGACTGGAAAACCCCCAGGCGGTGAGCGTCGTTCCGGCGCAGGTGTTGAGCGATCAGGCGCCGCGCAACCTCGATGACGCGCTGGCAAACGTAAGCGGCGTGACCCAGGGCAATACCCTCGGCAGCACCCAGGACACGCTGATGAAGCGCGGTTTCGGCGACAATCGCGACGGTTCGATCATGCGCGACGGCATGCCGGTGGTGCAGGGCCGCAACCTGAATGCCACGGCCGAGCGCGTCGAAGTTCTCAAGGGGCCGGCATCGCTGTTGTATGGGATTCAGGACCCGGGCGGGGTCATCAATGTGGTCAGCAAGCGCCCGCAGTTGCAGTCGGTCAACGCCTTCACGGCTCGGGGATCAAGCTACGGCGCCGGCAAAAACGGCAGCGGCGGAACACTTGATAGCACCGGCGCCATTGATGGCGCTGAAGGGGCGTCAACCGGTCTGGCGTACCGCTTGATCGTTGACCACGAAGACGAAGATTACTGGCGCAATTACGGGGTGCACCGTGAGTCGCTGGTGGCGCCATCGCTGGCCTGGTATGGCGATGGCACCGAAGTGCTGGCGTCCTACGAGCACCGGGAATTTCTCTCGCCGTTTGATCGCGGCACGGCCATCGATCCGCGCACCAACCGTTCATTGAACATCCCAGCGACCCGGCGTCTGGACGAGCCGTTCAATAACATGGAAGGGCGTTCGGACCTGTATCGATTCGAGGTCGACCACACCTTCGACGACAACTGGAAAGGCCACCTCGGCTACAGCTATAACCGCGAGACCTACGACGCCAGCCAGGTGCGCGTGACCGCTGTCGACCCGGCAACCGGCACGCTGACCCGCTCAATCGACGGCACCGGCAACGCCCTGAGCACCGATCGCTTCACCACCCTGACTCTGAACGGCGATACCTCACTGGCCGGCATGCGGCACGAGCTGCTGATCGGGGTCGATGACGAATACCGCAAGATTGCGCGCGGTGAGTTAATTCGCCAGAAAAGCCAAAGCACGTTCAGCTATTTGAATCCGGTGTATGGCCAGGAAGCGGAGGGCACTCAGGTCAGTGCGGCGGACAGCCATCAGCTCGACATTTTGCGCACTGACTCGGTGTTTGCTCAGGATTCCGTGCACCTCACCGATCGCTGGATTTTCGTCGCGGGTGCGCGTTATCAAGTGTTCGATCAGCAGGCAGGCAAAGGCTCGCCGTTCACGCGCAATACTGATTTGAACGGGCAGAAGTGGATTCCGCGAGCGGGGCTTGTCTACCGCTACAGCGACGAGCTGTCGTTCTATGGCAGCTACACCGAAGCGTTCAAGCCCAACTCCAGCATCGCCACGCTGGCGGGTGGCACCGTGCTGGATTCGGCGACGCCGCCCGAAGAATCGAACGCGTGGGAGCTGGGCACCAAGTGGGATTCGTCCGATGGCATCAGTGCGACGCTGGCGCTGTTCGACATCAGAAAGCGCAACGTGCTGGTGGCGAATTTTGACTCACTGACCGCAGACACGGTTTACACGACGGCGGGCCAGGTGCGCTCGCGGGGTCTGGAACTGGACGTGAGTGGGCAGCTGTCAGAACGCTGGAGTCTGATTGGCGGTTATGCCTTCACTGATGCCTGGGTGGTTGAGGACCCGACATTGAAAGGCAACCGCTTGCAGAACGTGCCCCGGCACAGCGGGTCGGTCTCGGCGGTGTACGACTTTGGCGCGGTGATGGGAGCGGACCGTTTGCGAGCGGGCTTGGGCGGCCATTACGTCGGCGAACGCTCGGGCAATGCGGACAATGATTTTGATCTGCCCGGCTACACCGTCGCCGATGCCTTCGCGACCTACGAAACCCGTCTGGACGGGCAGAAAGTGAAGTTTAAGCTGAACGTGAAGAACCTGTTTGATCGCACCTATTACAGTTCGGCGGTGAGCCGTTATTTCGTGTCGCTGGGGGACTCGCGGCAAGTGGTGATGGCGACGACGCTGGAGTTCTGAAGGTCTTCCCCTTCCGAGGCGAAGTCCTGGCGATTTACGCAAACCCTGTAGGAGTGAGCTTGCTCGCGAAGGCTGTGGTCCGGCCAGTAAGCGGTTGGCGGATGTACTGGCTCCTTCGCGAGCAAGCTCACTCCTACAGTTGATATAGGTTGGGTCAGTTGGAGTGGGTGACTTGAGGAGCATTTACTGAAACGCAGCCCGGTACTCACTCGCCGTTGCGCCGACTGACTGTTTGAACCGGTTGCTGAAGTGGCTGGCGCTGGCGAAGCCGCATTCCAGGGCGATCTCGCCGAATGGCTTGCGCGTCGAGCGCAGCAGCTCCCGGGCGCGGTTGAGGCGTCGGGCGAGGAGGTATTGGTGGGGCGGCAGGCCGAAGCTTTCGCGGAACATCCGTGCGAAATGGTATTCCGACAACGCGCACATGCCCGCCAACTGGCCGAGGCTCAAGGGCTCGGCCAGATTCAGCTCGATGAACTCCACTAGCTGACGGCGCAGGTGCGGCGCCAATCCGCCTTTCAAGCGCAACCCTTCGCGCAGCCCCACCTGGCGCAGGACCATGTGATCGAGCAGCTCATGGGCCAGACTGCTGGTGAGCACGCGTTCGCCGGGCTCGCTCCAGTCCATGCAGATCAGGCGATGAAAGCGCTCGGCCTGCAACGGATCATCCAGAAACGTGTGCTCCTGCAACGCCAGCTGGCGCGGCTCGCGATCCAGCAGCGTGACGCAATTGAGGGCGAACTGTTCAGGGCTGATATACAGATGGGCCAGACGGATTTCCCCGTTCACCACCCAGGAAGACTGATGGCCGGCTGGCAATGTGCAGATCTTGTCCGGAGCGCCTTTTCTGTCCGGTTGATCGCGGCGAAACGTCCCGGTGCCGCCGTCGATGTAGCACGACAGCGTGTGGTGCGTCGGCGCGTGGTAGTTCTGCGCGTCGTGGCGGTTGTTCCACAGCGCCGCCATCACCCCGTCGCCCAGGGGCGCGCATTTCTCCAGCTGCGCGTGGGGCGAGCTGTTCAGGGATTGAAAAACCTGGATGGTTTCGAGTGACGACATGTGGGACTCCTCTACGCCTCGCATCCTACTCCGCGCCAAGCCGCCTGCCAGCGGGGCGACGATCAAATGCGCAAGTTTCTGCAAGTGAGCGCAGCGCCGCGTAGCCAGACTGAGGCTTCACTGGGGAGCCCGACATGAACATTACGTTGTATCTGCTGACCGTTTTGATCTGGGGCACGACCTGGATTGCCTTGAAACTGCAACTGGGCGACGTCGCCATTCCGGTGTCGATCGTCTACCGCTTCGGCCTCGCGGCGCTGATTATCTTCGCCCTTTTGCTGGCCACCGGGAAACTGCAAAAGGTCAATCGTCGCGGGCAGCTCATCTGTCTGGCGCAAGGGCTGTGCCTGTTCTGCGTCAACTTCATGTGCTTCTACACCGCCAGCCAGTGGATCCCGACCGGTCTGGTGGCCGTGGTGTTTTCCACTGCGACACTGTGGAATGCGCTCAACGCCCGAATCTTCTTCAAGCAGAAAATCGCGCGCAACGTGGTGATGGGCGGCACGTTGGGGCTGGTCGGTCTGGCGTGCCTGTTCTGGCCGGAGTTGGCCGGGCACAGCGCCAGTCGCGAAACCCTCATCGGCCTGGCGCTGACCCTGCTCGGCACGCTGTGTTTCTCGGCGGGCAACATGCTGTCCAGCCTGCAACAGAAGGCCGCCCTGCGCCCGCTGACCACCAACGCCTACGGCATGCTGTATGGCGCGACCATGCTCTGTGTGTACTGCGTCCTGAGCGGCACGCCGTTCGCGTTTGAATGGAACGCGCGCTATATCGGCTCGTTGCTGTATCTGGTGGTGCCGGGCTCGGTGATTGGTTTTACCGCGTATCTCACCCTGGTCGGCCGCATGGGCCCGGAGCGCGCGGCGTATTGCACGGTTTTGTTTCCGGTGGTGGCGCTGAATGTGTCGGCGTTCGCCGAAGGCTACCAATGGACCGCCCCCGCGCTGATGGGGCTGGTGCTGGTGATGGCGGGGAACGTGCTGGTGTTCAGGAAGCCGAGGGTGGTTGCGCCGGTGGGTGCGAAACTGGCGTGAGGTCTAGCTAGCGCGGAGCGCCGGGAGCGGCATTCTCACGGGGACCGTGGGAACAATCATATCTCGAGTGAGCCCACCCTCACGTGGGAGCGAGCTTGCTCGCGAAGGCTTTCTCGGAGCCACCAGAGAACGAGGCTGACTGCCCCGGCCCCTTCGTGAGCAAGCTCACTCCCACAAGGGCTCACTCCCACTAGAACTGTGACGCTCAGCCCTTCCAAACCTGCCCATTCACCAGATCCTGCGGCTTCTCGCCCAGCAGCGCGGCGCGCAGGTTTGCGTAGGCGCGGTCGGCCATGGCCTGGCGGGTTTCGTCCGTCGCCGAACCGATGTGGGGCAGCGTTACCGCGTTGCTCAGGGCGAACAGCGGCGATTCAGACAACGGCTCTTTTTCGTACACGTCCAGACCGGCGCCGCGAATGGTGCCGTCCTGCAGCGCCTTGATAAGCGCCGGTTCGTCGACGATCGGACCGCGGGCGATGTTCACCAGAATCGCGCTCTTCTTCATCAGCGACAGCTCGCGGGTGCTGACCAGGTGCTTGGTCTTTTCGCTGAGTGGCACCACCAGACAGACGAAGTCCGACTCGGCCAGCAACTGATCCAGCGTACGGAATTGCGCGCCCAGTTCCTGCTCGAGGGCGGTCTTGCGGCTGTTACCGCTGTAGAGGATGGGCATGTTGAAGCCCAGACGACCGCGTCGTGCGACCGCCGCGCCGATGTTGCCCATGCCCACGATGCCCAAGGTCTTGCCGTAGACGTCGGTGCCGAAATGCGGCGCCTCGATGCTGCGCTTCCAGTTGCCGGCCTTGGTGTAGGCGTCCAGTTCGGCGACGCGGCGGGCGCTGCTCATGATCAACGAGAAGCCCAGATCGGCCGTGCTTTCCGTCAGCACGTCGGGGGTATTGGTCAGCATGATCCCGCGTTCGGTGAGGTAGCCGACGTCGTAGTTGTCGTAACCGACCGAAATGCTCGACACCACTTCCAGCTGCTTCGCGTTCTCCAACTGCTCGCGCCCCAGCTTGCGACCGGCGCCAATCATGCCGTGGCTGTGGGGCAGGGCTTTGTTGAACTGCGCGTTCAGATCACCCTTTTTCGGATCGGGGATGATCACGTTGAAGTCTTGCTGCAGGCGCTCGGCCATTTCCGGGGACACGCGGCTGAAGGCAAGGACGGTCTTTTTCATCGGATAGCTTCTCTCGGCAGGTCAGAAGGGCAATGCGTAGCACGCTAACATTCTTGCCGAGGGATTGGCAGGGTCACTGCCGTTGCGCGTGGGCGATGATTAAACCGTCTCCGGCAACACATGGGTCTGCAGGTCCGCTTCGTGGGCGGCCATGATTTCCGGCAGGGACCCGCGCAGGTACTCGACCCAGGTTTTGATCTTCGCATCCAGGTACTGCCGCGACGGGTAGATCGCGTACAGGTTCAGCTCGTGGGAGCGGTACTGGGGCAGTACTCGCACCAGCGAGCCATTACGCAAACCTTCGATCGCCGAGTAGATCGGCAGAATCCCGATGCCCATGCCGCTGCTGATCGCTGCCTGCATGGCGTCGGCCGAATTCACCAGAAACGGCGAGTTGCCGATGGTCACGGTTTCCTGACCTTCCGGGCCGTCGAACGCCCACTTTTCCAGCGGGAACACTGGGCTGACCAGACGCAGGCAGGCGTGATTGAGCAAGTCGGCCGGTCGATGCGCCATGCCGAACGCCTTGATGTAGGCCGGCGAGGCGCAAACGATGCTGTAAGTGATGCCCAGCCGCTGGGACACGAAGCCCGAATCCGGCAGCTCGCTGGCGAGCACGATGGACACGTCGTAACCCTCTTCGAGCAGGTCCGGGACGCGGTTGGTCATGGTCAGGTCGAACGACACGTCCGGGTGATTACGCCGGTAGCGGGCAATCGCGTCGATGACGTAATGCTGGCCAACGCCGGTCATCGAATGGACTTTCAGCTGCCCGGCCGGCCGCGCATGGGCGTCGCTGGCTTCGGCTTCCGCTTCTTCCACGTAACCGAGGATCTGTTCGCAGCGCAGCAGGTAACGCTTGCCCGCTTCAGTCAGGGCGATGCGTCGCGTGGTGCGGTTGAGGAGTCGGGTTTGCAGGTGGGCTTCGAGGTTGGAGACAGCGCGCGAAACGTTTGCGGTGGTGGTGTCCAGTTGAGCGGCAGCAGCGGTGAAGCTGCCCGCCTGCGCCACGCAAGTGAAGGCGCGCATGTTTTGCAAAGTGTCCATTGGCCGTTCTCAGGTGAGATAGCAAATTGTGACATGAAGTAACTGATCCATGTCAGCCATACCAAAGGATTATCTCCTGTTCGGTAACAAAGATTCGCAGAAGTCCCGGCTTATCGCCGGACTAGACGCCCCCTAGAATCGCCGCATCATTGATTCCCCCTCCATTCAGGTAATTGCAGCAGTGCCGCGTCGTCTCGTCAGAGGGCTCAAGCCCCTCAGTGTGTGGGCTTTAACGTTACTCATCAGCGGCTGCATCGGAACTGGCGGAATCGCCCCACAAGGCACAGCGTTGTCCCCCGACGCGCTGGCCACCGACGACGCCATCAAGGCGGCCGACGCAGACGCCCACTGGCCGGCCGGTCAGTGGTGGCGCGCCTATGGCGACGAACAACTCAATCGCTGGATCGAACTGGCCGCGCTCGGCAGCCCCGGCCTGGCGATTGCTGCCGCGCGGGTGCGTCAGGCCAAGGCCATGGCGGGCATCGCGGAATCGGCGGAATCCCTGCACATCTCCGGCGACAGTACCCTTAAACGTCATAACTGGCCGACGGATCAGTTCTACGGTCCGGGTGAGCTGTCGAACACCAGCACGTGGGACAACAACGCCTCGCTGGGCCTGAGTTATTCCCTTGATCTGTGGGGCCAGGAGAGCAACCACTCCGAACAGGCGCTGGACATGGCGCACATCAGCGCGGCCCAGGAGCGTCAGGCGCAGCTGGAATTGCAGGACAATATCGTCCGCGCGTATATCCAGTTGTCCCTCAACTACGCTCAGCGCGATATCGCCGAAGCGACCCTCGCGCAACAGCAGCAGATCGTTGATCTGGCCCAGCGCCGTCTGAAAGGCGGCATCGGCACCCATTTTGAAGTCAGTCAGGCGGAAACCCCGCTGCCCGAAACCCATCGTCAGATTGACGCGCTGGACGAGGCAATTGCCCTGAGCCGCAATCAGATCGCCGCGCTGGCGGGCAAAGGGCCGGGTGAGGGCGCACGTCTTCAGCGCCCGACGCTGTCGCTGAATGCCGCGTTGAAACTGCCGTCGGCGTTGCCGGCCGAATTGCTGGGGCAACGTCCGGACGTGGTCGCCAGTCGCTGGCGGGTGGCGGCGCAGGCGCGGGGCATTGATGTGGCCCATGCCGGGTTTTATCCGAACGTCGATCTGATG
This sequence comes from Pseudomonas sp. HP_12, assembly GCF_055283955.1. Taxonomy (NCBI): domain Bacteria; kingdom Pseudomonadati; phylum Pseudomonadota; class Gammaproteobacteria; order Pseudomonadales; family Pseudomonadaceae; genus Pseudomonas; species Pseudomonas sp. HP_12. The sequence continues at coordinate 114,654 of NZ_JBTOQG010000023.1, forward strand.
GGCAGCCTCGGTTACATGGCCACCGGCGGCGGCATGCTGGAATTCCTCGCCGGCAAGAAATTCAACTACAGCGTGGGCCCGGCGATCACGTTGCCGATCTTCGACGGCGGGCGTTTGCGTTCGGAGCTGGGCGTAGCCTCAGCGGGCTATGACGAAGCCGTTGCGCAGTACAACCAGACCCTGGTGATGGCGCTGAAGAGCATTTCCGATCAATTGATTCGCCGCGAGTCGATGGAAAAGCAGCAACAGTTCGCCGATCAATCGGTAGCCGCCGCGCAGAAAACCTACGACATCGCGATGGTCGCCTATAAACGCGGCCTGACCGATTACCTCAATGTGCTCAACGCGCAGACGCTGTTGTTTCATCAGCAGCAGGTGCAGCAACACGTCCAGGCCGAACGCCTGACGGTGCACGCGGAGTTGGTGGTGGCGCTGGGGGGAGGGTTGATGGCGGGCAATGATTCGCCTGCGCCGGAAAGGACCGCTGCGCCGAAAACGCCGGTGTCGCTGGCGGTGTTCGATAAATGACGCGCTTTGGCAGGGCCTGGCGATGAACGCCGCTTTTGACTGGCTCAAATCCCTCGAATGGCGGCGCGGCCTGAACGATTGGGCGCGCAGCGATGGCGTGACGTGGATCTACATCGGCAAGGTGCTGACCGCGGCCTTCCTCACCTACTGGATCGCCATGCGCCTGGAACTGCCGCAGCCGCGCACGGCCATGATCACCGTGTTCATCGTCATGCAGCCCCAGAGCGGTCAGGTGTTTGCCAAGAGTTTCTACCGCTTGCTCGGCACGCTCGCCGGGTCAGTAGTGATGGTCACGTTGATGGCGCTGTTCGCGCAAAACAGCGAGCTGTTCCTCGGCAGTCTGGCGATCTGGGTCGGCTTCTGCTGCGCCGGGGCCGCGCGCTATCGCAACTTCCGCGCCTATGGTTTTGTGCTGGCCGGCTACACCGCCGCAATGACTGGGCTGCCCGCGCTCGCTCACCCCGATACCTCATTTATGGCGGCCATGTGGCGGGTGCTGGAAATCTCCCTCGGCATCGTCTGCTCCACTTTGGTCAGCGCTGCAATCCTGCCGCAAAGCGCCGGCGCGGCGATGCGCAACACCATGTATCAGCGCTTTGGCACCTTCGCCCAGTTCGTCATCACCGGCCTGCGCGGCGAGAGCGATCCGGCGTCCTTCGAGGCCAGCAACGTGCGCTTCATCGCCGATGCCGTGGGACTCGAAGGCCTGCGCGCGGTCACGGTGTTCGAAGACCCGCACATGCGCCGCCGCAACGGTCGATTGAATCGCCTGAACAGTGAATTCATGACCATCACCACGCGCTTCAACGCCCTGCATCAATTGCTGGAACGCTTGCGTCGACGCGGTGTGACACCGGCCGTTCAGGCCATCGAGCCCGGCCTGACTGCGCTGACTGGATTGCTGGAGCCTTTCGCCGGGCGCGCGCTGACCAACGCCGACGCCGCGCTGCTCGCCAATCGGTTGAGCGTGTACAAGGCCGACTTGCCCGAGCACGTGCGCAGCCTGCGCGCCCAGTTCGCCAAGACCGAGCCCGGCGACGATGACCTGCTGGATTTCCATACCGCTTACGAATTGCTGTATCGCTTCGTCGATGACATGCACGACTACGCCCAGACCCACGCTTCCCTGGCCGATCACCGCCATGCGCGGGAGAAGTGGGTCGAGCCGTTCGTCTCCACCACCAGTTGGCTGTCTTCGCTGGCCTCCGGCGTGCGTGCGACCTTTATTCTCGCGGTCATGTCGGTGTATTGGGTGGCGACGGCCTGGCCGAGCGGTGCCTCCATGACCCTGGTGTCCGCCGCGACGGTGGCGCTTTCCGCGACGACACCGAACCCGAGGCGCATGTCGTTTCAGATGGCGTGCGGGACCTTTTTGGGGGCGGTGCTGGGGTTTTTCATCACCTTTTTCGTGCTGCCGCGCATCGACGGTTTCCCCCTGTTGTGCATGGTGCTGGCGCCGGTGTTCGTGCTCGGCACGTTCCTGACCACACGGCCGCAATGGGTGGGATACGGACTGGGGCTGCTGATTTTCTTCAGCATCGGTTCGGCGCCGGACAACCTCACGGTCTACAACCCGTATGCGTTCATCAACGACTACATCGCCATGGTCCTCGGCATGCTGCTGTGCGCGGCGGCGGGGGCGATTATTCTGCCGCCGAACAGTCGCTGGCTGTGGCAGCGGCTGGAAGGCAATCTGCGTCAGCAAGTCAGTTTCGCCATCAGCGCGCCGCTGCGCGGGATCCGTTCCAGCTTCGAAAGCCGCACCCGTGACCTGATGCATCAGGCCTATGGCCTGGCCGCCGGCAAACCGGAAGTGCAACGCAACCTGCTGCGCTGGATGTTCGTGGTGCTGGAGATCGGCCACGCGATCATCGAGTTGCGCCGCGAGCAGGACATTCTGCCGGTGCACCCGAGTTACGCCGAATCCCAACCGTGGCGGCAGGCGATTCGCGCCATGGGCCGCTCGCTGATTCGCCTGTTCATCCAGCCTGATCGCCACAACCTGGCGCGCAGCCTGTCGGCCGTCGATCACGCCATCGTCTGCGTGCAGAACACCGACGAGCCCTTCGCACCGCACTTCGACACCTCGGCGTTGCGCCGGGTGAAAAGCTACCTGCACTTCATCCGCACCTGCCTGCTGGACCCGCAATCGCCGCTGGCAGGCGCTGCGTCAGAGCCGGCGTCTGTGGCCTCGCCCCAAGGACAACTCAATGCCTCGTGAACTCGCCTTCCACGGCGTGTACATGCCGACCGTGACCGTCATGTTTCTGGTCGCGATGGTGCTTTCCTGGGCACTGGACCGCTTCATGTCCGGGCTCGACCTGTACCGTTTTTTCTGGCATCCGGCGCTGCTGCGTCTGAGCCTGTTCAGCTGCATTTTCGGCGCCATGGCGCTCACTGTTTACCGTTGAGGCACGTTGGTTGAGATGAAAAAGCTCTTCAGTCTGATCGCGACTTTGTTGATTCTGGCCCTGGCCATCTGGATCGGCCGGCTGCTGTGGATTCATTACATGGACACGCCGTGGACCCGCGACGGCCGGGTGCGCGCCGACGTGATCAACGTCGCCGCCGACGTCAGCGGCGTGGTGATTGATGTGCCGGTGAAGGACAACCAGCCGGTGAAGAAAGGCGACCTGTTGATGCAGATCGACCCTGAGCATTATCAGCTGGCGGTGAAGCAGGCCGAGGCCATGGTGGCGTCGCGCAAGGCGACGTGGGAGATGCGCAAGGTCAACGCCAATCGGCGCAAGGACATGGACGCCCTGGTGATCTCCGCCGAAAGCCGCGAAGACGCCAGCAACGTTGCCACCTCTGCCCAGGCGGATTATCAGCTGGCGGTCGCCCAGCTCGAAGCCGCGCAACTGAACCTGCAACGCACCAAGGTGCTGGCGGCGGTGGACGGCTACGTCACCAACCTCAACGTGCATCGCGGCGACTACGCGCGCATCGGCGAAGCGAAGATGGCCGTCGTCGACAGGAATTCGTTCTGGGTCTACGGCTTCTTCGAAGAGACCAAGCTGCCCCACGTCAGGATCGGCGATCCGGCGGACATGCAATTGATGAGCGGTGAAGTCATGGAGGGCCACGTCGAGAGCATCGCCCGCGCCATCTACGACCGCGACAATCCGGAGAGCCGCGAGCTGATCGCCGACGTCAACCCGACGTTCAACTGGGTACGACTGGCCCAGCGCGTGCCCGTGCGCATTCACCTGGATCACGTGCCGGAAGGGGTGGTGCTGGCGGCGGGGATCACCTGCACGGTGATTGTGAATCCCGTAGTCGAGCCGTAACGCAGAGGGCAAGGTATGACGGGTATCTCCCTGAATGATTGAGCTCCTGTGGGAGTGAGCTTGCTCACGAAGACGGCGTTTCAGGCGCTAAAGATGTAGCGGATGTTCCGCCCTCTTCGCGAGCAAGCTCGCTCCCACGAGTTCCATGACCGCAGGTTCATCTGCGGTGGCCGTCAATGGCGCTTATCCAGCTTGAAGCGCTTGCTCAGAATCCATTCGAGCAGTGCCTTGGGCAGCAGCCGTTCCATGAGTGGCAGCGCGCGGCTGCCATTGCCGGATCGCAGCAGACGCGGTGGATGGCTGCGTTGCACGGCGGTGAACACGTCGCGGGCGAAATCGGCGGCGGGTGTCGGATTGCCTTGGGACGCATTGGCCCTCGCGCGGATGCCTTCACGCCACGGCCACCACGGCGAATCCTGATGAATCACTTGCTCGGCCTCATGGCTGGCGTTTTGCGCGAAATGAGTGTCGATGGCGCCCGGCTGGACTTCCATCACCCGGATCCCGAATGGCGCCAGCTCCATGCGCAGTGCGTCGGTCATGGCATGGACGGCGGCCTTCGACGCGCAATACGCGCCCGCGAATGGCGTCACCAGCACGCCCGAAACGCTGCCGATATTGACCACCAATCCCTTGTTGCGGCGCAGCATTGGAAACAGCGCGCGCGTCACCCCGACCACGGAAAACACGTTGGTTTCGAACTGCCTGCGCATGGCCTCGACACCGCCATCCAGCAGCGGACCAATGCCGCCGTAGCCTGCGTTGTTGATCAGCACGTCGAGCCCTTTGCCGCGTTGATCAAACTCGGCGACCAGGCGATCAATCGCTGCGCTGTCATTGACGTCCAACGCCACGGCACGAAAACCTGCAGCGGTCAGTGCTTCCACATCGGCCGGCTTGCGTGCCGTCGTCCAGACCTCATGGCCTGCCGCTTTGAAGGCATCCGCCATGGCGCGGCCGATGCCGCTGGAACAACCGGTGATCAACACCACAGACATGGTTCAATCCTTGAAAAAAGAGAAGGGCGGCGCTCAGCCGGAGAACGTGCCTTGCAGGCGTTCGGCACGAAACTCCAGGGTCTGCGGCCGATAACCCGGACGCAGCGGCGGCATCGGCAAGCAATCTTGCCACTGACTGCCGGGCAACAAATCGCCCGGCCCGCGATAACGCGGTGCGGTGTAGGTGTCTTCGGCCAGATTCACGGTATCGCCCGGCGCGTAGGCCGCGATCTTCCAGCGCAGTTCGGTAAGCGAGACCTTATTACCGTTATCGATCAGCACCAGCAACGGGCGGCCCGTCGGGCACTGTTGCGGCGCATAGTTCACGCGCATTTGCAGGCGCTCAAGGCGCTGCTCATCGCGGCGGTCCTCCCAGACCACAAACGCCGCCACGACACCCAGCCCGACTGCCGCCGCCAGAGAAACAGGCAGGGCTTTGGAGGGATAGCGCAGGAGCAGGACCAGCCAGGTGAACAGGAGTACGGCGCCGAAAATCATCGTGTCGATCTCGCGATTGCAGATGCGGGCATCGTACCGAAAGGGGAGGGGATTGGGCTAATGGTGGTTCGTCTGATTCAAGGTCGCACAGGTATGAAAGCCCACAAAAAAGCCCCCGAAAACCCTCTGCGGATGGGGAATACGCAGTGGATTGACGGGGGCTAGTACTACTCGGTGAAGCGGTATTAACGCGCGATGGTCTGGGTCTTCACGCCGGCTTCGATGCCAGGGGTGGAGCGGCCGTAGACGTCTTCGAAACGCTCGATGTCGTCTTCGCCCAGGTAGCTGCCCGATTGGACTTCGATGATTTCCAACGGGATTTTGCCCGGGTTGCGCAGGCGGTGAACCGAGGCGATCGGGATGTAGGTCGACTGGTTCTCGGTCAGCAGGAACACGTTGTCGTCGCAGGTGACCTGAGCGGTACCCGATACAACGATCCAGTGTTCAGCGCGGTGGTGATGCATCTGCAGCGACAGGCTGGCGCCCGGCTTGACGGAAATGCGCTTGACCTGGAAACGGCCGCCCATGTCCACGGAGTCGTACGAGCCCCACGGGCGATAGACTTCGAGGTGGTTCTGGGTTTCGCTGCGGCCTTGCTCGTTCAGCGTGTTGACCAGTTGCTTGACGCCCTGAACCTTGTCTTTGTGGACGATCATCATGGCGTCTTTGGTTTCGACGACAACGACGTTGTCCAGGCCGATCACGGTCACCAGTTTGCCGTTGCCCTGAATCATGCAGTTGCGGCTGTCCTGAATAACGACATCGCCTTTGGCAACGTTGCCGTTTTCATCTTTGGCGCTCACGTCCCACAGGGACGACCAGCAGCCGACATCGCTCCAGCCCGCATCCAGTGGAACCACGCAGGCGCGCTGGGTTTTTTCCATGACGGCGTAGTCGATGGAGTTGTCCGGGCAGCAGGCGAAGCTCGCCTCGTCCAGGGAGATGCTGTCGCCGTCCTGCTTGCTGCGCTCGAGGGTCAGCAGGCAGTTGTCGTAGATATCCGGATCGTGCTTTTTCAGCTCTTCGAGATAACGGCTGGCGCGGAACAGGAACATGCCGCTGTTCCAGTAGTAACCACCGGCCTGGACGAATTCCTGGGCGCGTTGTTCATCAGGCTTCTCAACGAAGTGCTGCACGCGGCTGACGCCTTCCGGCAGCAGTGCGTCGGCGGTGGACTTGATGTAGCCGTAGCCGGTTTCAGGCTTGGTCGCCGGGATACCAAACAGCACCATTTCGCCACGCTCTGCAGCAACGGTGGCCAGGGCCAGCGCACGTTGCAGGGCTTTCTGATCGTCGATCACGTGGTCGGCTGGCAGCACCAGCATCAACTCGTCACGACCTTCGTTGGCCAGCATCATCGCGGTGATGGCAACGGCAGGCGCAGTGTTGCGACCAAACGGTTCCATGATCACGGCCTGAGTTTCCAGACCCAGTGCATTGAGCTGCTCGGTGACGATGAAGCGGTGATCCTTGTTGCACACCACGACAGGGTGCTGCATGCCGTCGAATTGCAGGCGCTCGACGGTCTGTTGGAACAGAGTGTGTTCGCCGGTCAGCGCCAGGAACTGTTTAGGAAACTGTTTACGCGAAAGAGGCCAGAGTCGGGAACCGCTACCACCTGACAAGATCACTGGAATCATTTTGTTTCTCCGTTAAGCAAAAATCGTTCGAATGGGCTGTAGGTCTTTTCGGTCTTTCTGGTTTTTGTCTTGCATCGCTCGGCATCCTCTTGGCTGTCTGCTTGCTCCGCAGTGCCTGAAGCCGAACGCTTAATTCCGTAAATCCGTGGCTGCGCGCGGTTGATCACGCGCGCTGCCGGCGGCCTCTCGGCCAGATTCAACGCTTACTGAGTGCCCGTCGGGCGTTTGACCCAGACTGGCGACAGGCTGCTGCCGCTGCCGGTGACGTAGAGAACGGCGGCTTCACCGCGCTCCAGTGCAACCGGCTTCAGGTCAGCCACTTTCTTGTCGCCGTCGAACAGCGCGAAGCTGACTTTGACCGGGTTGATTTCACGCTCGCCGGTGCCCTTGGCAGACACAGCCTTGACCACGTCGGTCTTGCCGTCAGCGGTTTTCAGGGTCAGCGACTTGTCACTCAGGTTCTGTACGCGAACCAGGGACTTCTGCTTGTTCTTGAACGGAGGCTCTTCAACCAGTTGCGGCGCGCCCGATGTGTTGTTGACGATGGTGTAGTAGTGATCGCTGGCCAGTTTCACCGGCAGGGACTGGCTGCCGACTTTGGCGGTGTAGTCGCCCTGAGGCATGAAGCCGAAATCACTGCTGGCCAATGGGCCGATTTCGTTGAGGCTGGTGTTGCCGACGCTGGCGGAGATTTCGCTGCTGCTGGCGTTGTACACACGCACGAAGGTCGAGCCTTTTGGTGCGGTCGGGCCATACAGCGCGGCGTCGCCACCGGCGAATGCGGAAAGGGATACGAAGCCCAGGCTCGCGGCCAGCACGCAGGTTTTCAGCAGGTTGGTTTTGCTCGAACGAACTGGCATTGGGTTCTGCGAAGTCATAGTCAAAGAGTCCTCTCAGTTTTGCGCCCGGGTGGGCGACTTGGAGTTGTTGGCGTTGTCCGCCAGATTCTGTTGGGGGTCACGGGCCTTTTTGAGTTCAGCGATCCACTGTGGGTCGAACTCGGTCAGGTCGTTGTGAGCGGGCAGGTAGCGTTCCGGGAATTCCCAGATCAGCACCTGCGGGGGGCTGCTTTTGAAGGCGTCGGTCTGCAGGTACTTGAGCATCGGCAGGATCGGGCCATGGCCGTCTTCGGCGTAATTCACGACGTCTGCGTGCAGGGCCTGTTTGAGCGCACCGGCGAAGTTCCAGTTGGGGTTGGCGCTGTAGCTGGTGCCAACCAGGCCGACCGCAACCGAATTGTCAGCGAACAGGGCGTCATCACTTTCGGTGCCAGCTTCAGCCGGGTTGGTGCTGCGCTGTTGCAGGTCGTCCGGCTTGGGCAGCAGGTTGCTGAACAGCGGATCCAGCGGCAGGAAGTTGGTCAGATCGCCCTTGTAGGGTTCGGTCGTCTTGGCTTCAGTGACGAAGTTCTGCGGTTCAACGTTCAGCGGCAGCTGCTTGCTGATCACGTCACACAACTGCTGGGCAACGATTTCCGCGCCCATCGGCGTCCAGTGAGTGTCGGTGCGCAGGAACACCTGGCCCTTCTCTTTGGCGCTTTGCAGCGGCGTGAGCAGATCAGGGGCGAGGATGCCGGCCTGATTAACCTGAGCGTGGAACTGCTGATACAGATCGGTGTGCAGCGTGGCCGGTTTGTTGTCACCGACGTGCTCCGGATACAGACGCGTCTTGGCCGGAATGATCGCCAGCACCAGTTGCGTGCCTTGCTTTTTCAGGGTGTCACGCACGCCCTTAATGATCGCCAGGTTGTCTGCTTCGTTCTGCTCGCCGTTGGCAACGGCGTCGAATTCTTCGTCGGTGTACAGCCACTGGTCCTTGCCCAGGATCACGCCCGGACGACCTTCGTTGAACACCTTGTAGTCCAGCGCTGCCCAGAGGTTGGTGCCCAGACGCTTGATCGGGAATTCTTCGTCGTAGTGGGTTTCCACCGCTTTGGTCCAGTGACCATTGAGCACGGTGGTTTCTTTCGACGTCGAGAAACCGATGAAGCTGCGCAGCGACCACAGGCCCAGCACCAGCAGAATCGCCAGGAACAGGAAGATGTAGAGGAAACGTAATGAACGGGTCATGTCAGGCTCCTCAGAACTGGAAGTAAAGGAACGGCGAGAAACTGGCCGCCGAGAGTTTCAGGATCGATGCAACGAACATCAGCAGGATCAGGGCGCGCATGACATAGCGCGACCAGTCGACGGTCCAGTAGGCAGGCTGAACCTGCGCTTCGGTGCCGACGATGTAACCCGGTTGATGGATGCTGCCCGGCTTGTCGCCCGGCACGGCCTTGATCAGGCCGGGCTCGGCAGCGGCAGGGCCATCGGCCTGCACGGGTTTGTCGGTCGGCTTGCCCGGTGCACGGTTGCGGTAGAAATCACGCAGGCCGAAGAAGGCGAGGGTGATGTACGCCACAACCAGGGTCGCTACTTGCAGGCCGGTGAGGCTGGCGCGGTTGAGTTCCGACAGGCCGAGATCGCTGAAGCTGAACATGGCGCCATACATACGAGCGGCAACGTGCAGGTTTTCCGAGCGGAAGATGACCCAGCCCATGACCACCAGCAGGAAGGTGAACGCCCAGCGAACGACGTTGAAGGTGCGCGGCGCGGTGTTCAGGCCGATGGCTTTTTCGATCGCCAGCCACACACCGTGCCAGGCACCCCAGACGATGTACGTGATGTTGGCGCCGTGCCACAGACCGCCCAGCAGCATGGTCAGAAACAGGTTGCGGTAGGTCGCGACCTTGCCGCCACGGTTGCCGCCCAGCGTGATGTACAGATAGTCACGCAGCCAGGTCGACAGGCTGATATGCCAGCGGCGCCAGAACTCGGTGATCGACTGGCTGATGTAGGGCTGTTTGAAGTTTTCCATGAAGCGGAAACCCATCATCAGGCCCAGGCCGATGGCCATGTCGCTGTAGCCGGAGAAGTCGAAGTACAGCTGCGCGGTATACGCCAGCGCGCCGAGCCATGCGTCACCCGTGGTCGGGTTCTGCAGGGCGAAGCAATGATCGGCGACCACTGCCAGCGTGTCGGCAATGAATACCTTCTTGATGAAACCCTGCATGAACCGCGTGCAGCCCTCGGAGAACTTGTCGAGGGTGTGCGTGCGGTTGTTGAACTGATCGACCAGGTCGCGGAACCGCAGAACCGGCCCTGCGATCAGGTGCGGGAAGATCGCCACGAACGCTGCAAAGTCGATGAGATTTCGCGTCGCCGGTGTGTCGCCACGGTAGACGTCAATGATGTAGCTGATGGACTCGAAGATGTAGAACGAGATACCGATCGGCAGCAACACGTGGGTCAGGATGAAGGGCTCAAGGCCGATCGACGTCATCATCGCGTTAATGCTGTCCACGCCGAAGTTGGCGTACTTGAAATAGCCAAGGATGCCCAGGTCGACCACCACGCCGAGCAGCAGCCAACGCTGAGCCGGTTTGGTTCTGACCCCGGCAGCGCCTACGCGCAGGCCGATCCAGTAGTTCCACAGCGTCACACCTGCGAACAGCGCCAGAAAGTCCACTCGCCACCACGCGTAAAACACGTAGCTGGCGACCAGCAGCAGCAGGTTGCGATAGCGTTGCCCGCTCAGGTAGTACAAGCCGAGAAACACCGGCAAGAACAGGAACAGGAACACGTTGGATGAGAAAACCATCCTTTATCTCTCCATTTGTCCAACATCAAAGGCCGAAGCCCCCCCAAACCCCCCACGAAAAATGGAGGGGTGAAACATGTTCGGTTTAACCCGGAACTACCCTGTGGGAGCGAGCTTGCTCGCGAATAATCGGTGCCGCTAATGGCCCCTTCGCGAGCAAGCTCGCTCCCACTTCAGCCCCTGCTGCTCTTACGAACCGCCCTTGTCACCCTTTTCATGCGTCGGGTCATAAGTGCGGGTCAGGTCGCCGCCGAGGCGGAAGTTCTTGAACGGCTGCATCTTGTGTTTCTGTTCAAGCACGTCCGGGCCGCAGTCATACAGCGAGCAGTACGGTTCCAGCCAAGCGAATTTCATGTCGGTCTTCAGGTCCGTCATGTCCTGCTTTTCGCCATCGCGGGCGGCGAATTCGCTGCCGGAGTTCTTCACGCCAGCCAGCACGCGATCACCCAGACGCTTGAGCGCACCGTTGTTTTCCTGACGCAAATCGACACCGTTGGCCTGGGCGAAACTCGCGATCATGGCCAGAGGCGGAAGTGCGTAGTTGTGGTACGCCAGCGCACGCTGTTTGCGCTTGAGCTCGTTCGGCAGGAAACCTTGCGGGTCAACCTGATTGGCGCCGATCTTGAATTCCTTCACTGCCCAGTCAAACAGGTCTTGGCGATTGGTCGCGACTGCCGTGGACATCACGGCCCAGGCGGCCCAGTAGGAGTGGTTGTTAGTCTTGTCGAGCGGCAGATTGTTCCAGTCGCTGACGACGTGATCCGCCAGTTTGCTGAACCAGGCCTCAATCAGCTGCGATTCCTGCTGGCGGGTGGCCAGAGGATGCGACTCGGAGAACTTCAGGCGCAGATAGGCGGATGACATGCTGCCCAATGCCCATTTGCGCATCGACTTGCCGGTGTGGTTGAAGTCGGTGGACTCCAGCGCATCGGCCTTGGCCCAGGTGGTCAGCATGTTCAGCGCGCAATCGAGCTGTTCCGGGCGACCGTCACGCATGTACTGCATCACCACCTTGCTGGTGGCGCGCTCCATGGTGGTGATGTCTTTGGTCGCATCACGAAAAGCCTGATCGGAGACCATATTCAGCGTCGCGCGGGCTTTGTCCGAGCCTTCGTATTTGCTGCGAAACTGCAGCGGACCGGTGTAGGGCTGCGGAATGGAGTCACAGCTGAACTTGCCCTGGCCCGTCTTGAATTTCTCGACACCTTCGTAGTAACCCTGCGGCGGGACGAGTGTCGACGCAGCGCTGGCGCCGGTGGCGAACAGTGCCGAGGACATCATTGCCAGCGACAGAAGGGTAGGGAGCATCAGTTTTGGAGTGTGCATAAGAGCCTCATAACCCGGCTTGCGCGGTTTGATGCGCGACATTCGGGAACACGTTGCGTTTGCATACTTTCGCTTCGACCTGCTGTGGCGCAGTGCCCGCTTCCGGACCCTGCACTTCCAGTGCGAGCAATTGCTGGTCAGCCCAGTCTTTGTCATCGCGCAGTTCGAAGGAGAAGCGCCCGTCGGTTTCAGATGTTTCAGGTTTCTCGATCTTCAAGTCTTCGTGGCGACCGTTCATGTACCAGAGGCGCGCCTGAAGGGTCTTCACCGAGTTGTCGGCGAACTTGATGTCGATCTGATTACTGCCGTTGCGCACATCCTTGATGCCGTTTTTGCCGTTGACCAGCAACTCGTTGATCCCTGGTTTGAGGGTGGTGCTGGTGCTCATGATTGCCGGTTTGCCTTCACAGCCGTTGTCCAGCAGCGACATCATCTGGCGATAGATGGTCTCCTGATCCAGGCGGTAAAGCGGCGAGAATTCCCAGATGAGAATTTTCGGTGGGTGTTTCTGGAAGTCTTCGCTGCCCAGGTACTGCAGCATCGAACCTTCAAGGCCGCCGCCCGGGAAGGCGACGTTCAGCACATCAGCACCAATGTATTCCTGCAAAAAGCCGGCAAAGTTGTAGTTCTTGCCGCTGTGACTGGTACCGACCAGCGTGATCTCCGGATTGCCGGAGTCACCAAACAGGTCGCCGTCGGCTGCTTCGCCTTTGGGTTCCGTCTCGAACTGGTCCATGTACTGGATGGCGTAACTTGTGCCGCACAATTGACCGGCCATGTTGTGAAGAGTGCCCTTCTTGCCCATGCGACCTGACAGGTGGGTCTCGAACTCACGGCGTGGAACACCGGCGAAGGCCTGCATTTTCTTCACGGAATCAGCGACGATTTTTGCTGTGCGCTGAGCGCCATACGGCGTCCAGTGCTGGTCACCGCGGAAATAGAAATCGTGGGCCTGTTGCTCGTTGGTCAACGGCGACAGGTCCGGCACGGTGTAGCCCATCTTCGCGAAACGACCGAGCATGGCCTGGTAGTTACGCAGCGCGGTGTTGTAGTCGAACTTGTCGCGCTCGGCCGGGAACAGCTTGTTGCGATCCACCAGCCCGCGGGTTGGCTGATACACGACAACCAGCTCTACACCCTTGCTCTTGAAGGCGTCGTGCAGCATTTGCATGCGGCGATAACCTTCAGGCGTGGTGTCGAATTCGGTGCGCAGATCTTCACGGGTCCGGAACAACCAGTCGCCCTGGGCCTGAACCAGTGTGGTGAAGTTCTGCTGGTAGCGGCTGACGTAGTTTTTTTCGTCGTGCGCTTCAGGGCACAGACTGCAGCAAGGCTCGGCCGTGAAGGTCGGGGCTGTAGTGTCCGCTGCATACGCGCCATTGCTGGCGGCGAACAGTGCAGCGGTCAGGCCCGAGAGGCTGAGCAGTTTGATCAAATGTGCGTGCATAGAAATATCTTCCTCAGTCCCGGAGTTGTTTCTGGCTTTCGACCGGGTCGATCAACACGGCTTTCTGTTGGCGCACCAGCAGATCGAGGATTTCGTCCTGACGGTCGCCCAGTACACCGTTGAAGCTGATCCCGCTGGCTTTGGTCGGTGCGAGCATCGAGACTTTGTACAGCTCGACGCTCAGAGGCGAGTCGATGGACAGCGGGCCTGAACCGTTGGAGGTCAGTTCGCCGCCGACCATGATCAGCGAGACTTCGGCATCGAACGGGTCGAGCTTGATGTCGCGGTCAGTGTCCGACAGGTCTTTGATGTGGCCGTAGACGCCCATCAAACCGTTACCGATGGCCAGGTTTTCGTACAGCTTGATGTTGGTGCTGTTGCGAACCCGGATGCCGTGACGCTTGTTGGCGAACACACGATTGCCCCACAGCAGGTTGTCGGCACTCTCATACAAGGTGATGCCGTCGGTGTGGTTGCGGTAGATCTCGTTGTACGCCACCAGGTTGTTCACGCTGTTACGGTCAAGGACGATGCCGGACAGGTGGTTGTCGTAGCTTTTGTTGTTGATGATGAAGCTGTCGTTCACCTCACGGGAGACGATGATCCCGTGCTTCTTCTTGGTCCCGTACACCGTGTTCTCGGCAATGATCAGACCGTGGGAACGGTCATGGGGGTCGATGCCGTAGATGATGTTGTCGTGGTAGGTGCTGCCCTTGACCACGAAGTCGCGGGTTTCATAGCAGTAGAAGCCGTACCACATGTCCGAGAAGTCAGAATTGACGATCCAGCCGGTTGGCTCGGCGCGGTTCATCTGCGCCTTCATGTTCGGTGTGTACTGGGAAATACTGATGCCGTACGACTTGCTGTTGTTGTAACCCAGGCTCGCCACTTTGGTGTTGAACATGTAGGTCTGGGTGCCACCCCAGGACAGCAGGAACGGGCGGAATTCCTTCGGCGCCTTGAACGTCGACGGGCCGTTGGACTTCTCGCTCCAGCCGGTCAGCTTGGTGTCGGACATGAACAGCAGGTTGTCGTTGACCAGAAACGCACCGGCATCCTGAGACAGGCGCAGCTCGGTGGTTTTCTTGTCGACTTCAAAGATGCCGTTCTTGCCGACAACGATCGGCAGACGCGCCAGAAAAACGCCCGGCGAGGTTTCGCTCAGGTACTGTTTAGGCACCTTCTTCGCCAGTTCCTGCAGGGTCATGTAGCCATCTTCGATGAAGATCGCCTTGGGGATGCCGTGCTGACGGGCCACCCATTCGGCCATCTTGTTGTCACCGCCGATGAATTCCTTCAGCGAGTCTTCCTGCATCATGCGTTTGATCGCAACCTTGCCCGGCTTGCTGCGCACGATCTTCTTCTGCATGGCCTGCTGGGTGTAACCCGAGAGGTCAGGCAGTTTTGGTTTGTCCATCAACAGCGGCTCAATGGGCGGACTGCTGATGGAGTAGGTCTTGGCCTGATGCAGGCCTTTGACCAGCACATCCTTGCCATCCGCCGGATGCGCCGCAGGGGCGGGAACCGGCAGCGGGCTGTTGGCCATGGCCGCAGTGCTGGCGAGCAGCAAGGCGCTGCTCAGCACAGCGCTTTCCAGCAGGGCATAGGGCCATGCCCGGTGACGCAATCTGCTTGCTTGACTGTTCATCTCATTGCACTCCTATCGCGGCTTGCATCAGAAGCGCCAGATGACGTCGACGATGGCGCGGTGCATGTAATCGTCTACACCGCTGTGGTACGCATCGCCCGGTTTGAACACGCCTGCACGCAGACGAATCAGCGCCGACGGTTCGTCGAACGACTGGCTTACCGCAGCAGGCAGCAGGCCTTGCTTGAAGTACTTGGTGACGACGAGGTCCATTTCCTGGCCCAGGTCCTTGCGGCCGTCTTCGAGGGGCAGCGAGGCAAATGTGCTGACGCCATCGTCATCGACGTTTTCCTGAGCTGGGTTGATGCCCGCGCCGCCGATGCCCGAATGACCGTCGACACGACGGAACTTGTGGTAGATCAGCGAGGCGTCGTACTCGTCCTGCATCTGCCAGGACGCGAACAGCGAGCCCGACTCTACGTTGGCCATTTCGCCCTGGAACGCTTCACCGAAGCGATGCACGCGCGAGCGGGTACCGGTCCAGTTCGAGCGGTTGCTTTCCAGACCGTTCTGCTCGTAGTTCTTGCTGGCGCGGGAGTAGGCGCCGCCCACTTGCCACATCGGGTCCAGACGGAAACGCAGGCCCAGGTCAGTCGCCCAGCCGTTGACGTTTTCGTTGTTCTTCTCACCGGCCACGTACTGATCTTCGGCCGCGTTGTAGGTGGTGCCGATGCGGTCACGATCGCCGGTCAGCCAGGTCAGGCTGCCCCAATAGTTGACGGTGTTCAGGTTGCGGTAGTTGTACGCGTCGCTGTTGGCCTGCAGACCCAGCCAGGTCAGGTCGCCACGCGAAGTCTTGTCCAGGTCGTCGATGGCTGAGCCCTGTTGTTTCAGGCTGCCGCCGTCATGACTGTGGTGCGCACGAACGCCCGCCCATTGGCCTGGCGTCCACTGGTATTCCACGTCGCCATAAAGGTGCGAGCGATCCTTGTCCTGTGCCGACAGCTCGGTCAGGTCGGTACGGTATTCGCTGAAGCGCTGGGCGGCGCCCACTTCTGCCTTGAGCAGAGTGGTGTCGAAGGTCCAGTTCACCGCTTCGATGTTGGTGTCGTGCCACTGACCGTCGTCATTGCGCAGACGCTGACGACCGACTTTCAGGATCTCGCCAGGGTAAGGCGTGAAACCGCTGTAGCCGATCCAGAATTCGCGCAGGGCAGCGTAGCTGTCATCCACTTTGCGGCTGTTCGACGTGCTGCGCGAACGCTGGGCGCTCTGACCGTTTGCGTCAGTGACCTGCTGATCCAGCGGGTCGGTCTGAATGGTGTCGGTAGCGGTGACTACCTGGCCCATCGCGTAACCGCTCCAGTTGCCCCACTCGCCATAGGCCCACGGACGCAGATCCAGACCGACACCGTTGACGTCGCCACCGCTGCGGGTGCCGAGGTCACGGTCGTCTTCCATCTGGCCGGTCGCTTTGACTTCGATGCCGAAATTCTGAGTGTCGGTCAGGGCTGCCAGTGTCGGCGTGGCCCAGATCAGGGAGAAGCCCAGACCGAATCCGGCCGCCATCAGAGGGTTCAACTTAAGCTTCATAGAGGTGCGTCCCCGCCGTCTTTTTCTTCTTGCAGTGTCTGCAAGGCCAACGCGTTTTGCGCGGTTGTGCCGCGGACCTGCTGTTCTCGCTGGAGAAGGCTCTGCGCCTGGGCGCGCTTCTCAGGCGGCAATTGTTCGTTCAGTTGTTGCGCAAGATCCGTCGCTTGCGGCGTGCCCTGAGCCAGTGCGAGCTGGCCAAAGACCCATGCGTTGACCGGATCAGGCTTGATACCTTTGCCTTGCGAGAACAACTGCGCGAGGGCGAAGTCGGCACTGTTCTGGCCACCGCGTGCGGAGGTCAGCAACTGGTCGACAGCTTTCTGCGGGTCTGGATGGCCCAGATAACCCCGGCGATACAGCTGACCCAGGTAGTAATGCGCGGAGATTTGCGTCGCAGCGGCCTTGGTCAGGTGCTCTTCGGCTTTCTTCGCATCCGGCAAGACCAGCTTGCCTTCGTAATACAGCTTGCCCAACAACAGTTCGGCGCGCGGTTGATCCGCAGCACGGCCGTTGTCCAGGTATTCCATCATCTTGTTGACGTCGCCCAGTTCGGGGAAGTCGTACAGCAACTGCGCCAGGCTGACCCACGAAGCGGGGTAACCGGGGGCGACTTTCTCCAGCAGCGATTGCGCGGTCTTTTCGTCCGGCTTGCCGATTGTCGAATCCGCCAGCACGCGAGCGACGCTGTCGACACGCATGGCAGGTACGCTGCCCATGGCGTAGCCGCTTTGCATCTGCTCGATCAGCGCAGCCTGTTTGTCGGCTTCGCCACGCTTCTGGTAGACCGTCGCCAGCTCGGTGTAGCAAACGTCGGTGGTGCGCAGGGCTTGCTTGCAGATGCTTTCGACTTCAGCCAGATGCTGGTCGTAGGTGCCCTGGGTGCGATACAGCAGCACCTGGGCCAGACCCGCTTCCGGGTAACCGCCAGCGCGCCATTCGTTGATCTTCTGCTGCGCGTTCACGTTCGGGAACGTGTGCGGGTACTGCAGATAGAGCATCGCCAGCGGAATCAGCGTACCGGCTTCGCCATTGGCGAAGGCCTTCTTCAGCAGACCTTCGGCTTCACGTTGCTCGGCTTCGGTGGAGTTCGGCTTGACCGCCAGCAACTTGCCCAGGCGCGATTGAGCCCGGGGCGAAGTGGCGGCTGCAGCGCGATACGTTGCCTCGGCCTGCTTGATCAGCTCCGGGTCGCGGGTACCCACCTGGATATCCGCGAGGCCGACCTGTGCATCGCTATAGCCCAGGTCCGCCAGTTGCCGATAGTTTTGCTCCGCCAGCGTGGTGTCGCCGCGTTTCAGGGCTTCGTTGGCCAGGCGCTGATCGGGCAAGCCGGCACAGCCGCCCAAACCGATAGCGATCGCCAGGCTCAACAATGTAGGGGCTGACAAGCTTCGTAGTGGGCTAGCCATGTTTAGAAACCTGCCGCCGTGGCTTTATCGATCAACCAGTTCAGCGACGGGCCACGAGTGCTCACCACTTCAACCGGGCGACCTGCCAGATTGCTGTTGATGGCTTCGTCAGGCTGGATCTGAACGCGGATGTCAGAAGACAGGTCAGCAGGGCTCAGAGCCGTTGCGCTGACGATCTTGCCGCTGTGGTCGCCGTCTTCGCCAGCGACCTGGAAGGTCACGCGAGCGCCCGGCTGTACATCGGCGAACTGACGGTAGGTGAAGCGAGCATCGACATTGGCGGCGACGTTGCGCGGGACCATCTGGAAGATCACTTGACCTTTGCTTGCGTATTGACCGTCGGCGACCAGTTGCTTGGCCACGACGCAATCGCAAGGGCTGGTCATGGTGCCGGCCAGTTGACGACCGAACAGTTCTTCGATTTTGGCCGGCTGCATTTCGTCCGGGTCCAGGTTGCCTTTCAACATGTCCAGCATGCTGGTGTTGAAGGTCGCCAGCGGAGCGCCTTTGGCGACGTTGCCATTCGGAGCAACCAGGCTGGTCACGGTGCCTTCACGTGGCATGGTGACATCCAGGCTCGGCACGCTGACCAGGCCCGACGTGGAGTGGCTGACGAAGTACATGCCGTAGACCGATTTGGCGACGAAGCCGAACGCAATCACACCGACGGCGAAGATGCCGATGCTGAAGGTCACGGCACGCAGACGACCGAATGCGCTCAGGCCGCTGCCGCCGTCCTTGGATTTGCGTGCCTTGGTGAAGTTATCGCGCTGCAGGGTCGCCAGCACTTCGCCCATGCTGATGAGATCGCCCGACAGGTGCGAAGTGATCAGGTGACGCAAGGTCGAGATGTCCTGCGATTCCAGATTCTGGAACTGGCAGCCGACACGGCCGGTGCTCGAATCGATGGTGCGCACCTGCAGGTCGACGTCCATGGCCAGACCGAGGTTGTCGATCAGGAACTGCAGACGACCCTTGATGACCTCACCGACGGCTGGACGCAGGTTGGCAGGCGCTACAAAGCTCAGACCGCCTGCGGAAAGGTCCTCGACACGCACCAGCGGAGCGTTCGGCTGACCATTGAGCAGTCGCAGTTTGGCCGGGATCTTGACCCGTGCGTGCTGACGCTGGGCTTCGGATTCATGTACGACATTGGCATTCACGGCTGTATTCATGGTGGTAATTCCTGATTAATCGAGTTGATCCATTGTTTCGGTCAGAGGCCCGGTCAGACCATTGTCAGCAGCACGGCAACGAAGATGCTGCCAGCCGAGAAAGTCATGGTCCGCGACGACCAGGTGTTGAACCAACCCTGGAAGCTGGCCATGTCGCGGCTCAGTTTTGTGTCCTGGCGGGTCCAGGACTGTCGGTCGAGACGGAAGAAGACGTAGATCTTCATCAGTGCGCCAACGATCTGGTTGTAATAGAGAATCATCGGATAGGCCGGCCCGATCTTGTGGCCGCTGCACGACAGCAGCAGCGTCAGGATCAGGCGGGTGATGCCAATCCAGAGCAGGTACGCCAGCAGGTATTCGATACCGAACTTCAGGCTCGCCAGCATCGCCACGGTCAGGCCAAGGATCGATGTCCACATCGACACGCGCTGGTCGAACAGCACGATGCTGGTGAAGACCCCGAGACGACCAACGCCCAGACCCAATGCACGGGAGTTCTGCCGAAGGTTGTTGCCATACCAGCGGTACATCAGCTTGCGGCTGGCCTTCAGGAAGCTTTTTTCCGGCGGGTGCTCAACGGTGTTGATCGCGGCATCCGGCACGTAGAACGTGTCGTAGCCCAGGCGCATCAGGCTGAACCAGCTGGACTTGTCGTCGCCGGTCAGGAACTTGAAGCGGCCCAGACGCCAGTGCTGCAGCGAGTCGCTTTCCACGTCGGCGATGAACGCCGGGTCCGTCACCACGGTGGCGCGGAACACCGACATACGGCCGGTCATGGTCAGCACGCGCTTGGACAGCGCCATCGAGCACATGTTGATGTGACGCTGAGCGAAACGCAGCTTGTGCCACTCGCTCATGATGTAGCCGCCGCGGACTTCACAGAACTCGTTGGTGGTCAGGCCGCCGACGTTGCCGAACAGCTGGAACCACGGCACGGTTTTCTGCACCACGCCTTCAGCCAGAACGGTGTCACCGTCGATCACCGCAACCACGGCGCGGTCGTCGGGCATGTGGCGGGAGATGGCGCGGAAACCGAACGCCAGGCCGTCACGCTTGCCGGTACCGGCGATGCGCACGAAGTCGAGCTTCACGTGCTCCGGCGGGTTGTACTTGGCCCACAGTGCCTTGACCAGCAGCTCGTCGGACATTTCCACCAGGGAGCACACGATGGTGGTCGGGAAGCCGCATTTGATGGCTTCGCGAATCACCGAGCTGTACACCTGAGCGGTGGTCAGCGCATCGATACGAAAGCTGGTGACCATCAGGAACACGTGGGATGGATCGGCTGCCTTGCCCAGCTTGCGCACTTTACGGCGCAGGTGCGGGTAGACGATGTACAGGAAAATCATGCCGCGCACGAAGTGCGTTGCGCCCATCGAGTAACGCCAGATGCCGACGATACCGATCAGGAAAATAAAATCTTTGGAGTGCGAGTCAAACAGCGATGCAGGCAGCGCCATGGCTATGGCCGCCAGCAACGTCAGATAAAACAGCCAACCTGCGGCCTGGAGGAAGCCGTGCTTCAGCCTTTGCATAGTGTGTATCCCTAAGTCAGTTGCAACCTCAAGCCGCAAGCTTCAAACCTCCAGTCGCTGGCGCTGACGCCCGGGACTGGAGGGATGAAGCCTGAAACTTGCAGCTCGTGGCTTGCAGCTCGCTGTGTGTTACCAGCAGATACCTTCGATTTGACCGTTTTCGGTGGTGGTGCCTTTCATGAAGCCCACCAGGTCAATCACACGCTTGCCGGCTGGCGCGTTGTTGGCGAGTGCACGGAAGCGCTCGTCGCGGTTACCCAGGATGATCACGTCGGAGTTGTTGATGACCGCGTCGAAGTCCGAGTTCAGCAGGGACGAAACGTGCGGGATCTTGGACTCGATGTAGTCTTTGTTGGCGCCGTGAACGCGAGCGTATTCGACGTTGCTGTCGAAGATGCTCAGGTCGTAGCCTTTACCAATCAGCATTTCTGCCAGCTCGACCAGTGGGCTTTCGCGCAGGTCATCGGTACCGGCCTTGAAGCTCAGACCCAGCAGGGCGACTTTGCGAGTGTCGCTGGCGGCGACGATGTCGAAAGCGTTCTGAACCTGGGAAACGTTGCTGCGCATCAGGGAGTTGAGCAGGGGGGCTTCAACGTCCAGAGAGCTGGCGCGGTAGGTCAGGGCACGGACGTCTTTCGGCAGGCAGGAACCGCCGAACGCGAAGCCTGGGCGCATGTAGTACTGCGACAGGTTCAGAGCCTTGTCCTGGCAGACCACGTCCATCACTTCACGGCCGTCGACGCCGACTGCCTTGGCGATGTTGCCGATTTCGTTGGCGAAGGTGACCTTGGTCGCGTGCCATACGTTGCAGGTGTACTTGATCATTTCGGCAACGGCGATGTCCTTGCGGATGATCGGTGCGTCGAGTTCTTCGTACAGGGACTGCAGAACGTCACCGGACGCCTTATCGAATTCGCCGATAACGGTCATTGGAGGATGGTCGTAGTCGGCAATCGCGGTGCTTTCACGCAGGAATTCAGGGTTGACCGCGACACCGAAGTCGACGCCGGCTTTCTTGCCCGAGCAGTCTTCGAGGATCGGGATGACAACGTTTGCGACGGTGCCCGGCAGAACGGTGCTGCGCACGACGATGGTGTGACGGGTGCTCTTGTCACGCAGTACGAAGCCGATTTCGCGGCAGACCGATTCAATGAAGTCCAGCTCCAGATCGCCGTTCTTTTTGCTTGGCGTGCCGACGCAGATCATCGACAGGTCAGTGTCGCGAATGGCGGCGGAGAAGTCTGTGGTGCCGCGCAGTTTGCCGGTCTTGATGCCGGTTTCCAGCAACTCGCCCAGACCTGGCTCAACGATTGGCGACTTGCCTTTGTTGATCAGATCGATCTTGGCGGCGGAGATGTCCACGCCAACAACATCATGACCACGCGCCGAGAGGCAGCCTGCGCAGACTGCACCGACATAGCCCAAACCAAAGATGCTGATACGCATAGTAATCTCCTCGATGTTTACGCCATTAGTTGGCCGAATATAAAAACTGTCTTACAACTTTTGCGCACTCGTACGCACGGCAATGAATGTCGCGTGACAAGCACAGGCAGAATTAAGGGGTGAGTTACCTATATGAAAGGCAAACCCGAATGTTACAGATCAAAAGTGTCGAGTAGCCCATACATATTTATATAGGTTCCCGATCTGGGATGTGGCAGGCACTCCAGCGGATGGTTTGCGCGTCGTGCTCAGGCGGTCAAGGACAAGGCTTTTAGCCGTCTCCCGATGAATCAGCCCCGATTCACGACTGCGGGCACCCGAATGGTGCTAGCTCAATTCACTTCAACTAGTTTGGTGCGTGACTCCTTGTACGTACCACTTGACCGACGGGTCTAACTTCGTTGAGAAGCAACTTCCAGATCTGTCCATGTGCCATGTAAGAGATGTCCTACATGGGGGACGAGAATTGTTACGGGATGTAGGAGCGTGGGCATTCCCCATAAGTTCCGGGCCGCTCGTCCTCTTTTTGAGATTTTTCGTAACACTAGGCGGTTTTCAGCAGGATCCAACGTGGGGCCAACCAAGGTTTGAGCCTTAGTTTGTAAGGCTTTGGCCGACGTGCAGACTGGAGTGCCACTCGTTCAAATCAACGTGCCGAAATCTGCAAAAAAAGTTGTTAAATTTTTGAGAAAAAAAAGAACACTTAGTTTCTGACTGTTAGTTGGCGCCAATTAGTCGGCAGCACTACCGTTCGTCCGCGCAAACTGCAGGTTATGAACTAAGTAAGTGTGGGAATTTGCGAACAGAGTCACTGTTAATCTTTACTTTCGGTTGGATGGATAGACGCATTCGAATGATGGGACCGCCCGACGCGCACTAAAAATGCAAGGCAGGTGTCCTGAGAAGTGCACCGAATCGGGGATTGAATGACGTCGCAGCGCCCGTCAACGATTGAAAACGGGCGATGCTTGCAAGCGAAAGGACGGGTAGGTGCAGGTCAGGCGTCTTGCTCATCGCGCAGGAAGATGAGCTTGTCCGGGGAGGACAGCTCTTTGCTGTATCGATAGCCGTGAGCATCGAACTGCGTCAGGTCTTTGGGCTTGCTGATACGCTCGGAAATCACGAAGCGAGTCATCATGCCCCGGGCTTTCTTGGCGTAGAAACTGATGATCTTGTACTGACCGTTTTTCTGGTCGCGGAACTCGGTTTCGATCACGCGGGCATTAAGTGCCGGACGCTTGACCGCTGAAAAGTACTCGTTCGACGCCAGGTTGAGCAGCACATCGTCGCCTTGTTCTTTCAGCGCTTCGTTCAGCCACTCGCTGATGCGGTCGCCCCAGAATGCGTAAAGGTCCTTGCCCCTGGCATTGGCCAGCTTGGTGCCCATTTCCAGGCGATAGGGTTGCATCAGGTCCAGAGGACGAAGCAATCCATAGAGCCCGGACAACATACGCAGGTGCTTTTGGGCGTACGTCAGATCGGGTCCGCTCAGGGTGTCGGCGTCGAGACCGGTGTACACGTCACCCTTGAATGCAAGCAGCGCCTGTTTGGCGTTTTTTGGGGTGAACGCCGGATTCCAGCTGCCAAAGCGGGCGGCATTGAGGCCGGAGAGCTTGTCGGACAGATGCATCAGCTCACCGATCTGCGCCGGGGTCATGTCGCGCAGCTGGTTGATGAGCTCCTGAGAGTGATCCAGAAATTCCGGCTGGGTGTAGCGCTTGGTGGTGGGCGGTGTTTCAAAATCGAGGGTTTTGGCTGGGGAAATCACCATCAGCATGGGCAGGTCTCCTTTGATCGTCGGGCGATTCTAGGGGTTGCGTGCGGATCACTCCAGCTATGGTGTCGATAGGCGCGCTCCTGCAGCAGCGGTGCCGGAATCCGGCATTCTGGCCCAAGGCAAATCCGCTATAGTGCCTCGCCGGTTTTCGGCCTCTTTATCAAGGATTGGGAGCACGTCGTGTTGCGCATGCTGTTATTGATCGGAGCCTGTTTGCTGGGGCTCAACGCACAGGCGGCCACGGGCGATATTGCGATGCTGGATCGCGCAGTCTGGCCGGAGGCTCTGGAAACGCCGCAGCTGTTCGACGTGGCGTCTCGTGCGCAAATTCTCAGCTTCGCCCATCAGTTGCTGGAAAGCGAAAACCTCAGCGACGCCCAGCTGAGTGCGCGTCTGGGCCTGCGGCAGATCAACCTGCCGACGGTGAACCTGATCCGCACACGGCTATGGACGCGGCTGTTCGAGAATTGGACATTCGCCGAAAAAACCTGTGAAGCCGACGCATCATTCTGTGTGCTGGTTGACGACGTGCCGATGCTGCGTCAACGCGCCGCCGAATACAAAGTGGCCGATGATTCCTTCTATGCCAAGTGGGCTGCGCCGGCCGATGCCTTCAACCAGCGTTATCTCAACGAACTGTTGCGCATGGCCGCCTTGTTCCCGCAGACCAGCAGCGAGATCGAGCGCTACAACTCCGACGAACTCAGCGGCGAAGAAATGCCCGACAGGACCTTCCTGCTCAATTTCGAGAGCGGTCCGACCGTTGCTGACGGGGCGACTGACTGGCTGGCCGACTTCATGCGCCAACAGAAGATCACCGCCACGTTCTTTGTGCTGGGCAAGGCCCTGCAAAGTCGTCTGGACACCACCTCGCCCCACGCGCTTCAAACGCTCTACCGCCAGCAATGCGTCGGCCTGCAGGGCTGGGAGTTCAGGTCCCACGCCCACTGGCGCGACTGGCAAGACTCCATCGAGCGTACGGCCGCGCTGGTTCAGCAGCTGCTGCCGGACAATTTCGTGCCGCTGTTCCGCCCGCCTTACGGCCATCGTCGTGCCGACAGCGCGCCATTCTTCCGCGACCAGCAGCTGCGAGTCTCTCTGTGGAACATCGATTCCCAGGACAGCACCGGACGCATCAGCGCCGAGCAGGCTGCCAACCGGGTGCTCACGCTGATGCTGCTCTGGCGGCGCGGCAATGTGGTGTTCCATGACAGCACAGACAAACCGCAGCAGGCGGTGCCATGGCTGATGGCCAATACCGCGCAAAGCGGCGTGATGTGGGAAGACTGCCATATCTATCCGCAGCAGCTGGCGGACGAAGAAGATGCACCGGATGAGGAGGATGATACGCCCGACGATGACGCCGCAGACGAACCAGCCGAGCAGCCGGGCGCAGCGGTTGAGCAGACGGTGCCGCCAGTGAAAGAAGGGGAACAATGAAAGGGTAGGTGGGAAATTTCTGAGGATTTGTCCCGGACCGGACTTCCGACTTTAAACGCGGCTGACCCATCCGCCAAGGGCTAATTGTCCCCCGGAGAAATAAACTTCAAAAAGCGCCGAAACGCGTTTTTATGTCATCGGTTTTGCGGTATTACGACAACAGACCGCCGAACCCTGCAACACAGGTGGCGTCATTCCAGACCCCACTTTGCGCAATTTTCTCCTGCCTCAAGGGGAAAGCCTCGGCGGCCTTTTCGTGGCGCAGCATCGCTGTGTGTTGCGTCACTTGGCTACTACAAAGGTGAGCGAGTATGGATGACCACGGACGCACCCCTTCCTCTAACCAGCCAATCCTTTACGTGCTCGATACCAACGTATTGATCCATGATCCAAACGCGCTTCTGAATTTCGAAGAACATCACGTTGCACTCCCCATGACAGTCCTGGAAGAACTGGACAAGCTCAAGGCGGGCAAGCACTCGGTGGCTGCTGAATGTCGGCAGGCGATCCGGTTGATTGACAAGACACTCGGCGAAGCGACCCCGGAGGAGGTTGAAAAAGGCGTACCGATCGATCGCGGTACAGGCGTATTCAAGGGTTATCTGTCCATCCTCATGAACAAGCGGCAAGAACCCAACCGGGTGCTGCCTGACAACCTCAATGACAACATCATTATCAACCAGCTGATTGACCTGCATGCGCGGAAAAAGGACACGCGCATCGTACTGGTCACCAAAGACATCAACATGCGCCTGAAGGCGCGGGCCTGTGGCATCGAGGCCGAGGACTACAGCACCGACCAACTGGTCGACGACGTGTCGATGCTGTCCCGCGGTTACCACACCATGACCGGCTCTTTTTGGGACCGGGTGAGCAAAGTCGATACCCGCCAGGATCATGGCCGTACCTGGCACAAAGTGCAGATGATCGAGCAGATTCCGTCTGTGCATATCAACGAGTTCATCATCGATGAGCAAGGCTTCGTCGGTTGGGTCAAAGGCGTCAAGCCTGACGAGCTGCTGTTGCTGGACATGCACCAGGAGCCGCTGCTGCACCAGGAAGTGTGGGGACTGAAGCCGCGTGACATCTATCAGGGCCTGGCGCTGTTTGCGCTGCTCGATCCGGACATTCATCTGGTCAACCTGTCCGGCGCGGCCGGTTCGGGCAAGACCATTCTTGCCCTGGCCGCTGCCATCGAGCAGACCATGGTCAGCAAGCGTTATCGCCGCATCATCGCCACCCGAAGCGTGCAGGGGCTCGACCAGGAGATCGGCTTTTTGCCCGGCACCGAAGCAGAAAAAATGGAGCCATGGCTCGGCGCGATCACCGACAACCTGGAAGCCTTGCACATGGATGACGAAAACACCCATGGCAGCGTCGATTACATCCTGAGCAAGGTGCCGCTGCAGTTCAAATCCCTCAACTACATTCGCGGCCGAAGCTTCCAGCAGAGCCTGATCCTGATCGACGAATGCCAGAACCTCACGCCGCACCAGATGAAAACCATCATCACCCGTGCCGGCGCGGGCTCTAAAGTGGTCTGCCTGGGCAACCTGGCGCAGATCGACACCCCTTATTTGTCGGCAACCAGTTCGGGGCT
This sequence comes from Pseudomonas sp. HP_12, assembly GCF_055283955.1. Lineage (NCBI taxonomy): Bacteria > Pseudomonadati > Pseudomonadota > Gammaproteobacteria > Pseudomonadales > Pseudomonadaceae > Pseudomonas > Pseudomonas sp. HP_12. The sequence goes on from NZ_JBTOQG010000023.1 coordinate 141,586, forward strand.
GACCTACCTGACGGAGCGTTTCAAAGACTTTCCCAACGGCGTGCACATCAGTCTGCAAGGTGTTCCACGCTCGATCCTGGCGGAGTACGCGGAGAGCCATTTGTAAAGTGACAGCAGCTTCAAGCCTCTAACCTCAAGCTGCAAGCCGACGTCCGCTCAGGGTCGTTAGCTTGCAGCTTGTGGCTTCTAGCCCTAACTCCCTACAATCCCCGCTCCTGTTCAGGAGTCATCCCGTGCTCACTCATCTCGATTCCCAAGGTCGCGCCCACATGGTCGACGTCACTGAAAAAGCCGTGACGTTCCGTGAAGCGGTGGCCGAAGCGCGCGTGCGCATGCTGCCCGAAACCCTGCAAATGATCGTCGCAGGCGGGCATCCCAAAGGGGACGTATTTGCCGTCGCGCGCATCGCCGGCATCCAGGCCGCGAAGAAAACCAGCGATCTGATTCCCCTCTGTCATCCGTTGATGCTTACCGGCGTGAAGGTCGAACTCACCGCTGAAAGCCCTGACACCGTGCACATCGTTGCGCGCTGCAAACTCTCCGGCCAGACCGGGGTGGAAATGGAAGCGTTGACCGCCGCCAGCATCGCCGCCCTGACCATCTACGACATGTGCAAGGCGGTTGACCGCGGCATGACCATCGAACACGTGCGGTTGCTCGAAAAGCTCGGTGGCAAGAGCGGACACTTCATCGCCGACGACCAGGTGATCGCCCAATGACCATTCACGTACAAGTCCAATATTTCGCGCGTTTTCGCGAAACCCTCGGCACCGAGAGCGAGAACCTCGAAGGCTCATTCGCCACCATCGACGCCGTGCGCCAGCATTTACTCGAGCGCGGCGGTGTGTGGGAAGTGCTGAGTGAGAAAGGCATCATGTGCGCCCGCAACCAGGAGCTGTGCTCGCTGGACACGGCCGTCGAACCGGGCGATGAGGTGGCGTTCTTTCCGACCGTCACCGGAGGTTGATATGGCCGTTCGAGTACAAGCCGCCGCGTTCGATCCGGGCGCGGAAGTCAATGCCATGCACGACGCCAACGTCGGCGTGGGTGCGGTGGTCAGCTTTGTGGGCTATGTGCGGGATTTCAACGACGGCCGTGAGGTGGCGGGGATGTTTCTCGAGCATTACCCCGGCATGACCGAGAAGGCGCTGGTTAAAATCGCTGATGAGGCGCAGCAGCGCTGGCCGTTGCTCAAGCTGGAAGTGATTCATCGCGTGGGCGAGTTGGAACCGGGCGAGCCAATCGTGTTCGTCGCGGCGGCCAGCGCCCATCGCCAGGCCGCGTTCGAGGCCTGTGATTTCGTCATGGACTACCTGAAAACCCGCGCGCCGTTCTGGAAAAAGGAAAACACTTCAGAAGGGCCGCGCTGGGTTGAGGGCCGCGACAGCGATCACATGGCTGCAGATCGCTGGAAATAGGCTGCGGGCTCAGCATTCGCAGGCGCGTGGCGTCATTCCGCCGCAGGAATCGCTCGCTGCACGCGCACCACCGGCCGTAGCAACACGGTCGGCGGCGTTTCGCAGCTGATCTTGCGGCCCAGCTTCTCTTCGATCGACGGCAGCTGATACGAATCGTCTTCCCCGGCGAAGCTGATCGACACGCCGTCTGCGCCGGCACGACCGGTCCTGCCGATGCGGTGCACGTAGTCGTCCGGGACTTCCGGCAGGGTGAAGTTGATCACGTGGCTGATGCCGTCGATGTGAATCCCGCGACCGGCGACATCGGTGGCCACCAGCACGCGAATCTTGCCTTCGCGAAACCCTTCCAGCGTCTTGATGCGCTTGTGCTGCGGCACGTCGCCTGACAACTGCGCGGCATTGATGCCGTCACGCACCAGACGCTCTTCGATGCGTCGCACTTCATCCTTGCGGTTGGCGAACACCATCACCCGTTCCCAACCGTGGTCGTTGATCAGGTTGAACAACAGCTTGTACTTGTCAGCGCCGGCCACGGCATAGATGTGCTGCTCGACCGTGTCGCTGGCGACGTTCAGGGATTCGATCTCGACGATCGCAGGGTCCGTCGTCCACTGCTTGGCCAGGTTCATCACGTCTTCGGTGAAGGTGGCGGAGAACAGCAGCGTCTGACGCTCGCCCTTGTGTGGGGTCTGGCGAATGATCGAGCGGACCTGAGGGATGAAGCCCATGTCGAGCATGCGGTCGGCTTCGTCCAGGACCATGACCTCAACCATGTCCAGGTGCACTTCGCCGCGCTGGGCGAAGTCCAGCAGACGGCCTGGCGTGGCAACCAGAATGTCGCAGTGGCGGGCTTCGAGGTGTTTAAGCTGCTTGTCGAAATCCATGCCGCCCACGAACGTCATCACGTTGAGGTCGGTGTACTTGGTCAGCGCCTCGGCGTCCTTGGCGATCTGCACCACCAGTTCGCGGGTCGGCGCAATGATCAGCGCCCGGGGTTCACCCATGTAGCGCTCTTTCGGCGGAGGCGTCTGGGTCAGCTGAGTGATGATAGAAATCAGGAAGGCGGCGGTCTTGCCGGTGCCGGTCTGGGCGCGGCCGATGGCATCGCGGCCTTTGAGGGTGTAACCCAGAACGCCCGCCTGGATCGGCGTGCAGTACGGGAAGCCCAGGTCCTGGATCGCGTGCATCAGTTCGGGAGCGAGGGGGAAATCGTGGAAACGGGTTTTGCCTTCCTGGGGTTCGACGACGAAGTCTTCGGGTTTCCAGGGAATGACGACGGGCTTGGGCGCACGTTCTCGGCGCGGGCGTTCAGCCCTAACGGGCGATGTAACGGCCGGTGCGGTGGCTGCCAAATGCTCGGGCGCAGGCACGTGCACTTCTGCTGCTGACGGTTCCCGGGAGACGCTTTCGGTCTGGCGCTGGGGGACGGGGAGGGGAGCAGCAGGCGCGAGCGGCTCAGCCTCGCTTTTTCCGAACATCTTTTTAAGTGCTTTGAGCACGGTGATCTCATCGATAGATTTAGGAATGTACGCCGGGGAGTGTAAAGCAAGAACCCGGCGCGGCGTAGTGTCCTAGCAAATCCGCAACGTAATTGGAAGGATCAAATGAGTGGACTAGCGAAGCTTATCCGCGAGCCAGACACCTATGTCGGAAATTTCCTGCGGTAACACTTCGTGCTCCATTGGGTATTCCTGCCATGTCACGGTGACGCCCTGGGCCTTCAACTGCTCGTAAGCCGCTCGCCCCATGGCGTGCAACACCACCGGGTCATTGCTGCCGTGCAAGCAATAGGCCGGGATGCGTTGCTGGCTGGCGGACAAGCTCATTTCGTCGCTGAAAGTCGGTGCGTACGTGGACAGCGCAACTACGCCGCCGAGGGGGCCTTCCCAGCGCAGGAAGGCGGTGTGCAACACCACGGCGCCGCCCTGGGAAAAGCCTGCCAGGAAGATTCGGGCCGGGTCGATGCCGCTGTCCCGTTGCTGTTCGATCAGCTTGATGACGTCTTGTGCCGAGCCTTCCAGCTCGCCGCTGTCGATGGCGCGGGCCGGGCTCATGGCCTTGATGTCGTACCAGCTGGGCATCGCGTAGCCACCGTTGATGGTGACGGCCCGGGTCGGCGCCTGGGGCAGAATGAACCGCGTGGTCTTCAGCGTCTTCTGCAGCATCTCGGCCACCGGCAGGAAATCGTAGCGATCAGCCCCCAGGCCGTGCAGCCAGATGACGCAGGCGTCGACTGCCAATTCCGGGTCGATGATCAGCGGTTCAGTCATGTGTGCTCCATTAGTGTGCGGCACCTCTGGCACAGCGCTTTAAGGTGGTGCGTCAGCTCGTGTGCGGATGAATGAAAGATGTCGCAAGGTTACAAGTTTTGATCTTGACCTGTCGCTAATTCGACATTGCCAGCATGGTGGTACGGGCTTTGCTACACAACCCGCGGAGTGAAGGCGCTCACCTCGGGCGGTAACACTAATGGGCTATCAAGCAGACAGCCGCGTGTTGCGTCTGAGGCAGCATGGAATCATCGAGCAGGATTCCCGGCACGATTCGCTTTGAACCTCGGGGTTCAAGGACATCATGGGGCTTCAGTCTGCTGGACTCGCAACATGCTGAACACGCGATGACCAGATGCCTGGCGTCGGTGGCGGTAAACGGGTTCAACGTCGCATGACCCAAAAACAAGCCAGCACGGGTCATGAATGCCTCACAAGGGTGCGACGGGGCTAAGGCTCCCACACAACAAAGAGCAAACTGGAGGTTTGAATGAAGATGTTGAAATCCACCCTGGCTGTAGTGGCCGCCGCTGCAGCGCTCGGTCTGACCGGGTTCGCTCAAGCGGGTGCCAAGCTGGACGCCATTCAGAAGAAGGGCTTTATTCAGTGCGGCGTCAGTGACGGTCTGCCAGGCTTCTCGGTTCCAGATGCAAGCGGCAAGATCCAGGGCATCGACGCCGACTTCTGCCGCGCTGTTGCTGCCGCGGTGTTTGGCGACGCGACCAAGGTCAAGTTCAGCCAGCTGAACGCCAAAGAGCGTTTCACTGCGCTGCAGTCCGGCGAAATCGACATCCTGTCGCGTAACACCACCTGGACCAGCTCCCGTGACGCGAGCATGGGCCTGGTCTTCCCGGGCTTCGTGACCTATTACGACGGCGTTGGCTTCCTGGCCAACAGCAAGCTGGGCGTGAAAAGTGCCAAGGAACTGGACGGCGCGACCATCTGTATTCAGGCCGGTACCACCACTGAGCTGAACGTGTCGGACTACTTCCGCGCCAACAATCTCAAGTACACCCCGATCACCTTCGACACCTCCGACGAAAGCGCCAAGTCGCTGGAATCCGGTCGTTGCGACGTACTGACCTCCGACAAATCCCAGCTCTACGCACAGCGCTCCAAGCTGGCCTCGCCGAAGGACTACGTCGTTCTGCCTGAAACCATCTCCAAAGAACCGCTGGGTCCTGTTGTCGCACGTGGCGATGAAGACTTCAGCACCATCGTTCGCTGGGTGGGCTACGCGCTGCTGAACGCGGAAGAAGCAGGCGTGACGTCGAAAAACGTTGAAGCCGAAGCCAAATCCACCAAGAACCCGGACGTAGCCCGCTTGCTGGGTGCCGATGGCGATTACGGTCCGCAGCTCAAGCTGAAGAAAGACTGGGTCGTGCAGATCGTCAAGCAAGTCGGTAACTACGGCGAAATCTTCGAGAAGAACCTGGGCGCAGCCACTCCTCTGGAGATCGCTCGCGGTCAGAACGCTCTGTGGAACGCTGGCGGCATTCAATACGCACCACCAGTGCGTTGATTGACCTGCACCCGGCTGCGTGAATCGCAGCCGGGCGCTTTGTTGCATTTCTTCCGGGGCACTCCATGCAAAATCAAATCAGCGCACCCAAGCAGAGGCTCAGCCTCAGCGACCCTAAAGTGCGTGCGTGGCTATTTCAGATAATTACGGTTGTCGCCGTAGTCGCGATGGGTTGGTATCTGTTCGATAACACCCAGACCAACTTGCAACACCGGGGTATCACCTCAGGTTTCGGTTTCCTTGAAAACAGTGCCGGCTTCGGCATCGCGCAGCACCTGATTCCGTTCACGGAGTCGGACACCTACGCGCGGGTTTTCCTGATCGGTTTGCTCAACACGCTGCTGGTGACGTTCATCGGCGTGATCCTCGCGACCCTGCTGGGCTTCATCGTCGGCGTCGCGCGCCTGTCCAACAACTGGATCATCAACAAGCTGGCGACGGTTTACGTTGAAGTCTTCCGTAACATTCCGCCGCTGCTGCAGATCCTGTTCTGGTACTTCGCCGTGTTCCTGACCCTGCCGGGGCCGCGGGCTGCACACGGGTTTCTCGGCTCGTTCTTCGTCAGCAGCCGTGGCCTGAACATGCCGGCCGCGATTGCCACCGATGGGGCGTGGCCGTTCGTGATCAGCGTGGTGCTGGCCATTGTCGCCATCGTGCTCATGGCGCGCTGGGCGAACAAGCGCTTCGAAGCCACGGGCGTACCGTTCCACAAGTTCTGGGCAGGCCTTGCGCTGTTCATCGTGATCCCGGCGCTCTGCGCGTTGATCTTCGGTGCGCCGGTGCATTGGGAAGTGCCCGAGCTCAAAGGCTTCAACTTCGTTGGCGGCTGGGTATTGATCCCTGAACTGCTGGCCCTGACCCTCGCCCTGACGGTCTACACGGCGGCATTCATCGCCGAAATCGTGCGTTCGGGCATCAAGTCGGTGAGCCACGGCCAGACCGAAGCGGCGCGTTCTCTGGGCCTGCGCCCAGGGCCGACGCTGCGCAAGGTCATCATTCCGCAGGCGCTGCGGGTGATCATCCCGCCATTGACCAGCCAATACCTGAACCTGGCGAAGAACTCGTCGCTGGCCGCCGGTATCGGTTACCCGGAAATGGTTTCGCTGTTCGCCGGTACCGTGCTCAACCAGACCGGTCAGGCCATCGAAGTCATTGCCATCACCATGAGCGTGTACCTGGCGATCAGTATCAGCATTTCCCTGCTGATGAACTGGTACAACAAGCGCATTGCGCTGATCGAGCGGTGAGGAAACGCGCATGACATCCCATACTTTCAAACCCGACATGCCACCGCCGAGCAAAGTCTTCGGCCCGGTGGCATGGATGCGCCAGAACCTGTTCTCGAGCTGGATCAACACGCTGTTGACCCTGTTCGCGATCTACTTGATCTGGTTGGTTGTTCCACCGCTGCTGAGTTGGGCCATCTTCGATGCCAACTGGGTCGGTACCACGCGCGAAGACTGCACCAAGGCCGGCGCCTGCTGGGTGTTCATCGAACAGCGCTTCGGCCAGTTCATGTACGGCTACTACCCGCAGGCACTGCGCTGGAGGGTTGATCTGACCGTCTGGCTGGCGATCATCGGCGTCGCGCCGCTGTTCATCAAAGTGATGCCGCGCAAGGCGATCTACGGCCTGTCGTTCCTGTTCATCTACCCGATCGTTGCGTACTTCCTGCTGCACGGCGGTGTGTTCGGCCTCGACCTCGTTGCGACCAGTCAGTGGGGCGGCCTGATGCTGACCCTGGTGATCGCCACAGTGGGTATCGCCGGCGCGTTGCCACTGGGTGTAGTGCTGGCTTTGGGGCGTCGCTCCGAAATGCCGGCCATCCGCGTGATGTGCGTGACGTTCATCGAGTTCTGGCGGGGCGTTCCGTTAATCACCGTGCTGTTCATGTCGTCGGTAATGCTGCCGTTGTTCCTGCCTGAAGGCATGAACTTCGACAAACTGCTGCGCGCACTGATCGGCGTGATTCTGTTCCAGTCGGCGTATGTGGCCGAGGTGGTTCGGGGCGGCATGCAGGCCATTCCGAAAGGTCAGTACGAAGCGGCTGCGGCCATGGGCCTCGGCTACTGGCGGCGAATGGGGCTGGTGATTCTGCCGCAGGCCCTGAAGCTGGTCATTCCCGGTCTGGTCAACACCGTGATCGCGTTGTTCAAGGACACCAGTCTGGTGATCATCATCGGCCTGTTCGACCTGCTCAACAGCGTCAAACAAGCTGCCGCCGATCCCAAGTGGCTCGGCATGGCGACCGAGGGTTACGTGTTCGCGGCCCTGGTGTTCTGGATCTTCTGTTTCGGCATGTCCCGCTACTCCATGCACTTGGAGCGTAAGTTGGACACAGGCCACAAGCGTTAGGAGTTTTGTGATGAGTGAAGCTATCAGTAAGCCTCTGGGCGCCGAAGGCATGATCCGGATGGAAGGCGTACACAAGTGGTACGGCCAGTTCCACGTGTTGAAAGACATCAACCTGAACGTGCGTCAGGGCGAGCGCATCGTCTTGTGCGGCCCGTCGGGTTCGGGCAAGTCGACCACCATTCGCTGCCTCAACCGTCTGGAAGAACACCAGCAGGGTCGCATCGTGGTCGATGGCACCGAACTGACGTCGGACCTGAAGCAGATCGAGACGATTCGTCGCGAAGTCGGCATGGTGTTCCAGCACTTCAACCTGTTCCCGCACCTGACCATCCTGCAGAACTGCACGCTAGCGCCGATGTGGGTGCGCAAGATGCCCAAGCGCAAGGCCGAAGAAATCGCCATGCACTATCTGGAGCGCGTGCGCATTCCGGAGCAGGCGCACAAGTATCCGGGCCAGCTGTCCGGTGGTCAGCAACAGCGTGTGGCGATTGCCCGCGCGCTGTGCATGAAGCCGAAGATCATGCTGTTCGACGAGCCGACCTCGGCCCTCGATCCGGAAATGGTGAAAGAGGTGCTCGACACCATGGTCGGCCTGGCGGAAGAAGGCATGACCATGCTCTGCGTGACCCACGAAATGGGCTTTGCCCGCACCGTGGCCAACCGCGTGATCTTCATGGACAAGGGCGAGATCGTCGAACAAGCCGCGCCGAACGACTTCTTCGATAATCCGCAAAGCGACCGTACTCGCCTGTTCCTCAGCCAGATCCTGCACTGAGTCAGCAGCCGCAACACAAAGAGCCCGGGCCTAATGCCCGGGTTTTTTCTTTGTGGGAGCGAGCTTGCTCGCGAAGACGGACGTCATCAAATGAGGAGTGGACACGTACTCCACCGCAAAACTGTACCCAATCCTCGTAAAACTTGTGTTCTCTGCCGATCTCCAACAGGATTACTCCTTTGCGCAATGCGCTGTTACATCCTCCTGCCCCCACGAGAATCCCATGACGACCAAGGCGCCGACGGCGAGCAGTTCCCGTTCCAATGCTTCGACTCCCCATGAAATTGACAAGCTGCTGATCGACGCGGAAGCGGATGACGAGCAAGTTCAGCAGCAACATCCTGTGCTCAAGCGCCCATGGTTCCTGTTGTTGGGCCTGGTGCTGGTGGCGCTGAACCTGCGTCCGGCGTTGTCGAGCATGGCGCCGTTGTTGAGCGAGGTGTCACGAAGCCTGGGGCTTTCTGCGGCCACGGCCGGCTTGCTGACCACGCTGCCGGTACTATGTCTGGGCCTGTTCGCGCCCCTTGCGCCGATCCTTGCGCGGCGTTTCGGCAGTGAGCGCGTGGTGCTTGGCATTCTTCTGACGCTGGCCTGCGGCATCATTCTGCGCAGCTCGCTCGGCGAGTTCGGTCTGTTTGCTGGCAGCATCATGGCCGGGGCCAGCATCGGCATCATCGGGGTGCTGCTGCCCGGCATCGTCAAACGCGATTTCGCGAAACAGGCCGGCGCCATGACGGGCGTTTACACCATGGCGCTGTGCCTGGGTGCTGCCGTTGCGGCGGGCTCAACGGTGCCGTTGAGCGAAGTGCTGGGTAGCGGCAACGGCAGCGACTGGACGCTTGGCCTCGGCTTCTGGATCGTCCCGGCGATTCTCGCCGCGATCTTCTGGTGGCCGCAGACGCGTCAGCGTCATGGTCAGCATCAGGTGGCTTATCGGGTGCGTGGTTTGCGCCGGGATCCTCTGGCCTGGCAAGTCACCCTTTATATGGGGCTGCAATCGTCGCTGGCCTACATCGTGTTCGGCTGGCTGCCGTCGATCCTCATCGGGCGAGGACTGACTGCCGTTGACGCCGGCCTGCTGTTGTCCGGTTCGATCATGGTGCAACTGGTCAGCTCGCTGACCGCGCCATGGCTCGCCACGCGGGGCAAGGATCAGCGCATCGCCATTGTGCTGGTGATGCTGCTCACACTGGCCGGTCTGTTCGGCTGTCTGTATGCACCGCTTGAGCAATTGTGGGCCTGGGCCATCGTGCTTGGGCTGGGCCAGGGCGGCACGTTCAGCCTGGCACTGACCCTGATCGTGTTGCGCTCGCGGGACTCCCACGTCGCCGCGAACCTGTCGAGCATGGCCCAGGGCTTCGGCTACACCCTGGCGTCGCTCGGGCCTTTCGCGGTGGGCGTCGTGCATGACTGGACCGGCAACTGGGACTCGGTCGGCTGGATCTTCGGCATCATCGGCGTCGCCGCGATCATCGCCGGTCTCGGCGCCGGGCGCGCGCTTTACGTGGGTGTCACGAGCGAGAAAGTCTGAGGGCTGACATTTAGCCTGCGAATGCCCGTGCAAACCACGGTGCGGCCGCTTATCGTGCAGGCATCCTATTTCCATGGACGGCGTTCCCATGAGCGAGACCTTTACCAGCGAACATAACAGCGCGCTGATCACGCGTTTCTACGAGGCGTTCAGCCGTCTGGATGCCGAGGCGATGGCCGCGTGCTACAGCGAAGACGTGGTGTTTTCCGACCCGGTGTTTGGCGAGTTGCACGGGCAGGACGCCAGCGATATGTGGCGCATGCTGACCTCCCGCGCCCGTGACTTCTCGGTGGTTTTCGATCAGGTCCGTGCCGATGCGACGACCGGCGCTGCACACTGGGTCGCGACCTACCTGTTCAGCCAGACCGGTCGTACGGTGGTCAACGACATTCAGGCGCGGTTTGTTTTTCGCGACGGCAAGATCTGCGAACACCACGATCAGTTCGATCTGTGGCGCTGGTCGCGTCAGGCGCTCGGCACAAAGGGCGTATTACTGGGCTGGACGCCGCTTGTGCAAAACGCCATCCGTGCGCAGGGCCAGAAAGGGCTGAAGGCTTTTCAGGCCAGTCGCTGACGCTTGATAGAATCCGTTCCCCTCGCTACTGGTCCACGGTCCCGCATGTCTGAAGCCGAAATCGCCACCGCACCTGTGCCCGAAGCCGTGCCGGTCAAATCCTGGTTCGTCTATCTGGTGCGCGCGGCCAACGGTTCGTTGTACTGCGGCATCAGCAATGACCCGCAGCGCCGATTCGCCCAGCACCAAAGCGGTAAAGGTGCGCGCTTCTTCAGCTCGAGCCCGGCGATGGCGCTGGTGTATGTGGAGGCCTGCCGCGACAAAGGCGACGCATTGCGGCAGGAGCGGTTGATCAAAAAGCTGCGCAAAAGCGCCAAGGAGTGCCTGGCCGCCGGCTACATCCAGCCGAGTGATGCCGCGCCATCACCCTGAGCGGGTATGCCGTGGGGCTTCGGGGGGATAAGCTGGTGGTTTCTCCCTGCGGATGGCCCGAAGCATGTCTGAGTTGATTCTTCACCACTATCCAACGTCCCTGTTCGCCGAAAAAGCCCGCCTGATGCTGGGCTTCAAAGGCCTGTCATGGCGCTCGGTCAACATCCCGTCGATCATGCCCAAGCCCGACCTCATGCCCCTTACCGGCGGCTATCGCAAAACCCCCGTCCTGCAAGCAGGCGCCGACATTTATTGCGACACCGCCTTGATCGCCCGGCGCCTGGAGCAGGAAAAATCGTCACCCACGTTTTATCCCGAAGGCCAGGAGTTCACAGCGGCGAGTCTCGCGGCGTGGGCGGATTCGGTGCTGTTCCTGCACGCGGTCAGCCTGGTGTTTCAACCGGCCTCCCTCGCTGTGCGGTTCGCCAAGGTTCCGCCTGAGGCTGTTAAGGCATTCGTTGCCGACCGCGCCACGTTCTTCGAGGGCGGCAGCGCCAATCGTGTGCCACTGGAAGTGGCGCAGCATCAATGGCCGACGCTGATGGCGCGTCTGGAAACCCAGCTTGAGCGCAACGGTGATTTCCTGTTGGGCGCGCCCTCGATTGCCGATTTCTCGGTGGCTCATACCCTGTGGTTCCTCAAACAAACCCCTGTCACGTCCCCGCTGGTCGATGCCTATCCGGCGGTGTTGAGCTGGTACGAGCGCGTTATTGCATTCGGTCATGGGGCACCAAGTGAATTGAGTTCGGGCGACGCGGTTGAAATCGCGCGTGCGGCTACCCCGAGGCCGGTGCCCGATGAAGATTTCACCGATCCCAATGGTTTTACCGTCGGCCAGCAGGTCACGGTGTCTGCCGTGGATTACGGCGTTAACGCAGTGGCGGGAGAGTTGGTATTCAGCGGCCGTGAAGAGATTATCCTGCGCCGCGAAGACGACCGCGCCGGCACAGTGCATGTGCACTTCCCGCGCTTCGGTTTTCAAATCAAGGCTGTTTAAACACCTCATGCGCAAATAAGCCCGGTGCAATGCCGGGCTTATCGCGATGCCTAATAATCGCTTTGTTTTAATTGCCTATTGATCTGGCTGGCCAGCGCGAAGTTGTCGTAACTGTCAGTTGTGACAGTTGTTAAAAAAGCCACGCGGTTTACTCTCCTCTTTCATCTAAATAACAAAGCTGTCCGGTCACGGAGAACGTTGGAGTCCCTGCGTGGCGCCAATTTTCTTCAATACCCGTGACATTGGACGCTTTATTTCCAGGGACAGGAGAAGACGTCATGGCCAACGCCAATGCGTTCGGGTTATCGCTACTTGTTGTTGCAATGCAATGCGCTGAGGTTTATGGGGCCAGTTGTGCTGATACGGCCAACGCGCTGAGACGTCAATATGACGATACGAGGGAAAACTGCGGCAAAGCCTCGTCATCTGCTTTTTTGTGCAACGGCGTTATCTTCAGAGCCACTATCCCATCGGACGACTACAACTCTTGGGATCCGAGCCCGGCTTCGGTCAAAAGCGGCGGTACGTCGTTCTCTTATCTGCGTAAGGACGCCAAGTTTTCCCGCCTCGTCCGCTATGAAAACAATGGCTACGTGCTCTTCCCGATCCAGGCTCTGCCGACGGGTAAAAGTCCCTATAACGTACTGTGTTCGTTCCCGATGGACGGCGGCACTGACTCGCGCATCGACAAAGGCTGCGGCACCTCCCCGGCAGCGACCGCTCAGGGCAAAGGCGCAGAGTGCTTTTCTCAAAAGATCGAGACCGGTCGCCAATGGGCAGAGCAGTACAAGACGCAGACCAAGGGTGATAACCGTAACGAGTGCGGGTTTGATGTGCGCGATCCGCTGGATCGTCACGCAACTGACAACTTCAATGCCAGTTTGAGCGCCATGCGCGAGATGGGGAAGACGTCATTCAATAAGCAGAATGAACTCAGGCTGGATACCTGGAGTGCCGAAACCCCTGATAAAAACTTGCCGATCCAGGCCTTTTTCTATTTGCCCGAACCTGCGGGCGGCAAAGATGATGCCCGATTCGATCAGCAGCGGTATTACTCGCAAACCGGTGTATGGGTGCCCATTATTGCAATGACACTCCCGGACTCTCCTTCAAAAGATGCATCGTTTGCCTGCAATGCCGATGATCAAGCTGTCTCCGAATCGGGCAAGACAATCAATCGCTATATCCAGTCCGCCACATGGGCGTTACGCCCTGACCCGGGCACGGGAGAAGAGGAGTGGTCACTGTCGGTCGTGCTAACCGAGTTGGGTAAGAAACAAACAGGCTCTTCAGGCTCTGACGCGGTGTATGCCGAACTGGTCCGGAAGTATAAAAACGATTTTCAGTGGAAACAAAATGATGGCGGTGGCATGCGTCGCCAGTTGGTGTGCCACTTCAGCATTGCGCGCAATAAGGATGAATTCAATCTGGAGCCGTTCCGCCCCGATCTCTCTGAAGAGAAGGCCGAGGCAGCGGGTTGCAATCCGGTTTGACCCTGTGCAGCCAAGTGTTTGGTATTACTTGAGTGCAGCGAGAATCTGCTCTTCGCTGAAGCCTCTGATCAGCGTGCCGTTTACGTCGATCAGAGGAATGCCGCGACCGCCGAGCGCTTCATAGGCCTTGCGGCCTGCAGCGTCTTTTTCGATATCGAACTCGGTGTAGCGAATGCCCTGGCTGTCGAGAAAACGCCGTGTCTGTTTGCAGTAGCCGCACCAGTCGGTGGCGTACAACGTCACCTTGGCGTTGGCCTGCGCGTGCTCCGATAAAGCTGAGGAGGGTTGAACCAGATTTTCGATCTTGCCCCAGTTCTGGTACACGACCACCACCAGCATGATGAGCAAGAACTTCTTCAGGGTACGAACGAACATTTGGGTCTCGGCTCCTCGGCAAGGCTTAGCGGCGTTTAAGCTGATCGGTCAACTGGGTCGGCAGTCCCTTGATGATCAGCGTGCCTTTCTCTTCGTCGTACTCGATCTTGTCGCCCAGCAGGTGCGCTTCAAAGCTGATCGACAGCCCTTCCGCACGGCCAGTGAACCGACGGAACTGACTCAGCGTGCGCTTATCCGCAGGAATCTCGGGCGACAGGCCGTAATCCTTGTTGCGGATGTGATCGTAGAAGGCCCGCGGGCGGTCCTCGTCGATCAGGCCGGACAGCTCTTCCAGAGCGATGGGCTCGCCCATTTTGCTCTGGCTGCTGGCGTAGTCGACCAGCGCCTTGGTCTTCTCGCGGGTCGATTCTTCTGGCAGGTCTTCGCTCTCGACGAAATCACTGAAGGCCTTGAGCAGGGTGCGGGTCTCGCCCGGTCCGTCGACGCCCTCCTGGCAGCCGATGAAGTCGCGGAAGTACTCGGAAACCTTCTTGCCGTTCTTGCCCTTGATGAATGAGATGTACTGCTTGGACGCCTTGTTGTTCTGCCACTCGGAAATGTTGATCCGGGCTGCAAGGTGCAGCTGACCCAGATCCAGATGCCGGGAGGGCGTCACGTCCAGCGCTTCGTTCACCGCCACGCCTTCGCTGTGGTGCAGCAGCGCGATCGCCAGGTATTCGGTCATGCCCTGCTGGTAGTGCGCAAACAGCACGTGGCCACCGACCGACAGGTTCGACTCTTCCATCAGCTTCTGCAGATGCTCGACCGCGATGCGGCTGAACTGGGTGAAATCCTTGCCCTGATCCAGGTATTCCTTCAGCCAGCCACTGAACGGGTGCGCGCCGGACTCGGCATGAAACAGCCCCCACGCTTTGCCTTGTTTGGCGTTATAGCTCTCGTTGAGGTCTGCCAGCATGTTCTCGATGGCTTGGGATTCGGCGAGTTCCGAGTCCCGGGCGTGGAGCACGGCGGGCGTGCCGTCAGGTTTTTTGTCGATCAGGTGGACGATGGCGTGACGGATCGGCATGGATTTCTCGGCTGCTGAAGGGTAACTGAACGGGACCAGACCAGGCCCGTGCGAAAGTCGGCAAGTGTACCGCAGACGGGGGGCGAAACGCTCTGGAAGGGCCGAAAACGCTGACCTCGGTCCATTAATATGACTTTTTTACGCCTCATGGGCGATAAAGCTGACCAAATGGGTAGGTAGGGGCGGATATTTGCGTTGCGCTGTGCTAGTTTTGCCCGGTCCTGAGCGCCCAAGCGCGCCAGGCGTGCAGTTTGTGGGCGTTCGGCCGAACCAAAGGCCGTTTACAGTATCTACATTTCGCGTCTGTACCACACTCTGCAAACCATTCGAATTTGATAGGGAAGGAACACCACCATGGCTCTGACTAAAGACCAATTGATCGCCGATATCGCAGAAGCTATCGACGCGCCTAAAACCACCGCGCGCAACGCTCTCGACCAATTGGGTCAAATCGTCGCTGACCAACTGGAAAACGGTAGTGAAATCACTCTGCCAGGCATCGGCAAACTGAAAGTCACCGAGCGTCCAGCACGCACCGGCCGCAACCCTTCGACTGGCGCAGCCATCGAAATCGCTGCCAAGAAAGTCGTCAAGTTCGTACCTGCCAAAGTGCTGACTGACTCGGTCAACAAGTAAGCGAAAACGCTGCTTGGTTGAGGAAACCGTGTGACGGAGCGATCCGGACACGGTTTTTTTGTGCCCGCTATTTCTTGAAGGGATTGCACCCGGCTGCTTTCGCCGCCGCTTCTGATACCACCGGACGAAAGGGTTCCAGGTTCCAGTCGGTGCGCTGCGGATAATTGCGCACGATGCAGGCGATCTGCTGCTTCATGCTGCCGATGTCTCTTTCTTCATTGCGCCACTGCGGGTCTGATCCGCGCAAGTCGTACAGCTCCTGATAAACCTCTTGCTGCTGACTGGCCTGTACTTTTTTGCCCAGTTCAGTCAGGACGACATTCAGCGTCCACTCCATTTTTCCCGTGCCTGGGTCCAGGCGCTGCTCCCAGTTGCTTCGTGCGATGTATTTCGCGGTCACGTTGCGGCTGAGGTTTAACGAAATCCCTTGATCAGCCGCGCTGTAAGTGAAGCGTTGCTCTGGCGGCCGGGTGAAATCGACGTTCAGAATGGGCACCGCGTAGCCCTGATCATAGAGTTTGCGCTGGAAGGTGCGCGCGTTGGCCAGGCCGTCCTGCTGTACCGCCGCTTTACCGTTGTCGCCTCGGACGGGGTAATTGAACGTGTTCTTGCCCTGGTAAATAAACGCATCGATGTCATCCATGATGTCGCTGCCGCCGGCGGCATTCTTGAGCATGAATTCGTTGAAGAAGTCCTTGCGCGAATAAGGGTCGGCGTTGGTGGTGGTCACTCGGGCTTCGTGGGCCTGAATCATCGCGTCCCACTGCGCAGGCACTTCGGCGTTCCATGAGCACTGTGTCGTCTGAATCGGTTGTCGGGCACCGCCCTGATATTTCTGTTTCCACTGCTCGGCCGTGTTGACGTTCTGATCGGCGCAGGTGCCGTAGGCCCATTGAGCGTTCTTGTTCGCCGTAGTGGGCCGGGAAGGGGGAACGAACGTCGCGTCGTTGAAGGGCCCGCAGCCGTACCACTTGCGATCCGGTCCGGTGTAACCGTCGAAGGTGTAAATGCAGGTCCAGCCCTCCTGCTTGACCGGGAGCTGCAGCGCGAGCCCGTCCGTTGGCGTCCTGAGGATGAAACCAGCGGGGTGAACAAGCACTGTTGTGCTTAGGTCCCGGCGTATCCAGGTGTAGGACGTTGCCCCGGTTTGCAGGGCGTAGGGACTGTAATCCCAGGGATTGAAGTTGCCGTCATTGACCATGCGCAACGTGATGCCGCTGCAGTAGTAATGGCCCCGGGCGGCGCCGGTGTCCGGCTCTTTGCACTGGTTGTCGATGCGGTTGTAACTGGCGTTGATGCGCCTGACCGTTTCGACCGGATCAAGGTTTGCCTTCAACCCAACTGCCAACGACGGGCAGCTCCAGACCATCAACAGGCAGATAACGCAGGCTAAGACGCGCATGGCTGACCTCCTTGTGCCGGGGCACGCAACGAGGATTCAGCTTATGAACGCGGGCGTTTGCCGTCTACTGACAGAAATGACACTTCCGTTGAGGCTCAGGGCTTGCGCGCGGTCCAGCGCTGTTCCCGCCAGGCTTGCTGACGAGCGCTGTCGTGGAACGTCCAGGCGACGAAGCGGCTCTGTTTCTGACCCTGGCCCATCTCCACCGTATGGCTCTCAACGGCACCGGCTTTTTTCAACGCGCTCTGGATCAGCGGCAGATTCGAAGCCTTGGACACCAGCGTGCTGAACCACAACACCTGCGCCGCCACCTGAGCACTTTCACTGATCAACTGCGTCACAAAGCGCGCCTCGCCACCTTCGCACCACAGCTCCGCAGCCTGGCCGCCGAAATTCAGTACCGGCAACTTGCGCTTGGGGTCGGCCTTGCCCAGGGCTCGCCATTTGCGCTGGCTGCCGCTTAACGCTTCCTCAGCCGAGGCGTGGAAGGGCGGGTTACATACGCTGATGTCGAAGCGCTCATCGGGCTGCAGCAGGTGGGTCAGGATGTGTTTAGGGTTGGTCTGCTCCCGGAAGCTGATGCTCTTGCTCAAGCCGTTGGCTTTGACGATGGTCGTCGCCGAGGCCAGGGCGATCTTGTCGATGTCCGAGCCCATGAACGACCAGCCGTATTCGCCCTGACCGATCAGCGGATAGATGCAGTTGGCGCCGGTGCCGATGTCCAGCGCTGTGACAGACGCGCCGCGCGGGATGACGCCGTCGTTGCGCTCTGCCAGCAGGTCGGCCAGAAAGTGCAGGTAGTCCGCACGCCCCGGGATTGGCGGGCAGAGGTAGTCCGCCGGAATATCCCAATGGGCGATGCCGTAGAACGCTTTGAGCAAGGCGCGGTTGAACACCCGCACCGCGGCCGGATTGGCGAAGTCGATGCTTTCCTTTCCATAGGGATTGAGGATCACGAACTTGCCCAGTTCGGGGCTGCTTTTGATCAGGCGCGGAAAGTCGTAATGGCCCTGATGGCGGTTGCGCGGGTGCAGGGTGGCTTTCTCACGCGGCGCGGCAGGCTTGGCCTGTTGAGCAGGTTTGGCTTTCTTGCGTGGGGTGTTGCGTTGGGGCTTGGGTGCGTCGGGGCTGATCATCGGTGATGCGATTCTCGTGAAAGCACAACCCCTGTAGACGTGAGCTTGCTCGCGATAACCGTGTGTCAGTCAACGGTTAGGTTGCTGATTTACCGCTATCGCGAGCACGCTCACGCCTACAGGGGTCATGGTCGTCAACCGGCCTGCGGTTCAGGCCGGCTGATTTGGTCGGATTACAAACTCGCGATCCGCGCGTGCTGCTCGGCCAGTTTCCCCAGCGCCTGTTCGGCTTCGGCCATCTTCGCGCGTTCCTTGGCGATCACCTCAGGCGGCGCCTTGTCGACGAACGCGGCATTGGACAGCTTGCCGCCAACCCGCTGCACTTCGCCCTGCAGACGCTGGATTTCCTTGTCCAGACGCGCCAGTTCGGCGTCCTTGTCGATCAGGCCGGCCATCGGCACCAGCACTTCCATCTCACCGACCAGCGCGGTCGCGGACAGCGGTGCTTCGGCGCCGGCTTCCAGCACGGTGAACGATTCAAGCTTGGCCAGCTTCTTCAGCAGGTGCTCGTTCTCGTTCAGGCGGCGCTGGTCTTCGGCGCTGACGTTTTTGAGGAACAACTGCAGCGGCTTGCCCGGGCCGATGTTCATTTCGCCACGGATGTTGCGCACGCCGAGCATCAGGCTTTTGAGCCATTCGATGTCGCCTTCGGCCGCGACGTCGATGCGCGCATCGTTCGCCACCGGCCACGGTTGCAGCATGATGGTCTTGCCTTCGATGCCGGCCAGCGGCGCAAGACGCTGCCAGATTTCTTCGGTGATGAAGGGCATGAACGGATGGGCCAGACGCAGTGCGACTTCCAGCACGCGCACCAGCGTGCGACGAGTGCCACGCTGACGTTCGATCGGCGCCGTCTCGTCCCACAGAACCGGCTTGGACAGCTCCAGGTACCAGTCGCAATACTGGTTCCAGATGAACTCGTACAGCGCCTGGGCCGCGAGGTCGAAACGGAATTGATCCAGCTGACGGGTCACTTCGGCTTCAGTGCGTTGCAGCTGCGAGATGATCCAGCGATCCGGCAGCGAGAGTTCGAACGCTTCGCCGTTCTGACCGCAGTCTTCGCCCTTGTCGAGCACGTACCGCGCGGCGTTCCAGATCTTGTTGCAGAAGTTGCGATAGCCTTCGACGCGACCCATGTCGAACTTGATGTCACGGCCGGTGGAGGCCAGCGAGCAGAAGGTGAAACGCAGGGCATCAGTACCGTAGCTGGCGATGCCGTCGGCGAACTCGTCGCGGGTCTGCTTCTCGATCTTTTTGGCCAACTTGGGCTGCATCATGCCGGAGGTGCGTTTCTGCACCAGGGCTTCAAGCTCGATGCCGTCGATGATGTCCAGCGGATCAAGGACGTTGCCCTTGGACTTGGACATCTTCTGGCCCTGACCATCACGCACAAGGCCGTGGACATAAACGGTCTTGAAGGGCACCTGCGCCGTACCGTCTTCGTTCTTCACCAGATGCATGGTGAGCATGATCATCCGGGCAACCCAGAAGAAAATGATGTCGAAGCCGGTGACCAGCACGTCGGTCGGGTGGAAGGTTTTCAGGAAGTCGGTCTGCTCCGGCCAGCCCAGGGTGGAGAAGGTCCACAGGCCGGAACTGAACCAGGTGTCGAGCACGTCGTTGTCTTGCTGCAGGGCAACGTCAGCACCCAGATTGTGCTTGGCGCGGACTTCGGCCTCGTCGCGGCCGACGTAAACCTTGCCGGACTCGTCGTACCAGGCCGGAATGCGGTGGCCCCACCAGAGTTGGCGGCTGATGCACCAGTCCTGAATGTCACGCATCCAGGAGAAGTACATGTTCTCGTACTGCTTGGGCACGAAGGCGATGCGGCCGTCTTCAACGGCGGCGATGGCCGGTTCAGCCAGCGGCTTGGTCGACACGTACCACTGATCCGTCAGCCACGGCTCGATGATGGTCCCGGAGCGGTCGCCCTTCGGTACTTTCAAACCGTGGTCGTCGACGCTGACCAGCAGCCCGGCGGCGTCGAACGCAGCCACGATCTGCTTGCGCGCTTCGAAGCGGTCGAGGCCGGCGTATTCGGCGGGGAGGGTGCCGTCTACGGTGTCGTTCAGCGTGCCGTCGAGGTTGAACACCTGGGCAGCGGGCAGCACGGCAGCGTTCTTGTCGAAGATGTTCAGCAGCGGCAGGTTGTGGCGCTTGCCGACGTCGTAGTCGTTGAAGTCGTGGGCCGGGGTGATCTTCACGCAGCCGGTGCCGAATTCAGGGTCGCAGTAGTCGTCCGCGATGATCGGGATGCGACGGCCTACCAGCGGCAGCTCGACGAATTTGCCGATCAGCGCCTTGTAGCGCTCGTCGTTCGGGTTCACAGCGACGGCGGCGTCGCCGAGCATGGTTTCCGGACGGGTCGTGGCGACGATCAGATAGTCCAGACCTTCAGCGGTCTTCGCGCCATCGGCCAGTGGGTAGCGCAGGTTCCACAGATGCCCCTTCTCGTCGTGGTTTTCCACTTCGAGGTCGGAGATCGCGGTGTGCAGCTTGGTGTCCCAGTTGACCAGACGTTTGCCACGGTAAATCAGGCCGTCTTCATGCAGTCGCACGAACGCCTCTTTAACCGCTTCGGACAAACCGTCGTCCATCGTGAAGCGCTCACGGTTCCAGTCGACCGACGAGCCCAGGCGACGGATCTGGCGGCTGATGTTGCCACCGGACAGATCCTTCCATTCCCAGACTTTTTCGAGAAATTTGTCGCGACCCAGATCGTGACGGCTCTGACCCAAGGCTTCGAGTTGGCGCTCCACCAGCATCTGCGTGGCGATACCGGCGTGGTCGGTGCCTGGCTGCCACAGGGTGTTGCGACCCTGCATGCGGCGGAAGCGGATCAGGGCGTCCATGATCGCGTTATTGAAACCGTGCCCCATGTGGAGGCTGCCGGTGACGTTCGGCGGCGGAATCATGATGGTGTACGAGTCGCCCGCGCCTTGCGGAGCGAAATAGTTTTCGGACTCCCAGGTCTGGTACCAGGAAGATTCGATGGCGTGCGGCTGGTAGGTCTTGTCCATGCGAGGCGGGAACCTGATCTGCTTTGAGTCGGAAAAGCCGACGAGTATAGCTTTTCAACGCGGCGTCAAGCTACAAGCGGTAGGTCGGGTGCTACGAGCGGTGATGCCCGGAATCATCGCGGGCATCTGTAGGACTGTGCTTGCGCACGTTCCCGGGTCGGGGCAGAAGACAGCTTTAGTTGTTGTATTGACTCAGCAGCCGTTCCATTCGCGCATCAAGGCGGCGTTTGATCTCGTTCTCGATGTGCGGGGCGAAATCGTCGATCACGTCTTGCATGATCAACTGCGCGGCGGCACGCAGCTCGGCGTCCAGATGCAGCAGCGCCTCTGCATTCGGTGCTTTGGCGCTCGACGCGCTCGATGCGTTGGCAGCTGGCGCGGGAGGTGTCGCCGCAACCGGCTCGGGGGTGAGCAGGGGAATATTGTCGATGTCGGCTTCGTGCTCATCGAGGGTCACGACCTGGCCGGTGACCACGTCGAACAGCAGCGGGATCTGCTCGTCGCTGTGCACGGACTCGGTCAGCAGAGGCGGCTGGGCCGGATCATCGCCCAACAGCTGGCGAATCGACTCGAGGTCATCCAGCAGGTGCGCTGAATCTTTCAGGTGTTTTGAATTATCCATCGTGTGCTCAAAGACGCTGCAGCCGGTGATCTTGCAGAGGATAGCCCTGTTCGCGGTAGAAGCGAAAACTCTCGCGCGCCGCGAGGCGGATGGCGGGATCCTCGACAACGATCTCGGCAACACGCGCGAATCGTTTGAAGAATTCCGGGATGCGCAGGTCAAGATTGACCAGCAAATCCTGATGTTGGCCGGGGTCGCTGCCGATACCCAGCGCCACGGGTGCGTCCTGGTCGTCTTCAACCGCGCCATGGGGAACGAACGCTTCCCCCCGGAAGCGCCACAGTCGGGCGTCCAGTTCCTCGCGTTGCCCGGCATCGCTGCAATGCAGGTACACCCGATGGCCGAGGCGCCAGGCCTTGTCCGTGAGTTTGCAGGCGAAGTCCAGGCGCGCGACGGGGTCGGCACTCGGCAGAATGTAGAAATCGACTTGGGTCATGGGTGATTCCAGGACGCTGGACGCGCCGACCGGGGAGGCGGGCGCGTTTGCAGCGGCTTAAACGCCAGCGCGGTCGATCAGGTACTGGGTCAGCAGCGGAACCGGACGGCCCGTGGCGCCTTTGTCCTTGCCGCCGCTCAGCCACGCCGTACCGGCGATGTCCAGGTGCGCCCACTCATAGGCCTTGGCAAAGCGCGAGAGGAAGCACGCTGCGGTGATGGTGCCGGCTTTCGGACCGCCGATGTTGGCGATGTCGGCAAATGGGCTGTCCAGTTGCTCCTGATACTCATCGAACAGCGGCAACTGCCAGGCGCGGTCGTCGGCGCGTTTGCCGGCTTCCAGCACTTGAGTGATCAACGCATCGCTGTTGCCCAGCAGGCCGGAGGTGTGACCGCCCAGCGCAACGACGCAAGCGCCGGTCAGCGTAGCGATGTCGATAACGGCCTGTGGCTTGAAGCGTTCGGCGTAGGTCAGCGCATCGCACAGCACCAAACGGCCTTCGGCGTCGGTGTTGAGGATCTCGACGGTCTGGCCGCTCATGGTCTTGACGATGTCACCCGGGCGCGTGGCGTTGCCGCTCGGCATGTTTTCAGCCGCCGCGACGATGCACACCAAGTTGATCGGCAGTTGCAGTTCAAGCACGGCGTTCAACGTGCCGAACACACTTGCGGCGCCGCACATGTCGAATTTCATTTCGTCCATGCCCAGGCCCGGCTTGAGGCTGATACCGCCGGTGTCGAAGGTGATGCCCTTGCCCACCAGCACGAATGGCTTTTCGCTTTTCTTGCCGTTGGAGTACTGCATGACGATCAGGCGTGGCGGCTGAGCGCTGCCTTGACCGACCGCCAGGAACGAACCCATGCCCAGCTTTTCGATATCTTTCTCATCGAAGACTTCGACTTTGAGGCCCTTGTTGGCTTTGCCCATCGCCTTGGCTTGCTCGCCCAGGTAGGTCGGGTGGCAGATGTTCGGCGGCATGTTGCCCAGGTCGCGGGTCACGGCCATGCCGGCAGCGATGGCCTGTGCGTGCTTGGCCGCGCGCTCGACGTCGGCGACGTTGGCCTTGGCGGTCAGCAGGGTGACTTTTTTCAGGGCGCGGGGATCGACTTTCTGGCTCTTGAAGCGATCAAAAACGTATTCGCCGTCGGCCAGGGATTCGACCAGCAGGCGATTCTTGCCATACACGTCGCGATTTTTGACGTTCAGTTGATCGAGGGCGAAGGCGGCATCAACGCCACCCAGGCTTTTCAGGGTGCTGAGCGCGCCGCTGATGATTTTGCGGAATTGGCGATCGTTCAGTTCCGGCTCTTTGCCCGAACCGACCAGCAACACGCGTTCGGCTTTCAGGTTGGGCAGGCTGTGCAGCAACAGGCTCTGGCCGATCTTGCCCGACAGGTCGCCGCGCTTGAGAACAGCGCTGATGGCGCCGCCGCTCAGGGTGTCGAGGGTGTTCGCGGTGTCGCTCAGCGTGCGGCCTTCACCGACGGCGACCACCAGTGTGGCGGTCTTCAAGGTTTCTGCACTGACGCTTTTAACAACCAATTCCATGTCGGGGTCCCCGAATAAACTGTGAGTTATCGCACTTGAGCACACGGCTCGGCAGCGGCGCAGAGGTATTTACACCGGCATGCCTGCGGCAAGGCCCGCAGTTTGACCCTGCGAGCCAATGGATGACAACCCCGTCCGGGTGCGCGCGTGTGCCGGTTGCAGAAGTATCCCGCGCGCGCAGTGACAGACACACCCAATCACAGGATAATGCCGCATATTTTTTTGGTGGTACGCCGTCGCGCGCATCATGGCTGATTCATTTCATTGTCATGCCGCCTTAGCGTGACAACCCTGGAGTGTCTGGTTTGATTGTCTTCCGTTACCTGTCCCGAGAAGTGCTGGTTACCCTGAGCGCTGTCAGTGCCGTGCTGCTGGTAATCATCATGAGTGGCCGCTTCATCAAATACCTGGCCCAGGCTGCATCGGGCGCACTCGATCCGGGTGTCCTGTTTCTGATCATGGGCTTCCGTCTGCCGGGCTTCCTGCAACTGATCCTTCCTCTGGGGTTGTTCCTCGGGATTCTCCTGGCCTATGGCCGGTTGTACCTCGAAAGCGAAATGACCGTGCTCGCCGCCACCGGTATGAGCCAGCAACGCCTGCTGCTGATTACCCTCGCGCCGGCTGCGCTGGTTTCATTGCTGGTGGCCTGGCTCAGCTTCAGCCTCGCCCCCCAGGGCGCGACCCAGTTCCAGTTGCTGATCAACAAGCAGGACGCGATGACCGAATTCGACACCCTGGTGCCGGGTCGTTTCCAGCTTCTGCGTGACGGCAGCCGGGTGACCTACACCGAGACCATGAGCGACGATCGCATCAACCTGGGCGGCGTGTTCATTTCCGAGAAGAAGCTCGACGAGAAGAAAGACCACGGCATCACCGTGCTGGTCGCGGAAAAAGGCCGGCAGGAAATCAAACCTGACGGCACGCGCTACCTGATTCTCGATAACGGCTATCGCTACGACGGCAACCCCGGCCAGGCCGATTACCGCGCGATCAAATACGACACCTACGGCGCTTTGCTGCCCAAGCCGGACATCAGCGATGAGGTCACTGACCGCGATGCCATCTCCACCAGCGAATTGCTGACCGGCGAAGACAGCCTGCGCAACCGGGCCGAGCTGCAGTGGCGGGTCTCGCTGCCGATTCTGGTGTTCATCGTGACGCTGATGGCGGTGCCGCTGGCACGGGTCAACCCGCGTCAGGGCCGCTTCCTCAAGCTCCTTCCGGCGATTCTTCTTTATATGGCCTATCTCACCATCCTCATCGCCGCGCGCGGTGCGCTGGAGAAGGGCAAGATCCCGATGGGCCTCGGCCTGTGGTGGGTGCATGCGCTGTTTCTGTCCATCGGACTGGGGTTGCTCTACTGGGAGCCTCTGCGTCTGAAGATCGCGAGTCGCCGCAGCGTGTCGGGGGTGGCTCATGGTTAAGCTCGATCGTTACATCGGCAAAAGCGTGTTCATGGCGATCCTCGCCGTATTGGGGATCATCCTCGGGCTCGCATCGCTGTTTGCCTTCATCGATGAAATGGCCGACATCAGCGATACCTACACCTTCTGGGACGCTGGCAGTTTTGTCGTGATGACGGCGCCGCGTCGCCTCTACGACATGCTGCCGATGGCCGCGCTGATCGGTTGCCTGATCGGTCTCGGCGCGCTGGCGAGCAGCAGCGAACTGACGATCATGCGTGCCGCCGGTGTGTCGATCGGCCGTATCGTCTGGGCGGTCATGAAACCCATGCTGGTGTTGATGGTGGCCGGGCTGTTGATCGGCGAGTACGTCGCGCCGGTGACCGAAGCCTCAGCCCAGGCCGCGCGCTCGCTGGCTCAAGGCACCGGCGACGCCCAGAGCGCCAAACACGGTCTGTGGCACCGTCAGGGTGAGGAGTTCATCCACATCAACACGGTGCAACCGAACGGCCTCCTGTATGGCGTGACCCGTTACCATTTCGACGACCAGCGCCACATGCTGACGTCGAGTTTTGCCAAGCAAGCCAACTTCAAGACCGATTACTGGTTGCTGAAGGACGTCACCACAACGGTCTTCCACGACGGTCGCACCGAAGTGGTCACCGCACCCGAAGAGCGCTGGAACGTCGCGTTGAGCCCGCAGTTGCTGAGCACGGTGGTGCTGCCGCCGGAGTCGCTGTCGATGACGGGCCTTTATGGTTACGCGCGTTATCTGGCCGATCAGGGGTTGAACAACGGTCGTTACTGGCTGGCGTTCTACACCAAGATTCTGCAGCCGCTGGTGACCGTGGCGCTGGTGCTGATGGCGATTTCCTTCATCTTCGGTCCGTTGCGCTCGGTGACGCTGGGGCAACGGGTGTTCACGGGCGTGCTCGTGGGCTTCACCTTCCGCATCGCTCAGGATCTGCTGGGCCCGTCGAGCCTTGTATTCGGCTTTTCGCCACTCTTCGCCGTGCTGGTGCCGGCGGGTGTGTGCGCACTGGCGGGGATCTGGTTGCTGCGCCGCGCGGGCTGATACTCACCGCGTTATAAAAAGCCGACCCCTGGGTCGGCTTTTTTGTGGGCGAGATGCAGAGGGTTCACTTCCTGGTGCGGGGCGCCCGCACCAGTTGCGTCTCGGAATACAGGTCATGCCAGCAGCGTTTCTGTTTGTCCAACAGGCTCCAGAAGAAACCCAGCCCGACACACAGCCATGATGCGATGGCGACGACGAAGCGCAGCAGCGCTTGCCACAGGCTGATGGCCGTTCCGTCGGCGTTCTGCACGCGTATTCCCCAGACCTGCATGCCCAGCGTCTGGCCCCCATGGGTCCAGAATTTGGCGAAGAAGCCGAACAGCGTCACCAGCAGAATCGAGGACAGCAGCGGGTCGGCGTCGAGCGCACCGGACTCGGAGAGCTGGCGCAGTCTGGCTTCGCCGATAAGGCCCATCCAGCCCAGCTTGTAGATAAACGTAGTGACCATCAGCAATGCCACGCACAGCAGCGCGTCGTAGCTGATCGCAGCCATGCGCCGGCCCAATCCAGCGGGGGGAAAGTCGCCCCGAGGGCGTAACATCTGCGCATCATCGTTAACTGAGGTCATGGCGGCGCTCATTCACACGGGAGCGGCAGTTTACGGAATCGCAGGCATAAAAAAGCCCCTGATGTTGGCCATCAGGGGCTTTTTGCGTCGGCTGATCAGGCTTCAGCTTGTACTTCGTCAGCCTGCATGCCTTTTTGGCCCTGCACTGCGACGAACGTCACTTTCTGGCCTTCTTTCAGGCTTTTGAAGCCGTTGCCCTGAATAGCGCGGAAGTGGACGAACAGATCCGGACCGCTTTCAGGAGTGATAAAACCAAAACCTTTTTCATCGTTAAACCACTTAACGGTGCCGCTCTGACGTGTAGACATTTTCTTATTCCTTGACGCATTAAATTAATGACAGCCTCTTTCACGGGAAAGAGTACTGGGCTGGTTGCAGGAAGAAGAAACGTAGAGCGGGATGTAGCATTGCTTTTGGCGCTACTGCCCGGGTCACGATCCCAGCGACCCATGCAAACACAGTCCGGGAAACTCTACGCTAACTCTCGTTGAAAAAACAAGCCCCGGCTGGGCCAGTGTTCATGGGGGTTTTCGGCTTTTTTGAAAACATTAACCACGTTCGCAAGATCGATAGTTTTTAATGTTTAGAGGCGTATCTAAGTTCAATATTTTGACAGTTTAACGGTTGTAAACATTGGCGCCCGACTGCGGCACTCGCACAGTTTTATGCACTGTTGCGGTGCCGCATTTTTTGACGATGTTACTTAGCCGCGGAAGTAACGTGGCGGAACGAAAGGAGTTTTCGTCACCTGCATCGGGACTTTCTTGCCGCGGACGATTGCCCACACCGGTGTTTCCAGCGCGGTGAAACTGGCGTCGACATAGCCCATCGCCAATGGCGCGCTCAGCGTCGGGCCAAAACCGCCGCTGCAGACAGTCCCGATGGTCTTTCCATCGGCATCGACGATTTCAGCGCCTTCTCGCACGGGTGTGCGTTCCTGTGGCAGCAGGCCGACACGTTTGCGCGCCGCACCGCTTTGGTGCTGGGCGAAGATCTTGTCAGCACCGGGGAAGCCGCCTGCACGTGCACCATCGGCACGACGAACCTTGGAAATCGCCCACAGCAGGCTGGCTTCGATCGGCGTGGTGTCGGTGTCCATATCATGGCCGTAGAGGCACAGCCCGGCTTCCAGTCGCAGCGAGTCGCGCGCGCCCAGGCCGATCGGCGCCACTTCTGGCTCCGCGAGCAGTCGACGTGCCACGGCTTCGGCCTGATCTGCCGGCACTGAAATCTCGTAGCCGTCTTCACCTGTGTAGCCCGAGCGGCTGACGTAGCAGTCGATGCCGTCGATCTTCGCCGAGGTGTACTGCATGAAGGTCATTTTTGCGACTTCCGGCGCCAGCCGCGCCAGTGCGGTGACGGCGTGCGGGCCTTGCAGCGCGAGCAATGCGCGTTCGTTGAACAGCGGCGTGATCTCGCACTGGCTACCGATGTGTTGCTGCAGGTGCGCCAGGTCTTGGTTCTTGCAGGCGGCGTTGACCACCAGCATGAGCTGATCGTTACCCAGATTGGCAACCATCAGGTCGTCGAGAATGCCGCCGTTCTCGTTGGTGAACATCGCGTAGCGCTGCATGCCGACCGGCAGATCGATGATGTCCACGGGCACCAGGGTTTCCAGCGCTTTCGCTGCGTTCGCGCCGGTCAACAGGATCTGACCCATGTGCGAAACGTCGAACAGGCCGGCCTGATCGCGGGTGTGCAGGTGTTCTTTCATGACGCCAGCGGGGTACTGAACGGGCATGTCGTAGCCGGCGAACTCGACCATCTTCGCGCCGAGTTCACGGTGCAGGGCATTGAGCGGGGTCTTCAGCAATTCGGTGGTCATGGGTCACTCCTTGAAAGCGGTTCCGGGTTCCCCGCGCAGGGCAGGGGACCCTATGAATTCGGGCTGATGTCAGCACTCGATGATGTTCACGGCCAGCCCGCCACGGGCTGTTTCCTTGTATTTGCTTTTCATGTCGGCGCCGGTCTGGCGCATGGTGCGGATCACTTTATCCAGCGAGACAAAGTGCTGGCCGTCGCCGCGCAAGGCCATGCGCACCGCGTTGATGGCCTTCACCGAGCCCATGGCGTTGCGCTCGATGCATGGCACTTGAACGAGGCCGCCAATCGGGTCGCAGGTCAGGCCGAGGTTGTGTTCCATGCCGATTTCAGCGGCGTTTTCCACCTGTTGAACGTTGCCGCCCAAGACTTCGCACAGGGCGCCAGCCGCCATGGAACAGGCCACGCCGACTTCGCCCTGACAGCCGACTTCGGCGCCGGAGATCGACGCGTTCTCTTTGTAGAGAATGCCGATGGCCGCAGCCGTGAGCAGGAAACGCACGACGCCGTCCTCGTTCGCCCCGGTGATGAAACGCATGTAGTAATGCAGCACCGCCGGGATGATCCCGGCCGCGCCGTTGGTGGGCGCGGTGACTACACGGCCGCCGTTGGCGTTTTCTTCGTTGACCGCCAGCGCGTACAGGTTGACCCAGTCGAGCACCGACAACGCATCGCGCAGCGCGGCTTCCGGGTTTTTGCACAGCTGGCGATGCAGCGCCGCCGCACGCCGTTTGACCTTCAGGCCACCCGGCAAAATGCCTTCGTTGCGGCAACCCGCCTCGACGCAGTCCTGCATGACCTGCCAGATGTGCAACAGGCCCTGACGGGTTTCGGCTTCGGGGCGCCACGCGGCTTCATTCGCCAGCATGATCTGGCTGATGGAAAGACCGCTGGCAGTGCAATGCACCATCAGGTCACGTGCAGTTTTGAAGGGATACACCAGCGGCGTCTGGTCTTCCACGATGCGATCCGCGCCAGCCGCGTCCTCATCCACCACGAAGCCGCCGCCGACGGAGTAATACTCGCGGCTGCGGACCTGTATGCCGGAGGCATCGAAGGCACGGAAAATCATGCCATTGGGGTGGTAGGCCAAGGGCTTGCGAATCATCGCCAAGTGATGCTTTTCGATGAATTCGATACTGTGCTGGCCGAGCAGGTTCAGGCGCTCGCTGCTGCGAATCTGCTGCAGGCGCGCCGCAACGGTTTCGGTATCGACGGTGTCCGGGTGCTCACCTTCAAGGCCCAGTAACACGGCCTTGTCGCTGCCGTGGCCTTTGCCGGTGGCACCGAGTGAGCCGTAAAGCTCGACTTTGACGCAGATGATGGTTTCCAGCAGGCCATCGCGCTGCAAGCCTTCGGCAAAACGCGCCGCGGCTCGCATCGGGCCCACCGTATGAGAGCTGGAGGGACCAATGCCGATCTTGAACAGGTCAAATACGCTCAGCGACATGATGGGATTCCGAAAGGTGAAGCAATAGCAAGCAGCAGGCTACAAGCCGCAAGCGAAACCTCATCGGCTTTCACGTGCGGCTCGCGGCCAGGCTCTTGTGGTTTTTTAAGCGTAGTCTTCGATCGACGGGCAGGCGCAGACCAGGTTGCGGTCGCCGAACACGTTGTCGACGCGACCGACCGGCGGCCAGTATTTGCCTTCGATCAACGACGCCACAGGGTAGACGGCCTGCTCGCGGCTGTACGGATGGCTCCATTCGCCCACCAGTTCAGCGGCGGTGTGCGGCGCGTTTTTCAGTGGGTTGTCGTCCTTGTCCAGCACGCCGCTTTCGACCGCGCGGATTTCTTCGCGGATCTTGATCATCGCGTCGCAGAAGCGGTCCAGCTCCTCTTTCGATTCGCTTTCGGTCGGCTCGATCATCAACGTACCCGCGACCGGGAAGGACATGGTCGGGGCGTGGAAACCGAAGTCGATCAGGCGCTTGGCAACGTCATCAACGCTGATGCCGCTGGTTTCCTTCAGTGGGCGCAGGTCGAGAATGCATTCGTGGGCGACCAGGCCGTTGCTGCCGGTGTAGAGCACGGGGTAGTGCTCTTCCAGACGACGGGAAATGTAGTTGGCGTTGAGGATCGCCAGTTGCGAAGCGCGCTTGAGGCCTTCGCCGCCCATCATGCGGATGTACATCCAGGTGATCGGCAAGATACTCGCGCTGCCGAACGGCGCCGCGCAGACCGCGCCTTCCTTGCGCTCCATCTTCGCGTGACCCGGCATGAACGCCGCCAGGTGCGATTTCACGCCGATCGGGCCAACGCCCGGGCCGCCGCCGCCATGGGGGATGCAGAAGGTTTTGTGCAGATTCAGGTGAGACACGTCGCCGCCGAACTTGCCCGGTGCGCAGAGGCCGACCATGGCGTTCATGTTGGCGCCGTCGATGTACACCTGGCCGCCGTTGTCATGAACGATGCCGCAGATTTCGCGGATGCCTTCTTCGAACACGCCGTGGGTCGACGGGTAGGTGATCATCAGTGCCGCGAGGTGTTCGCGGTGCTCGATAGCCTTGGCGCGCAGGTCTTCGATGTCGACGTTGCCGCGGGCGTCGCAAGCGGTCACGACCACGCGCATGCCGGCCATGTTGGCGGTTGCCGGGTTGGTGCCGTGGGCCGAGGACGGAATCAGGCAGATGTCGCGACGCTCATCGCCACGGCTCTGGTGGTAAGCACGGATCGCCAGCAGACCGGCGTACTCGCCCTGGGAGCCAGCGTTTGGCTGCAGAGAGATCGCGTCATAACCGGTGGCGGCGCAGAGCATCGCTTCCAGTTCGTCGGTCAGTTGCTGATAACCGGCGCTTTGCTCGGCCGGGGCGAAGGGGTGCAGGTTGCCGAATTCGGCCCAGGTCACCGGGATCATTTCGCTGGCGGCGTTGAGCTTCATGGTGCACGAGCCCAGCGGGATCATCGTGCGGTCCAGTGCCAGATCCTTGTCCGCCAGACGACGCAGGTAGCGCATCAGCTCGGTTTCGGAGTGGTAGCGATTGAACACAGGATGGCTGAGGATCGCCGACTGGCGCTTAAGCTCTGCAGGCAGGCGCGCTTCCACGCTGTCTGCCAGCGCGGCGAAGTCAGGCAGGGCCCGGCCTTCAGCAGCGAAGAGAGACCACAGCACTTCGACGTCGGCTGGCTTGGTGGTTTCGTCGAGCGAAACGCCCAGACGCTCGGCGTCTACTTCACGCAGGTTGATTTCGTGGGCGCGTGCCTTGGCGTGCAGATCGGCCGTTTTCGCGCCGGTGTTCAGGGTGATGCTGTCGAAGAAGAACGACTGCTCGGCCTTCAAGCCCAGCTGATTCAAGCCCTCGGCGAAAATCGCGGTCAGGTGATGCACGCGGTTGGCGATGCGGGTCAGGCCGCGCGGGCCGTGGTAAACGGCGTACATGCTGGCGATGTTGGCGAGCAGCACCTGCGCGGTGCAGATGTTGCTGGTGGCCTTCTCGCGACGAATGTGTTGCTCGCGGGTTTGCATGGCCAGACGCAGGGCGGTCTTGCCGAAGCGGTCAATGGACACACCGACCAGCCGGCCGGGCATGTCGCGCTTGTAGGCGTCACGGGTAGAGAAATAGGCCGCGTGCGGGCCGCCGAAACCCAGTGGCACGCCGAAGCGCTGCGCACTGCCGATGGCCACGTCAGCGCCAAATTCGCCGGGCGGGGTGAGCAGGGTCAGGGCCAGCAGATCCGCTGCCACGGCGACCAGGGCATTGGCGGCATGAAAGCGCTCGACCAGTTCGCGGTAGTCGAACACGTCGCCATTGCTGGCCGGGTATTGCAGCAGCGCGCCGAAGAACTCGCTGACGTCGGTGAGTTGAGCTTCGTCCGCGACAACCACTTCAATGCCCAGCGGCTCGGCGCGGGTTTGCAGCACGTCGAGGGTCTGCGGGTGGCAGTGGGCGGAGGCGAAGAACTTGTTGCTGCTCTTGTTCTTGCTCAGGCGTTTGCAGAAGGTCATGGCTTCGGCAGCGGCGGTGGCTTCGTCGAGCAGAGAGGCATTGGCGATCGGCAGGCCGGTCAGGTCACTGATCAGGGTCTGGAAGTTCAGCAGCGACTCCAGACGGCCTTGGGAAATCTCCGGCTGATACGGCGTGTAAGCGGTGTACCAGGCCGGGTTTTCCAGCAGATTGCGCAGGATCGGCGCTGGCGTGTGGGTGTTGTAGTAACCCTGGCCGATGTACGTTTTGAACAGCTGATTCTTGCCGGCGATGGCTTTGATGTCGGCCAGCGCATCGGCTTCGCTTTGCCCGGCGGACAAGCCGAGAACGCTGGTGCCTTTGATGGATTCAGGGATGACGCTGGCGGTCAGCGCGTCGAGGGAGTCATAGCCCAAGGTGGTGAGCATGGCTTTTTCATCAGCGGCACGCGGGCCGATGTGGCGGGCGATGAACTCGTTGGCGGTGCTCAGTTCAATACGGTCAGTCATTGCGCGCTCCTCAGGCTTCGGCGTTGGCTTTGATCAGACGATCATAGGCGTCTTGGGTCAGCAGTTGGCCGACAGCATCGGGATTGGAGGGAATAAAGCGAAAGAACCAGCCCTGGCCCAGCGGGTCTTTGTTGACCAACTCCGGGTTGGCATCCAGCGCGGAGTTGGTTTCGACGACTTCGCCATCAAGGGGCATGTACACGCCGCTGGCGGCTTTGACCGATTCGACGGTGGCGGCTTCGTTGCCTTTGTCGTAGGACTGCAGCTCCGGCAGTTGCACGAAAACCACGTCACCCAGTGCGTCCTGCGCAAAGGCGGTGATGCCGACTGTGACGCTGCCGTCAGCTTCGGCGCGCAGCCACTCGTGGTCTTCGGTAAAGCGCAACTCGCTCATGAAATCTCCCCAGATGATAAATCGCCCGTTATGCCCGGGCGTGATGGGGTGAGTGCATAGCAAGTTTGCGGCCAAAGTGGGGAAGGGGGCGTAAACGTTGGGCTCGGGCCTTGGCTATGGTTTTTCGAGGGGCAGGTGCTGGAACGAAATCGATACGGAGTATAGGAGCTTTGGTCGAGTTTCAACGTCCGGACGCCAAAGAAGTTGTGTTTGGATGGATGGAACGATTTCAATACGGTGTTTCGATTCCGTTCCGGGCGCCGCAGGTGCGTGACATGTCTCGGACTTGTGGGAGCGACCGGGGTGGCGCTCCACTTTGCTCGCGAAGGGGCAGGTACAGTCGCCGAATATGCAGCGGCAGGGGTAATGTCTTCGCGAGCAAGCTCGCTCCCACCCGACCGGGGATTGATCCGAGATGGCGGCGCTTGAGTGACCGTGAATCTCCGTCGAGCTTTTAGCTTTTTCCGGGAATGCCGTATTTGCGCAGCCGATGGGCGATCGCCGTGTGGGATGTCTGTAGCCGCGCGGCCAGTTGCCGGGTCGAGGGATACTGGCTGTAGAGCTTCTCCAGCAGCGACTTTTCAAAATCTTCGACCGCCGCTTCAAGGCTTTCGATTTCCCCATCACTGCCCCTCGCCACCGACGTGCCGGCGATGTCGAGGTCGCCGATGTCGACCAGCGAGCTGTCGCAAATGGCCGCCGCGCGGAAGATCACGTTCTGCAACTGGCGAACGTTGCCCGGCCAGCGATTGCCAAGGAGAGCAGGGTAGGTGGTCGGGGCGAGGCGGCAGACCGGTCGCTGGATCTGCGTGCAGGCCTGCTCCATGAAATAGCGCGCCAGCATCAGGATGTCCTGACCGCGTTCACGCAGCGGCGGCACGTCCAGATTGAGCACGTTCAGGCGATAGAACAGGTCTTCGCGAAAGGTGCCCTCGGCGACCATTTTTTCCAGGTCGCGGTGGGTGGCGCTCAGGATGCGCACGTTGACCTGCACTTCCTTGTCGCCGCCGACCCGCCGAAAACTGCCGTCATTCAGGAAGCGAAGAAGTTTTGCTTGCAGATACGGCGACATCTCGCCGATCTCGTCAAGAAACACGGTGCCCTTGTTGGCGAGCTCCATCAGCCCGGGTTTGCCGCCCCGCTGTGCACCGGTAAAGGCACCGGGGGCGTAGCCGAACAGTTCGCTCTCCGCGAGGTTCTCCGGCAGCGCCGCGCAGTTGAGCGCGAGAAAAGGCGCGCCATTGCGCGCGCTCACGGCATGACACGCCCGCGCCACCAGCTCCTTGCCCGTCCCGGTTTCGCCCTGAATCAGCAGCGGCGCATCCAGTGCCGCGACCCGCTGGGCGCGGGCTTTAAGTGTACGGATTGGCGCGGAGTCGCCCAACAGCGCGTCGAACCCTTCGGCGTGATCGTGGTGCAACGCCGACAGGCGTTCTCCGATTCGGCTCGGTTGGTAAAGGGTCAGCAATGCGCCCGCGTCGGTGATTGGTGTGGCATCGAGCAGCAAGGCCTCGCCGTTGAGCGTGACCTCGCGCAGTGGCAGACGAAAGCCGTTTTCCAGCAGCGCCGATTGCAGGCCATCATCGGAGAACAGTTCGCCGATCGATTCTCCCGTCGGTTCCCGGCCATACAACGCGACCAGGGCAGGGTTCGCCAGCAGCACATGGCCGGCGCTGTCGAGGGCAAGCACCGGGTCGGTCATCGCTGCCAGCAGGGCATCCAACTGCAAGTGGCGGCGCTGGCCGGGAAGGATGTCGACCACTGTGATCGCTTCCACGCCGCGCACGCGAAACAGCCGGTCCTTGAGTTCTTCAAGCACGTCATGGCTCAGCGTCGGCGCGTCGATGTAGACGTTGGGCGGTACCATTTCCACGGCATCGAGGTTCAGGTTGCGCGCGCCGAGGATGGCAAGCACTTCCTGAGTGATGCCGACGCGGTCGATGAACGTGACGTGAATGCGCATGGGGAGAGAAAGGACCCGCGGGAGTGAGGGAGGCGATTATGCCAGTAATCTCATCACCCATCGCGGTCCCGAGACGGGTCAGCGTGCTGGTCTATTCCAGATGCTCCGGCTTCACCGGATCACCGGATTTCATATCGAGCGTGTGGCGGATGTCTTCGAACATTCGGTCGTACTCGCCGTGCATCGCATGCAGGTCAGTGGTTCTCGGCAGGCCATGCTTTTCGAGTCTGCGCGAGGCATCACTGGCGAAGTTGTAGGCCTTGTCCTTCGGCAGCTCGAATGTTTCGCTGACCGCCTGGCCATTGATGTCGCCTTCCAGGGTGAACTGCATGCCCGGTCCCGAATCGGTCTGGCTGACTTCGTAACGAATGTGAAGGTCGTAGCCGACATCGTGTGGTTGCAGAGCGGGGTGGACGATGTGCAGATGACCTGGCTCGAACATGGCAATGGCTCCGGGGAAAGGTGATGGACCTAAGAGGACAGACCGCCGGGGGCTGCCTCGGGTTCAGGTTCATATGCGGCGCGCTGTTGGTGGGACGGCTTTAGCCGGGAAAGCGTCAGGTGCAGCAGCGCTTGACCAGCGGCGTTCAAACCGGCCTCTTCCCGGCTGAAGCCGGTCTTGCATTTCAGTGTCCGGGATTGTCGTGACGATTGGGCGACGGCGACGGCGACGGCGGCTGTGCGGGCGAAAGGCGCGAAGGCTCAGGCCGTGACCAGATCCACAGATTGACCAGCACCATGCCGGCTACCGCGAAGTAGATCCACCAATTGTGTTTCAGCAGCACCAGCATCATGACCGCGCAGATCAGCATGGTGACCGTGGCGCTGATCTTGGCCTTGCGCGCAATCATCTTGCCGTTTCGCCAGTTGCTCAGCATCGGTCCGAACACCCGATGATTCTCGAGCCAGGCGCTCAAGCGCGGCGAGCTACGCGTCGCCGCCCACGCCGCCAGCAGAATGAATTCGGTGGTGGGCAGGCCCGGAATGAAAATCGCGATGATGCCGATGGTCAGGCTCACGTAGGCGAGAATGCCAAACAGGATGCGGGACAGTTTACTGCCGGGTGGAGTACGGGTCATGGTCTCGGTAATGCAGAGTGAACAGGTGTTGCGGGATTTTCAGGTCCCGCAAAGGCGCTCAGCTTATCAGTGCCGGGCGCAAAAGGCCCGGCGTCAGGCGGGTTCCGCTTCAGACGCTGGAGCGTAGGCGTGCTGCAGCAGCACGTTGAAACGTTCGAAGGCCGCCACTGCGCCACGGTCTATCTCGCGCTCCTGTTCGGCGTTGAACGGCAGATCGTCAATGATCCGGACGAAGCGTTTCCAGCCTTCGGCGCGACCGCCTGACGGTTCACCCAGATGGCGCGCGCCGAACGTCTCGCTGAGGTTCAAGGCCACGGCGCGTTTGATCAGAAAGGCGGCGCCCAGCTTCGAACCCTCCGACACGAACAGCCAGCCCAGCGCCTCGGCAAGGCTGGGCCCATCGACCGCGCCGGCGACCGGGGCAGGCATGTCAGCCTGAAGATCAAGCAGATCGGCTTTTGCCTGTTCGGCGCGGCATCGATCGGGCAGGTCGGCAATCAGCTCAATCAACTGCGGGTGCGTGTACAGCGTTTTCAGCTCTTCCTGGAACAGGTATTGGGCGCTGAGGAATCGGCGGTAGCTGGCCAGTGTCTCGAACGGCGCGTTGGCTTTCACCGCCTTGTCCAGTTGTTCATGGGGGGCATGGGTGATCTGGTTCAGTCGTTGCGAGCGACGAATGGCGTTGTCGGTCATAGGGTCTTCCCTGTAAATGAGGCGTTTGTTAACAAGACGAACGAGCGTTGCAGGCGCGTAAAAAATCACGCACCTGCAATGGGGATCGGTCAGATATCCCACACCACGTTCACGGCAAAATTGCGGCCTGGCTGGGTCAGCCGGTCGAGGTTGGCGGGGGCGGTGGCGCCGGCTTCGCCGACACTGTCGTAGCCGCGCACGTCATCCCACAGCCAGTATTTTTTGTCCGCGAGGTTGTACAGGCCACCGCTGACCGTGACGTCGTTGGTGACTTTGTAATAGCCCGTCAGATCGACGAGGCCAAAGCCCGGCGTCTTGAACCGGGTGGCACCGTCGGGGGCGTAGTAGTTACTGGTGTCGACCCGCGTCTTGCGCTTGACCAGCGTCCAGTTCAGCAAGCCGCCGTAGTTGCTCTGGTCATAACCCAGCCCGACTACGCCGGTGAGCGGATTGATGCTATTGAGGGGCTGGCCGGTGTCGTTGTTGCGACCGTACAGATAGGCCAGCGAGCCTCGGGTGTAGAGGCCTTCGGGTGCGCCGAAGCTGTCCAGGTCCAAACGGGCCTTGAGCTCAACGCCCTTGATCGTGGCGTGCCTGATGTTGTTGGACTGGAAGGTCGTGGTGGTGGAGTTGGCTGGAATCACTGCGTCCTCATTAATGAAGTCGCGATACGTGTTGTAGAACAGTGACAGATCAAACGTGCCCTCGTCGAAGTGACCGCGCAGCCCGGTTTCGTAGCTCTTGCTGGTCTCCGGTTTCAGGTCGGGATTGGGCTCGACGACGTAATTGCCCCGGGTGTTTTCGAAGCGGCCATACAAGGCTTTGGCGCTCGGCGTGCGGAAGCCCTCGGCGTACTGGCCGTACCAGGTGTAGGCGTCGTTGAACGCATACGTCAGCCCCAGCTTGGGTGACAGGCGATGCCATTTTTTGGTGCTGTCGTCGAACTCGCTCTTGCTTTTCAGGTTGACGCTTTTGAGGAATGAATCTGTGGCGTCTGGTTCGAGCGTGGTGTAGTCGTAGCGGGCGCCGGGCATGAAGGTCCAGTCGCCCCACTTGATCTGATCCTGGGCGAACAGCGCGTAGGTGGTGATCGTCGGATTCGGGAAGTCGTGGGTGGGTGCCACGATGTCGGAGGCAGTGGTGCTGACTGCACCGAGGGTGCGGCAGGTTCCGACGACCGACGCACAGGTGGCTGATCCTGTCCGAAGCCCTGTCACCTTCTGTTGCTTGAGGGTCGTGCCGTACGTCAGCAAGTGCTGGGTGTCGCCAAGGTCGAACGCTTTATCCAGCTGTGCGTCGAGGATCCATTGGCGTTCCTTGTAGTGGGTGTCGCGGGTGCGCCAGACATCTCGCGAAACCGCCCCGCTTCTGGGGTTGGAGGGTAGATACCTTTCAACGGTATTTTGATCGGTCTTGGCAATCTGATAGTTCAAGCTCCACTTGGCGTTGTCAGCCAGCACGCTGTCCAGCGCAAAGCTGTTTTCCAGGCCAAACCGCTCTCGGGTGATAACGTCGTTTCCTTCGCGTGAACCGTAGTAGCCGAAGCCAACACCGGCATTGAAAGGCCCACCCACCACACTCTTCTGATTCGTATGGGTATCGTCCTTGTACTTCTCGTAAGTGAACGCCAGACGATCATTGTCGCCATAGTTCCAGCCCAGCTTGGCCAGCACATTGGTTGCGCGGGCGTCTTCCGGGTTGGCTGCCGTACGGGACAGCCCGGTCCCGCCATGCTCACCGTAGGACTCGAGCTCGTGGCCGTTGCGCTGGCTGACGTGC
Organism: Pseudomonas sp. HP_12; assembly: GCF_055283955.1. Classification (NCBI taxonomy): domain Bacteria; kingdom Pseudomonadati; phylum Pseudomonadota; class Gammaproteobacteria; order Pseudomonadales; family Pseudomonadaceae; genus Pseudomonas; species Pseudomonas sp. HP_12. The sequence goes on from NZ_JBTOQG010000023.1 coordinate 180,284, forward strand.
AGCAAACCGTCGACATCCCCCGCGCGGCCGGCAACCGTAGATGAATTCAACCAGCTGTTGTCCGCCGAGCTGTAGCCGGTTTTCAGGCGGGCACCGACATCTTTGCCCGGCTTGATGATGTCCCCGGGGTCGAGGGTGTAATAACTCACCGCCCCGCCAATGGCGCTGCTCCCATACAGTGCCGACGCAGGCCCGCGCAGGATCTCGACGCGCTTGATGATCTCCGGATCCACGTAATTGCGATGGGTGTTGGCGAAAGGGCCCTGGAAGAAGTTGTCCGGCACTTCGACGCCATCCACCTGCGTCAGGATCCGGTCGCCATCGATGCCGCGGATGTTGTAGCCGCTGGTGCCCGCACGCTGGCCGGCCCCGCCCACGGACACGCCAGGCTCGTCGCGTACCAGGTCGCGAACGCTGTTGACGTTGCGACGATCCAGCGACGCTCGGTCCTGCACGGTCACCGTGCCGGGTACTGAACCCACCGACTGCGCCTGACGTGTGGCGCTGACTGTGATCTGCTCCAGTTCCAGCTCGCTGGTTTGCTCGGCGGCAGCGACGGCGGGGCTGTGCACCGCGGCAGCCAAAACGGCGATGGTCAGCAGGGAAAGCCCGAGGTGGTGAGTGGTGTTCGGCGAGCTGGGTGAGGCGGGGTTGAAGCTGGACAGCATGGATAGCGCTCCCTGTCGTGCGGGTCGTCATAGTTGTTGCGAGATGATTCAAATAGGAATCAGTTGCATTGGCTATGACTAGACGTACGGGTCGCGGCTATCGCGTAAAAATAATTTCGGTCAGTGTCAGATCATCAGGTTTGAAGCCATGGCGCCGCAGCTTGGCGAGCGCAGTCCGGCGTCAGGTTTTTTTCCGCACAGCCAGCACCGCTGCTGCATCGAATACCGTTTGCGAGTGCCACACGGCCTCGGCGCTGGCAAACGCTTCACGGTGGGCGGGATCGGCTCCGAGCCATTCTAGAAAGCGCGCGTGGGTTGCGGCATCTGCGAGTTCCAGCTCGATCAGCCAGGTCAGGGCCTGATCCATCGTCTCGGCAGCGCCCGATGCATCGGCTTGAGCGCGGCGGGGTGATTGGGAGTCCGTCAAGGAGCGTCCTCAGGTCCACGGTTTGGCCGGCATTGTAGCGTCACTCAGAAGCACCCACTGACGAATTCTTGCGGATGAAACTCAGTGATCCAGGCGCGCCGCGACACTCAGGCAGAGCGTCATGATCAGCTTCAATTCTTTTTGCACGGTACTGGTGGACACGCCCAGTTGCTCGGCGATTTCCAGATAACTTGCGCCGTGAAGCCGACTGAGGGTGAAGATTTTCTGCTGCCGGGGCGACAGGGTTTCCAGGCTCGTGCTCAGGCTTTCCAGCAGACGGTTGGCGTGGGCTGCATCCTCCAGCGCGGAGTGGGGGGCGACGACATTATGGATATCGCTGATCGGCGCATCGTCATTGATGGTGCGCGCGTGAACGCGGCGGGCGCGCAGATGATCCAGGGCCAGATTGCGCGCGGTCTGGAAGACGAAGGGTTCGAGGTGCTCGATGGCTCTTTCGGTGAGCGCGCGGGTGACACGGAGGTAGGTTTCCTGGAGCAGGTCTTCGGCGGCGGTGTGACTGCGGACCATGCGCTGAAGCGTGCGCAACAGCATGGTTCGCCGGGCGAGGAAGACGGTATTGAAGTGCGACTGAGTCACGGGGACACCCGACGAGAATTCAGTAGATGATAATGCTTATCATCTAGACATCAGGTCAAGGCAGGGATTTGCACAGATTGTAAGGGCCGTTCGCCGGGACGGCAGTCATTACCGGGGAGGGAGTTGATCGCGAAGAGCCTGGTAAATCCGCTGACTGTCCAGCGGCTTGAATTCCGTCTTCGCGAGCAAGCTCGCTCCTACATTGAGGGGATCCTATTACTTGCTTACTCGGCGTTCATCAACGCTAGGCAGTTATCCAGCATGCGGTTGGAGAAGCCCCATTCGTTGTCGTACCACGCCAGCACCTTCAGCAGGCGACCGCTGACTTTGGTGTGGTTCGCATCGAAGATCGACGACAGCGGGTTGTGATTGAAGTCGTGGGAAACCAGCGGCAGGGTGTTGTAGCCGAGGATTTTCGAATGCTGGGCCGCTTCTTTCATGATCGCGTTGACTTCTTCGGCCGTCGCGTCGCGCTTGAGCTGAATGGTCAGGTCGACCAGCGACACGTTGATCACCGGCACACGCACGGCCATGCCGGTCAGCTTGCCTGCCAGTTCCGGCAGTACCAGGCCGACCGCTTCGGCAGCGCCGGTCTTGCTCGGGATCATCGACTGGGTAGCCGAACGCGCGCGGTACGGGTCGGTGTGGTAGACGTCGATCAGGTTCTGGTCGTTGGTATAGGCGTGGATGGTGGTCATCAGACCGCTCTCGATGCCCAGCTCACGGTTCAGCACCTGGGCGACCGGCGCCAGGCAGTTGGTGGTGCAGGATGCGTTGGAGATGACCTGATGGGATTGGCGCAGTACATCATGGTTAACGCCGTAGACGATCGTCGCATCGGCGCCTTTGGCCGGTGCAGAAATAATCACTTTCTTGGCGCCGGCGGTGATGTGGGCAGCGGCTTTGGTGCGGTCGGTGAACAGGCCGGTGCATTCGAACACAACGTCGATGTCCAGGGATTTCCACGGCAGCTCGGCCGGGTTGCGGATCGCGCTGACCGCAATTCGGTCACCATTGACGGTCAGGCTTTCCTGATCGTGTTCAACGGAACCGTCGAATTGCCCGTGAACCGTATCGAATTTCAGCAGGTGGGCGTTGATCTCGCTGTCGCCCAAGTCGTTGATGGCGACGACTTGCAGGTCCTGACGGTAGCCTTGGGTATAGAGTGCGCGTAGGACGTTGCGGCCGATTCGGCCAAAGCCATTGATTGCGATGCGGAGAGTCATACACCCGTCCTCAAGAATTTGTTGTTGGAATTACAAGATTATTCTCATAAAAATAGAAAACAACCCCTTTTAGTGGCAGTATTTTGTTTTATCTACAAATAGAAACCCGTCTGGCCGTCACAACTGGCTGAAAATCAAGTGCTTGCCGTCGCTCTCGTCTGAGCCCCGGATTTGATCGCAGCCTGGTGAAAGCGCCTGAACGAGTGACCACATCGCTAGCCTGGAGTCCATGACATGCATCCCCGCGTCCTTGAGGTAACCGAACGGCTGATTGCTCGCAGCCGTGAAACCCGTCAACGCTACCTGCAATTGATCCGGGGTGCGGCGAGCGACGGGCCGATGCGCGGCAAGTTGCAATGTGCCAACTTCGCCCACGGCGTCGCGGCATGTGGTCCCGAAGACAAGAACAGCCTGCGCATGATGAATGCGGCCAACATTGCCATCGTCTCTTCCTACAACGACATGCTCTCGGCGCATCAGCCGTACGAACACTTCCCCGAACAGATCAAAAAAGCGCTGCGCGAAATCGGCTCGGTGGGGCAGTTTGCCGGTGGCGTTCCGGCCATGTGTGACGGTGTCACCCAGGGCGAGCCGGGCATGGAATTGAGTATCGCAAGCCGAGAAGTCATTGCGATGGCAACGGCGGTGGCGTTGTCCCACAACATGTTCGACGGCGCGCTGATGCTGGGCATCTGCGACAAGATCGTTCCGGGCCTGCTGATGGGCTCGCTGCGTTTCGGTCATCTGCCGACGATTTTTGTACCGGGCGGGCCAATGGTCTCGGGCATCTCCAACAAAGAGAAAGCCGACGTGCGGCAGCGCTACGCCGAAGGCAAGGCGACTCGCGAAGAGCTGCTGGACTCGGAGATGAAGTCCTACCACGGCCCGGGCACCTGCACGTTCTACGGCACGGCGAACACCAACCAGTTGCTCATGGAAGTCATGGGTCTGCATCTTCCGGGCGCCTCTTTCGTCAATCCCTACACACCGCTGCGCGATGCCCTGACACGCGAGGCGGCGTTCCAGGTCACGCGTCTGACCAAACAAAGCGGCGACTTCATCCCTCTCGGAGAGATTGTGGACGAACGTTCGCTGGTCAACTCGATTGTTGCCCTGCACGCGACGGGCGGTTCCACCAACCACACGCTGCACATGCCGGCGATTGCCCAGTGCGCGGGCATTCAGCTGACGTGGCAGGACATGGCCGATCTGTCGGAAGTCGTGCCGACCCTGTCCCACGTCTACCCGAACGGCAAAGCCGACATCAACCACTTCCAGGCTGCCGGCGGCATGTCGTTCCTGATCCGCGAGCTGCTCGATGCGGGCCTGATGCACGAAGACGTCAACACGGTCATGGGCCGTGGTCTGCGTCGCTACACCCAGGAGCCGTTCCTGGAAGAAGGCACACTGGTGTGGCGAGATGGCCCGATCGAAAGCCTGGACGAAAACGTCCTGCGTCCGATTGCCCGTCCGTTCTCGGCCGAGGGTGGCCTGCGGGTGATGGAAGGCAACCTGGGCCGTGGCGTGATGAAGGTCTCTGCCGTTGCGCTGGAGCATCAGATCGTCGAAGCGCCCGCCAAAGTATTCGAAGACCAGCAGGACCTCGCCGACGCCTTCAAGGCGGGCGAACTGGAGTGCGATTTCGTGGCGGTGATGCGCTTCCAGGGGCCGCGCTCCAACGGCATGCCGGAGCTGCACAAGATGACGCCGTTCCTGGGCGTGCTGCAGGACCGTGGGTTCAAAGTAGCGCTGATTACTGACGGGCGCATGTCCGGCGCGTCCGGGAAAATCCCGGCGGCGATTCACGTTTGCCCGGAAGCCTCCGACGGCGGACCGCTGGCGTTGGTACGTGATGGGGATCTCATTCGTGTCGATGGCGTGAAAGGAACGTTGCAAGTTCTGGTCGAACCGGCAGAATTGGCCGCCAGAGAGCCGGCCATCGGTCGCTTGTCCCATAACGTGGGCAGCGGGCGCGAATTGTTCGGCTTCATGCGCATGGCCTTCAGCTCGGCAGAGAAGGGCGCCAGCGCCTTTACTTCGAATCTGGAGACGCTCAAGTGACATTGGCGATGGTGGGTGATATCGGCGGCACAAATGCGCGGTTTGCCATTTGGGAAGACGATCAGTTGCATTCGATTCGCGTATTCGCGACGGTCGATTACGCCAGTCCTGAAAAGGCCCTGACGGTCTATTTGCAGGACCTGGAATTGCAGCGCGGTGATGTCACCTCCATTTGCCTGGCCGTGGCCGGGCCGGTGACCGGCGATGATTTCCACTTCACCAACAGCCACTGGAAGATCAACCGGCAGGCGTTCTGCGCCGAGCTGAAGATCGACCATCTGATCCTGGTCAACGACTTCACCGCCATGGCGCTGGGCATGACCCGCCTGAAGGACGACGAGTACCTGACCGTGCGTCATGGCAAGGGCGATCCTCGTGGTGCGCGGGTGGTGATCGGGCCAGGCACCGGCCTTGGCGTCGGCACGTTGATCCGCAGCGGCGAAGCGCGATGGACTGCGGTGCCGGGGGAGGGCGGTCACGTTGATTTGCCGATCGGCACGCCTCGCGAAGCCCTGCTGTGGATGCGGTTGATGGCGACCCACGAGCATGTCAGCGCCGAGACGATTCTGAGTGGCGCCGGGCTGTTGCTGCTGTATCAAGTCAGCTGCGGGCTGGACGAGATCGAGCCTGAACTCAAATCCCCGGCGGCCATTACCTCGGCGGCGCTCAAGGGCGATCCGGTCGCCAGCGCGGTGCTCGAGCAGTTCTGTGTATTCCTCGGCCGGGTGGCGGGCAATAACGTACTGACTGTCGGCGGACGCGGCGGCGTGTATATTGCCGGTGGCGTGATCCCGCGGTTCGTTGATTTCTTCATGCAGAGCGGCTTCAACAAGGCGTTCGCCGAGAAGGGACTGATGAAGGATTACTTCAATGACGTGCCGGTCTGGCTGGTCACGGCCGAGTACCCCGGCCTGATGGGCGCAGGCGTGGCGCTGGATCAATATGCGGCGAGCGCTAGCGGCAAGCTATAAGCTGCAAGTCAAGGCCGCGCATGGCTGGCTTGCGGCTTAAAGCTTGAAGCTCGCAACTGCTCCACCTATAACAACAATCCATTGCTCACAAGGACGACCATGTGAACGCTGTCAGTAAATCGATTCTGGTGGTTGACGATGACCAGGAGATTTGCGAGTTGCTGCAAGCCTACCTGAGCCGATCCGGTTTTCAGGTGCGCACGGTCGGCGATGGGGCCGAGTTTCGCCAGGCGTTCAACGAAGAGGCCAGCGACCTGCTGATTCTCGACGTCATGCTCCCCGACGAAGATGGCTTCAGCCTGTGTCGTTGGGTCAGGCAGCATCCGCGTCAACCGCATATTCCCATCATCATGCTCACCGCCAGCTCCGACGAGGCCGACCGTGTCATCGGGCTGGAACTCGGCGCCGATGACTACATGGCCAAACCCTTCAGCCCCCGTGAACTTCAGGCCCGGATCAAGGCACTGTTGCGTCGCGCCCAGTTCGGCCAGGAGCGCAGCGGCGGTGAGGTGCTGGTGTTCGATGAATGGCGGCTGGACATGGTCAGTCATCGGCTGTTTCACAACGACGGTGAAGAAGTGATTTTGTCCGGCGCCGATTTCGCGCTGCTCAAATTGTTTCTCGACAATCCCCAACAGATTCTTGATCGCGACACCATCGGCAACGCCACCCGTGGCCGTGAGCTGATGCCGCTGGAGCGCATCGTCGACATGGCGGTCAGCCGCCTGCGTCAGCGTTTGCGTGACACTGGCAAGGCTCCGCGTTTGATCCGCACCGTGCGAGGCAGTGGTTATCTGCTGGCAGCCAATGTGCTCCCCCAAGCCGGCAACGGTTACTGATACTCAATGGTGACTGACAGGAAACGCCGCTTGCCGGTGCCGCGTTCGCTGCTCGGACGCATGCTGCTGCTGACCTTGCTCGCCGTGTTGCTGGCGCAAACCCTGTCCAGCCTGATCTGGCTCTCTCAACTGCGCGCCACGCAGATGGAAGGCCTGGTCACCAGCGCCCGCAGTCTGGGTTTTTCCATGGCGGCGAGTGTGAGTTACTTCCGCTCGCTCCCCGTTGCGTTTCGGCCGCTGGTGCTCGATCAATTGCGCAGCATGGGCGGCACGCGTTTCTTCGTGTCGCTCAACGATCGACCGCTGGAAATGCAGGTGCTTGAGCCCACCGTGCGCAAGACAGCGGTCATCGATGTGGTCGGTCAGGTGCTGCGGCAGAACCTCGGCGCTGATCCCGACATCCTCGTCCGCTTCGTGCGTCCCGAAGACCTGCGCATTTTCAACAGCGGTCTCAGACTCGACGAACTTCCGCGCTCATGGGCCCATTACGCGCTGACCCTTGAACCGGTCAATCCGCCCGTGCTGGTCACGCAGATCGAGCTGTCGCCCGGCGAATGGCTGTACATCGCCTCGCTGCTGCCTGAGCCCTACACCATGCTCGAAGCGGAAGGCCTGCCCTCGCAGCAAGTCTGGTTCATTGCTTTGACCAGTATTTTTCTGTTGGTCTTCATCGGTCTGCTGGTGCACTGGCAGAGTGGGCCGCTCAAGCGTCTGGCCCATGCCGCGCGGGATCTGTCGTTGGGCGCTGACGTCGAGCCGGTGGTGGAGGGCGGCGGCAGTGAAGTGGTGGAAGTGACCCGCGCGTTCAACACCATGCGCGATCGCATCAGCCGTTACCTGACCGAGCGCGGCCAGCTCTTCAGCGCGATTTCCCACGACCTGCGCACCCCGATCACTCGCTTGCGGCTGCGCGTCGAGCTGCTCGAAGACGAACAGATGCAGGCCAAATTCACCCGTGACCTGGATGAGCTGGAGTTGCTGGTCAAAGGCGCGTTGCAGTGCGTGAAGGACACCGACATTCACGAAAACATCGAGCCGGTCGACCTCAATCACGCGCTGGATTGCCTGATCGAGCCCTATCTCTCGGCTGACGGTGCAGGCCGTGTCACGTTGCACGGCAAGGCGATGTCGATGTACTACGGCAAGCCCTTGGCGCTGCGCCGGTGCATGGGCAACCTGATCGATAACGCCATCAAATACGGCGACCGTGCGCACCTGTTCGTTGAAGACGACGCCGACGCGTTCATTCTTCACGTCGAAGATGAAGGCCCGGGCGTGCCTGAACAGCGAATGGAACAAGTCTTCGAACCGCACTTCCGGCTGGCCGGCAAACACCAGCAGGGCTATGGGTTAGGGCTCGGAATCGCCCGCAATATTGCCCACAGCCACGGCGGCGAAGTGACATTGCAGAACATGCGCGAGGGCGGGTTGCGGGTCACGCTCTATCTGCCGCGTGGTGTGGAGTAATCTGGTTCCTTTCCTCAATGTCACAGCCCTGTGACATTTGCGCATCCCTTCGTTACCGTCCGCTCTAACCCCTTGGTTAGAATCCACGCAGCGCAAGCGCCACGACTTGCTCATGCATAACAACAAGAAAGGTCAGATATGAATTCGATTTCCCGTCTCGCTGCACTTATTTCCCTCGCCTCGTTGTTCCCTCTGAGCGCTATGGCAGCTGATGCCAAAGGCACCGTCGAAGTTGTGCACTGGTGGACGTCCGGTGGCGAAAAAGCCGCTGTCGATGTGCTCCGCGCGCAAGTTGAAAAAGACGGTTTCACCTGGAAAGACGGCGCTGTCGCAGGCGGCGGCGGTGCAACTGCAATGACCGTGCTCAAAAGCCGCGCCGTTGCTGGCAACCCGCCTGGCGTTGCCCAGATCAAGGGCCTGGACATCCAGGAATGGGCCTCTACCGGCCTGCTTGATACCGACGTGCTGAAAAACGTCTCCAAAGAGGAGAAGTGGGACAGCCTGCTGGACAAGAAAGTCTCCGACACCGTGAAGTACGACGGTGACTACGTCGCCGTGCCGGTGAACATCCACCGCGTCAACTGGCTGTGGATCAACCCGGAAGTCTTCAAGAAAGCCGGTATCGAAAAAGCCCCTACCACCCTCGAAGAATTCTACGCAGCGGGCGACAAGCTCAAAGCGGCAGGCTTCATCCCTCTGGCCCACGGTGGCCAGCCTTGGCAGGACAGCACTGTTTTTGAAGCCGTCGTTCTCTCTGTCATGGGCGCTGACGGTTACAAAAAGGCACTGGTCGACCTCGACAACGCTGCGCTGACCGGCCCTGAAATGGTCAAGTCGCTCACCGAGCTGAAGAAAGTCGCCACCTACATGGATGCCGACGGCAAAGGCCAGGACTGGAACCTGGAAGCCGCCAAAGTCATCAACGGCAAGGCCGGCATGCAGATCATGGGTGACTGGGCCAAGAGTGAATGGACCGCTGCCAAGAAAGTCGCCGGCAAGGACTACGAGTGCGTAGCGTTCCCGGGCACCGACAAGGCCTTCACCTACAACATCGACTCCCTGGCTGTGTTCAAGCAGAAGGATGCAGGTACTGCTGCTGGTCAGCAGGACATCGCCAAGGTCGTGTTGGGTGAAAACTTCCAGAAAGTCTTCAGCATCAACAAAGGCTCGATTCCTGTTCGCAACGACATGCTGGCTGACATGGGCAAGTACGGTTTCGACTCGTGCGCCCAGACCGCTGCCAAGGACTTCCTGGCTGACGCCAAAACCGGCGGCCTGCAACCAAGCATGGCGCACAACATGGCCACCACACTGGCCGTGCAGGGCGCTTTCTTTGACGTCGTGACCAACTTCATCAACGACCCGAAAGCCGATCCGGCCGACGCGGCGAAGAAGCTGGGCGCTGCGATCAAGTCTGCCAAGTAAGCCGTAACACCGCTTGCTCCATGTAGGAGTGAGCTTGCTCGCGATGGCGTCATGTCAGCCAATACAGACGGCACTGACACGCCGCCTCGCGAGCAAGCTCACTCCTGCAGAAGGCGGCGTGTTTGCACTCTTCATTCTTCTGTACTGGATTTCACCATGAGTTCTGTTGCTGTGTTCAGCAAAGCCTCGCCGTTCGATGCACTGCAGCGCTGGCTACCCAAACTGGTGCTGGCGCCCAGCATGTTCATCGTATTGGTGGGCTTCTACGGCTATATCCTGTGGACGTTCGTTCTGTCGTTCACCAACTCGACTTTCCTGCCGACCTACAAATTCGTGGGTCTGGCGCAATACGCGCGGTTGTTCGACAACGATCGCTGGTGGGTAGCCAGCAAAAACCTCGCGGTGTTCGGTGGCATGTTCATCGGCATCAGCATGGTGGTTGGCGTGCTGCTGGCGGTCTTTCTGGATCAGCGCATCCGCCGCGAAGGCTTCATCCGTACCATTTATCTGTACCCGATGGCGCTCTCGATGATCGTCACCGGTACGGCCTGGAAATGGCTGCTCAACCCGGGCATGGGTCTGGACAAACTGCTGCGTGACTGGGGCTGGGAAGGCTTTCGCCTGGACTGGCTGATCGATCCGGACCGCGTCGTTTACTGTCTGGTGATCGCTGCGGTATGGCAGGCGTCGGGCTTCATCATGGCGATGTTCCTGGCCGGCCTTCGTGGCGTTGATCAGTCGATCATCCGCGCTGCGCAGATCGACGGCGCGAGCATGCCGAAAATTTACTGGAAGGTCGTGCTGCCAAGCCTGCGTCCGGTGTTCTTCAGCGCGGTCATGATTCTGGCGCACATCGCCATCAAGAGTTTCGACCTGGTCGCGGCCATGACGGCCGGTGGCCCGGGCTACTCGTCTGACCTGCCCGCGATGTTCATGTACTCGTTCACCTTCAGCCGTGGCCAGATGGGCATGGGTTCCGCCAGTGCGATCCTGATGCTCGGCGCGATTCTCGCCATCCTCGTGCCTTATCTGTATTCCGAGCTGAGGGCCAAGCGCAATGACTAGTCTCGCCAACAAGCCCGCCCTCAGCCTGAGCCGCGTCGCCATCTATGCGGTGCTGATCGTTGCGGTATTCATTTATCTGGTGCCGCTGGTGGTGATGCTGCTGACCAGCTTCAAGTCGCCGGAAGACATTGGCAGCGGCAACCTGCTCAGCTGGCCGACCGAAGTGACGGCCATCGGCTGGATCAAAGCCTGGGCGACGGTGAAGGGCTACTTCTGGAACTCGTTCCTGATCACCGTTCCGGCGGTGCTGATCTCCACCACCATTGGTGCGCTGAACGGCTACGTGCTGTCGATGTGGCGCTTTCGCGGTTCGCAGTTGTTCTTCGGCCTGCTGCTGTTCGGTTGCTTCCTGCCGTTCCAGACCGTCCTGCTGCCGGCGTCTTTCACACTGGGCAAAATGGGCCTGGCGAGCACCACCACAGGTCTCGTGTTCGTCCACGTCGTTTACGGTCTGGCGTTCACCACGCTGTTCTTCCGCAACTACTACGTCAGTATTCCGGACGCACTGGTGAAAGCGGCACGTCTGGATGGCGCCGGCTTCTTCACCATCTTCCGTCGGATCATTCTGCCGATGTCGACGCCGATCATCATGGTCTGCCTGATCTGGCAGTTCACCCAGATCTGGAACGACTTCCTGTTCGGCGTGGTGTTCTCCAGCGGTGATTCTCAGCCGATCACGGTCGCGCTGAACAACCTGGTCAACACCAGCACAGGCGTCAAGGAATACAACGTTGATATGGCGGCGGCGATGATCGCCGGTCTGCCGACCCTGCTGGTCTACGTGGTCGCAGGCAAGTATTTCGTGCGCGGGCTCACGGCCGGCGCAGTCAAGGGGTAATCATGGCAACGCTTGAACTACGCAATGTAAACAAGACTTACGGGGCCGGTTTGCCGGACACCCTGAAGAACATCGAACTCTCCATCAAAGAAGGCGAGTTCCTGATTCTGGTCGGCCCTTCGGGCTGCGGTAAGTCGACCCTGATGAACTGCATCGCCGGGCTGGAAAACATTACCGGCGGCGCGATCATGATCGGTGATCAGGACGTCAGCGGCATGAGCCCGAAGGATCGCGACATCGCGATGGTCTTCCAGTCCTACGCGCTGTACCCGACCATGAGCGTGCGCGAGAACATCGAGTTCGGGCTGAAGATTCGCAAGATGAATCAGGCCGACATCGACGCCGAAGTGGCTCGGGTCGCCAAGCTGCTGCAGATCGAACACCTGCTCAATCGCAAGCCGGGGCAGCTCTCCGGTGGTCAGCAACAGCGCGTGGCCATGGGCCGGGCGCTGGCCCGTCGGCCGAAGATTTACCTGTTCGACGAGCCGCTTTCGAACCTCGATGCCAAGCTGCGCGTCGAGATGCGTACCGAAATGAAGCTGATGCACCAGCGCCTGAAGACCACCACGGTCTACGTGACCCACGACCAGATCGAAGCGATGACACTGGGCGACAAAGTGGCGGTCATGAAGGACGGCATCATTCAGCAGTTCGGCACGCCAAAGCAGATCTACAACGATCCGGCCAACCTGTTCGTGGCCAGCTTCATCGGCTCGCCGCCGATGAACTTCATCCCGCTGCGTCTGCAACGCAAGGACGGTCGCCTCGTCGCGCTGCTCGACAGCGGTCAGGCCCGTTGCGAGCTGCCGATGAGCATGAACGACGCCGGTCTTGAGGACCGTGAGGTGATTCTGGGCCTGCGTCCTGAGCAAATCGTGCTAGCGTCCGGTGATGCTGCCGGTCTGCCGACCATTCGCGCGGAAGTCCAGGTGACCGAGCCGACTGGCCCGGATACGCTGGTATTCGTTACCCTCAACGAGAGCAAGGTCTGCTGCCGTCTGGCGCCGGATATTGCACCCGCTGTGGGCGAGACCTTGACGTTGCAGTTCGATCCGGCGAAGGTTCTGCTGTTCGACGCCAAAACCGGCGAGCGCCTTGGCGTCCTGGCACCGAGTCAGTCGGTGGAGAACATGGGGAATGTCACGCGGCTCAACCGCAACTGATCCCGACGTGCAGGAGCACTGCACAAACGAGCACCTGTGACGGGTGGATGTCTGCCGTACAAAACCCGTCATGCACACGATGTACGTGGTTACAACGCTGTTCAAAAGCTAATAACAATAAAACGAGGATCCAAGGGATGAAAAAGGTACGTAACAAGTCGCTTAACCAGTTTCAGCTGATCGGTGGGTTGTCTGTCCTGAGCGCGTTGACGATTTCCGGAACGGCGTCTGCAATGGAGCCTTTCAAAGCCAGCGAGCACATGACCGGCGATTGGGGTGGTCTGCGTCAAGAGCTGTACGACAAGGGTTACGACTTCCCGATCGAGTACGTAGGCGAAGCCGCCTCCAACCTCAACGGTGGTTATAACGACGACAGAACCGGCCGCTACAGCGACCAGTTTGCGTTCGGCGTACAAATGGACCTGCAAAAAATCCTCGGCTGGCACGACGCAGAGTTCAAGCTCGCGATCACCGAGCGTAGCGGCAACAACATCTCCAACGACCGTATCGGCGATCCGCGTGCCGGCACGCTCAGCTCCTCCCAGGAAGTCTGGGGCCGTGGCCAGACCTGGCGTCTGACCCAGATGTGGGTCAAGCAGAAGTACTTCGACGGCAAGCTGGACATCAAGGTTGGTCGTTTTGGTGAAGGCGAAGACTTCAACAGCTTCCCTTGCGACTTCCAGAACCTTTCGTTCTGCGGCTCGCAAGTCGGTAACTACGTCAACACCTGGTACAACTGGCCCGTCAGCCAGTGGGCTGCCCGCGTGAAGTACAACATCACGCCTGAGTTGTTCGCCCAGATCGGCGTCTACGAGCAGAACCCTTCGTACCTCGAAACCGGCAACAGCTTCAAACTCAGCGGCAGCGGCTCCAAAGGCACCGTGGTACCGGTTGAAGTGGTGTGGTCGCCGAACGTCAACTCGCTGCCAGGCGAATACCGTCTGGGCTACTACGTGAGTAACCCAAGCGCCGATGATCTCTACGAGAACGAAAACGGTCAGCCTCAGGCAATCGCCGGCGGTGACTTCAAGTCCCACAAAGACAAGCACGGCTGGTGGGTCGTGGCTCAGCAACAGCTGACCGCGCACAACGGCGACGCATCCCGTGGTCTGAGCATTTTCGCCAACGCGACCGTGCACGACAAAGCCACCAACTTCGTCGACAACTACCAGCAGGTCGGCTTCGTCTACAAAGGCCCGTTCGATGCACGTCCGAAGGATGACATCGGTATCGGCGTCGCGCGTATCCACGTGAACGATGATGCCCAGGACAACCGTCGTCTGGTCAACGCCGTCAACGGCATCGAAGACTACGACAACCCAGGCTACCTGCCGATCCAGAAGACCGAATACAACTCGGAAATCTACTACGGCGTGCACGTAACCGACTGGCTGACCGTGCGTCCCAACCTGCAGTACGTGAAGAGCCCGGGCGGTGTGGACGACGTTCAGAACGCACTGGTTGCCGGTATCAAGATTCAGTCGAAGTTCTAAGTTAAGCGGACGCTCCTCCGCGCTCCACAAACGATCAAGGGTCGTGTGTGCTTTACGGGCAGCCAAGCTGCCCGTTTTTTTTCGCGCTATTTATTCCGTAGCAATGGCTCCGCGTTCGGGGCATTTTTTCTCGCGTGACGAGTGACCGCCATCTGGAGTGCGACAACGATGCCCTTCAGGGACCTCGGCTCAACCGAGCACCCTCTTCAGCGTTTCTTCACCGCGGTGCGACCGCAACCGACCTTTCAGTGGGAACGCTACCAACAGCGTGATGTGCTGGTGATCAATCACGCGCAGTGCCAGGCCGTGTTCAGTCGGCAGGGCGCTCAGCTGTTGCATTTTGAACCTGCCGGGCAGAAGCCGTGGTTGTGGTGTGCTGCCCATTGGCCCCTGGTCGGCGCGATCCGCGGTGGCGTGCCGGTCAGTTGGCCCTGGGTCGGACGTCATCCGGGGGAGAGTGGTTGGCCGGCCAACGGCTGGGGCCGACTCCTCGACTGGAAACTGGTCGAAAGCCACGAGCACGAGGCGGGCGTCACATTGCGCTGGCAACTCAAGCTGTGGGACTGGCAGGCCGATCTTTATGCCGAGCTCGGGCATTCGATGGACCTGCGCCTGGAGACGCGTCACGACGACAGCGAGCCTTGTCACTTCGGCCATGGCTTGCACGCCTACTGGCGCATCAGTGATGTGGCGGACGTCGCGTTGCAGGGGCTCGACGGTGCCCACGGCTATGACGAACTCAGTCGCAGCGCTTGCGAGCAGCGGGGCGAGCTTCGGGTTCATGGCAGTTGTCAGCGGGTGTTCGAGCATGCAGGCCTGCTGGAACTACAAGACGACGCCTGGCAGCGGCGGTTGAGCATCGACACCGGCGACAGCGACAGCACCGTCGTCTGGCACCCCGGCAGTCGACCCTTGCTCGGCGTGGGTGGCGATGAAGCGATGGGTTTCTTGCGCGTCGAGGCGGCGTCGGGTGTGGATGATTGCTTGAGCCTGGCGCCCGGGCAGCACGCCAGCTTAAGCCTGCAGGCAAGCCTGGTTCATTGAGTGTGGGAGCGGGGGATCGCCTGCAAATGAGGCGTTCCCTTAATTCAGCTCATCGTCCGCCGGGTACCGGCTCGCATTCAGGCTTTCCTTGATCTTGCGCAGGTGCGGCTGGAAGTCGACGCCCCGACGCAGGGTCATGCCGGTCGCCAGCACATCCAGCACTGTCAGCTGGACGATCCTGGACGTCATGGGCATATAGATGTCGGTGTCTTCCGGCAGCGGAATGTTCAGGCTCAACGTGCTGGCCTTCGCCAGCGGCGAGTCGGCAGCGGTCAGGCCCAGCACCGACGCGCCATTTTCACGGGCGATGCGCGCCACTTCCACCAGCTCGCGGGTGCGCCCGGTGTAGGAAATGATCACAAACAGCTCGCCGGTGTGCGCCACCGAGGCCAGCATGCGCTGCACCAGCACGTCGGCGTGGGCCGTGACGGCGAGATTGAAGCGGAAGAATTTATGCTGCGCGTCCAGTGCCACCGGCGCCGAAGCCCCGAGGCCGAAGAAGTGAATCTGCCGCGCCTGAATCAGCAGGTCGACCGCTTTGCTGATCAGGTTGGGGTCAAGCACCTGACACACACTGTCGAGGGACGCGATGGCGCTGCCGAAGATCTTGCGGGTGTAGGCTTCCGGGTTGTCATCGGCCTCCACGGCGCGGCTGACGTAGGCGGCGCCGCTGGCCAGGCTCTGGGCCAGTTGCAGCTTCAGCTCGGGATAGCCGCTGACATCGAACGAGCGGCAGAAACGGTTGACCGTCGGTTCACTGACCTTCGCGGCCTGGGCCAGCGCAGCGATGCTGAACCGGGTGGCCTGCTGCGGGTTGCTCAGAATCGCCTCGGCGACCTTGCGCTCGGCCTTGTTCAGCTCTTCCAGACGACTCTGGATCTGCTCCAGAAGATTGCGTACGCGGTCCATTGTTTGTCCTTCTGATGAAACGGCGACAGGCCGGTCGACAGGCCTTTATTTGCAGTGAGGGAATTTCGGCCTTTAGCCTGTCGCAAAGGTGGCCTATCGTACTGAGGGCCTGTGGTGATCACCACTCTAATGTGGTTAAGGTGGGAATGTTGTGGTTATTACTACATTCGGCCTTGAGTAACGCCTTTAAAAAAGGTATTTGTAGCTTAACTTGATAAAAGAACCAACATTATGCTCTCGATTACGGTTGAACCGTGCACTTTTGCGTTGTTTGGCGCCTTGGGTGACCTGGCGGTACGCAAACTGTTTCCTGCGTTGTACCAGCTTGATCGAGCTGGACTGCTGCATGCCGAGACCCGAATTATTGCGTTGGCCCGTGAGCCCGGTACTCCTGAGGAGCACTTGACTTACATTGATAAAAGCCTGCGTCGCTTCGTCCCCGAGGCGCAGCTTGAGACCGAACACGTGGAGCGTTTTCAGGCCCGCCTGAGTTACCTGCATGTGGACTTCCTCAAGGGCGAGGACTACGTCGCGCTTGCCGAAGCCGTGGGCGACGCGCCGACCATGATTGCCTACTTCGCGACCCCGGCGTCGGTCTATGGCGCCATCTGCGAAAACCTCGCGCTGGTGGGCCTGACCGATCGCACCCGCGCTGTGCTGGAAAAACCCATCGGCCACGACCTCGCGTCGTCCCGTCGCGTCAACGATGCCGTCGCCAAGTTCCTGCCTGAAACCCGCATTTACCGAATCGACCACTATCTGGGCAAGGACACGGTGCAAAACCTCATTGCCCTGCGGTTTGCCAACAGCCTGTTCGAGACACAGTGGAACCAGAACCATATCTCCCACGTGGAAATCACCGTGGCGGAGAAGGTCGGCATCGAAGGGCGCTGGGGCTATTTCGACCAGGCCGGTCAGCTGCGTGACATGATCCAGAACCACCTGTTGCAGCTGCTGTGCCTGATCGCGATGGACCCGCCCAGCGACCTGTCCGCCGACAGTATTCGTGACGAGAAGGTGAAAGTGCTCAAGGCACTGGCGCCTTTCACGCCGGAGCGTCTGGCTACCCAAGTGGTGCGCGGTCAGTACATCGCCGGCTACAGCGAGGGCAAGCCGGTGCCGGGTTATCTGGAGGAGGAAAACTCCAACACCCAGAGCGACACGGAAACCTTCGTCGCCATTCGTGCCGATATCCGTAACTGGCGCTGGTCGGGCGTGCCGTTCTATCTGCGTACCGGCAAGCGCATGCCGCAGAAGCTGTCGCAGATCGTGATCCACTTCAAAGAGCCGCCGCATTACATCTTCGCTCCTGAGCAGCGCTTGCAGATCAGCAACCGCCTGATCATCCGCTTGCAGCCCGATGAAGGCATCTCGCTGCAAGTGATGACCAAGGATCAGGGCCTGGACAAAGGCATGCAGCTGCGCAGCAATCCTTTGCAACTGAGTTTCTCCGATGCCTATCGCAGCGCCCGCGTTCCGGACGCCTACGAGCGGTTGTTGCTGGAAGTCATGCGGGGCAATCAGAACCTGTTTGTCCGCAAAGACGAAATCGAATACGCCTGGCAATGGTGCGACCAGTTGATCGCCGGCTGGAAAAAGGCGGGCGATGCGCCCAAGCCTTACCCCGCCGGTTCCTGGGGGCCGATGAGCTCCATTGCTTTGATTACGCGTGACGGGAGATCCTGGTATGGCGATATGTGAACTTGAATTTCCGGCGGGCCTGAAGGCCCACGAATTCGATAACCCCGAAGTGCTGGCGAACGCGCTGGCCGATCACGTGGCCGAGCGACTCACAGCTGCGATTTCCAGCAACCCCCAGGGCACGGCCACGTTGGTGGTGTCCGGCGGCAAAAGCCCGGTGGCGTTTTTCAAGGCGCTGGCGCAGAAGCCACTCGAGTGGTCGAAAGTCTGCGTGAGTCTGGCCGACGAGCGTTGGGTGCCCGTCGAACACGCCGACAGCAACGAAGGCCTGCTCAAGCGTTTCCTGCTTCAGGGGCCAGCGGCGGAAGCGGAGTTCTTCAGCCTCTATCGTCCGACCACGACGGTGGACGAAGCTGCAGCGGCGACTGACGAGGCGCTCAAGGCGCTGCCTAAGATTGACGTGCTGATTCTGGGCATGGGCGATGACGGGCATACCGCGTCGCTGTTCCCCAACAGCCCGCATCTGCAAGAAGCGCTGGACCTCCACAGCGATCGTCGTTGCCTGCCCATGCTCGCACCGACCGTCCCCCATCAGCGCCTGACCCTGACGCGTCCGGTCCTGGCGTCGGCAGCGACCACCATCCTGTCCGTCTCCGGTCAGGCCAAGCTCGACACATTGCGCGCAGCACTGGCAGGCGATGACCTCGCCGAAATGCCAGTGCGCGCGTTCCTCAACCCGTCTCTAGAGATCTACTGGTGCCCATAAGCAAAGGATCAGCCGCCATGGAAAATACCCAAGTGAAACAGCCGTTGAATAGCATGGCGAGCAAGATTGCCCAGATCGACGCACTCTGCGCGAAAGCGAAGATTCTGCCGGTCATTACCATTGCCCGCGAACAGGATGTCCTGCCGCTGGCTGATGCCCTGGCCGCTGGCGGCCTGAATGCGCTGGAAATCACTCTGCGTTCCGAGTTCGGGCTCAAAGCCATTCGCATGCTGCGTGATGCGCGTCCTGAGCTGAGCGTCGGCGCCGGCACCATTCTCGACCGCCACATGCTCAAGGCGGCCGAGGAGGCGGGTTCACAGTTCATCGTCACCCCCGGCAGCACGCAGGATCTGCTGGAAGCCGCCGCGCTGAGCGAATTGCCGCTGCTGCCAGGCATCAGCAGCGCTTCGGAAATCATGATCGGTTACGCGCTGGGTTATCGCCGCTTCAAGCTGTTCCCGGCGGAAATCAGTGGCGGGGTTGGTGCGATCAAGGCGCTGGGCGGTCCATTCCCGGAAGTGCGCTTCTGCCCAACCGGCGGCGTCAGTGCGGCCAACCTGAAAAGCTACATGGCGCTGCCTAACGTGATGTGCGTCGGCGGCACCTGGATGATCGATAACGCGTGGGTGAAGAACGGCGACTGGCAGCGGATTACCGACGCCACGGCCGAAGCCATCGCGTTGTTCGACTGAGTCTGAATTTGCCGGTCAGGCTCCGCTTTCGACAGCTTCCGTTCAAGTGGAGGCTGGTTAACTGCTGAGCATGATCCGTTTATGGCGCCCTGTCGGGGCGTTGCTGCAGAAGTCGTTGTTGCATGGCTTTTTTACGGTGTTCCTTGGTCGGGAACGCCGTTTTTTTTTTGCGCTTTTCATACGCAATAGATATGTACCGCACAGGCAGCGGCAGGAGCGCTTATCTTTGCCGCTCCTTTGTAGTTCGTTTCTCGATGGATTTACGGCGCCTTCGTCATGAAGGCGCCGTCTTTTTTTCTACGGGCTCACCGAAGGCTTTGATCCCGGCGCGGCCACTCGGGAGCAGACCCTACGCCAGCGCACGAAGTGCTGCCACCAACTGCTCGACATCCCTTGCCGATGTGGTGAATCCCGGTGTAATGCGGATGCACGTCCCGCAGGCCGAGCCTTCCCGCGTGACCGCAAAAATGCCGTGCTCATCCAGCAGGCGCTTGACCATGAGTTCCTGATCCGCGTGACGGCTGAAGCGGAATGACGTGATGCCGCAATAGAGCCGAGGGTCGTCCGACGTCAGCACGTCGATGCCTTCGATGGTCCGCGCCTGAGTGACCCACAGGTCTCGCAGATAGGCCAAACGTGCGCCTTTGGCGGGGGCGCCGCCCATGGCACGATGGTCGGCGAAGACTTTGGGCAGGGTCATCAAGGCCGGAATGTTTGGCGTCCCGTAAGGTACGCGCCCGAGGATATCGTCCGCACTGTAGCGCTCGTCGGCCATGTCGGGGTCGATGGCGCTCAGGCGTTCCTGCTTCACATAAATGAAGCCCAGGCTCAGCGGCGCGCCAATCCATTTCTGCAGGTTGAATCCGGCGAACGACACGCCAAGGTCAGCCAGTTCGAAATCCAGCAGGCCTAGCGCGTGGGCACCATCCAGAATGACCTCGATGCCGTGGGCCTTGGCCAGCTCGGCGATCGCTTTCACCGGCATTACCAGACCCGTGCGATGAGTGACGTAGGTCAGCGCCACCAACTTAAGCCGCGGATGTGCGGCAAAGGCGTCGCGGTAAGTCTGCAGCAGCCCGTCATGGCTGGCGGGGTGTTGGTGAGTGACCTCAATGACCTCCACGCCGCGATTCTTCGCCAGCCAACGCATGCCGGTCTGCACGCTGTTGTAATCCAGGTCGCTGACCAATACCTGGTCGCCTGCCACGAGGCCGTTGTAGTTGCGAATCAGCGCTTGCACCGACTCGGACGCGGAGCGGGTGATGGCCACTTCGCGGGCTGGCACGTTCAGCAGATCGGCCAAGTCGGCGCGAATGGTCTCGCTGTCCTCGGTATCGAACTTCTGCCGCACGTAGACCGAGTTGCTGCGATTGACGTAAGCGAGGTTCTGCTCGTAATCCTTGAGTGCTGCGCGGGTCATGCGGCCGAAATAGCCGTATTCGAAATTGACCGGCCCGGGCTCGACGTCGTACTGCGCCGCAACCTGCTGCCAGAACGCTTCGTCCCGAGCCTGTTCATCCGCCAATTCCGTTATTGCGTATGCAGTGCTGTTCATCAAGCGGCTCGCTTTTATCTATGGGCGTTTAGTTGAAGCGTATGGGGGCTTTCGGCGGGCCCTGGCGCAGCGGCTCGCGGGGTCGCGTGCGCAGCGGGTCCAGCAATGCCGAGAGGCCGTTGTGATCGATTTCATGCATCAGGGCCAACAGGCTGCCCAACTCTCCAGCCGGAAAACCTTGTCGGGCGAACCAGTTCAGGTAATCACCTGGCAAGTCTGCCAGCAACCTTCCCTGATACTTGCCGAACGGCATTTCGCGTGTGACTAACAACTTCAATTTCTCTGGATTCATCCAATAACCGTTTATCCGTTCGAGTGAACTTGAACGATACGTGCATTCTGCAATTGCTCAAACACACAGATCATGCATAAAGCGCGGCGCAGCTGTCGCTTGATATTGTTAACTAATTGAAAAATATAGATTTTATTTATCAGCTAAAGCTGGCATGCACAGTGCAATATCCCCTCTATCGAGTGTTTCGTTAACCAGACCTTTGATAAACCTGCCAGAAAGGAACCGCAAAATGTCGGATATCAACAAAGAAGCCATCTCTATTCTGAATGACTTGATCGAAACCAGCATTGACGGTGAGAAAGGTTTTCACACTGCTGCTGAAGACGCCAAGAACCCGGAAATCAAGGCTTACCTGCTTTCCCGTTCTTCTGGCTGCAAAACTTCCGTTGCCGAGCTGCAAGCTGAAGTGCGTGCACTGGGCGGCAATCCAGAAGACTCCTCCAGCATTGCTGGCGGCGCACACCGTCTTTGGGTCAACCTGAAAAGCGCTTTGAGTGGCAAGAACGACGAAGCAGTCCTGAATGAAGTCGAAAGTGGTGAAGATCACGCGCTGAAGGCTTACAAAAAGGCCGCACAGGAAGCGACTGAGAAGAACCTCCCAGTCAACGTCACTACCCTGATCCAGCGTCAGCTGCAGGGCGTGCAAGCGAACCACGACAAGGTCAAAGCCCTGCGTGATACCGTTCGTGCTGCCAACAAGTAATTTGTAGCCGCTCGAAAAAACGCCAGCCAGTCTGGCGTTTTTTTATGCATGCAGTTCGGTGGAGGGCGCGACATAAGGTTCGAATTCCACGCAATTCCTGCCATTTTTCTTGGCGCGGTAAAGGGCCCGGTCCGCGGCCTGAAACAGTAGCTCGGGCACGTCATGGTTCACCGGCAGATGCGTGGCGACACCAATGCTGACAGTGATGGGCACTGTGTCGTCAGCGAATGGCGGCAGCGCTTCAATTGCCAGGCGCAGCTTGTCTGCGATGACACAGGCACCTGCCTTGTCGGTTTCCGGAAGCACCACCATGAATTCCTCACCGCCGTAGCGCGCGGCCAGGTCACCGGGCCTGCGGATACTGGCGGCCAGTGTCTGGGCAACGCTGCGCAAGGCAACGTCGCCGCCATGATGCCCATGCCGGTCATTGAACGCCTTGAAGTGATCCACGTCGATCATCAGCAGCGCCAGGGGCCTTCCCGAACGCATCCCGCGAGCCCACTCCTGCTTGAGCACTTGGTCCAGCCTGCGCCGATTGGCCAGACCGGTCAGCCCGTCCGTTGACGCCAGCGCGGCCAGCTCGCGCTCGGCATTCTGGCGCAGGCGCAGCTGGCGGCCCAATAGCCACGACAGCCAGAGAATCCCGATGCACAGCAAACCGGTGGCGCCCGCCACCAGCAACGCGTTGCGTTTCCACAAGGCGTAGACATCGTCCCGCGATTGAGCGACCACGACGATCAACGGCAAGTCTCCAACCCGTGAGAAGGTGTAAAGCCGCTGTGCGCCGTCGAGCTCGGACACCGCCGCAAAGCTGCCGTTTACCTCTCTCAGAATGCGTTTGAAGTTGGGCCGCATGCTGAAGTTCTGGCCGATGAAGGTCCGGTTGTTGTCATCGGGTTGCCGGGCCAGCATCACGCCATCCGCGCTGAGCAGGTTGACGGTGCTCGTGGGGCCGATGTCCAGGGTGCGAAACAGTTGATCGAAGTACGACAGGCGCATTGATGCACTGGCAATACCGACGAACTGGCCGTTGTCGGAGGGGAGGCGGCGACTGAAACTGATGCACAGGTCCTTGAAGCCCCAGCGTGACAGGAAGGGCCCGTCGACCACCAGCGCCAGCGAACCGCTGTCCCGGTGTTTCTGAAAGCCCGGCCGGTCGGAAAAGTTGTCCAGTCGAGGCGTCAGCGAGGTGGAGTCGGCGACGATGCGCCCGGTTTCATCCAGCAGCACCACATCGCCCTTAAAGGGCGCCGCCGTGGCCCGGTCGAAGAGCACCAGTTGCCGTAACTCCGGCGAGATCGTCATCACGTCGGGTCGTCGCCATGCAGTGATCAGGCCCTGAAGTGAGGTGTCGTACAGCTCGGCGTTACGCTGCACATCTGCGTCGATCAACTGCACCACGTTGTTTGCGGAGCGCACGGCGGCTTCGTTGGCCGTGCCCAGCTCCCGAAACAGCAACGAAGTCACGATGGCTAAGATGGCTGCCACCGCCAGGGTGCTCCCCAGCATCAGCATCTTCTCGGACCTTGATCTGACCCCTCGCGCTAATGGAGGCATGGCTGTCAGTGGCATCGCTCATCTCTGACGGTAATGGACGCGTCGGGCAGCGGTAAGGCTTATTCGCCTTCGTCGAACTTGTTATTGATCAGTTCGACCAGTCCCGCCAGCGCGGCATCGGCTTCTTCACCTTCGGTGGCCAAGTGAATCAGGGTGCCCTTGCCGGCCGCGAGCATCATGACGGCCATAATGCTTTTGCCGTCGACCATCGTCTCCGGCGTGCGACCGACCCTGATCTGGCAAGGGTACTTGCCGGCGACGCCCACGAATTTGGCGGCGGCCCGGGCGTGCAGACCCAGCTTGTTGATGATGGTGATTTCTAGAGCGGGCATCGCGATGGAGGTCCTTTCAGCTTAGGTCGCGGTGGCGGACCTGAACATTCTTGAGCGATTGCTGCAGCACCTGACCCAGACGTTCGGTCAGGTAGACGGAGCGGTGGTGTCCGCCGGTGCAGCCAATGGCAATAGTAACGTAGGCGCGGTTGCTGGCGGCGAAGCGCGGCAACCACTTATTGAGGTACGAAAAGATGTCCTGGAACATTTCTTCGACGTCCGGTTGAGCCGCGAGGTAATCGGCAACCGGCTTGTCGAGGCCGGACTGCTCGCGCAGCTCGGGCTTCCAGTACGGATTCGGCAGGCAGCGCACGTCGAACACCAGGTCGGCGTCCACGGGCATGCCGCGCTTGAAGCCGAAGGATTCGATGAGGAAGGCAGTGCCCGGCTCGGGTTTGTTCAGCAGGCGCAGTTTGAGAATGTCGCGCAGCTGGTAGAGATTCAGGTGCGTGGTGTCGACCGTCAGATCAGCCAAGTCGATGATCGGACCGAGCAGGGTTTTTTCGTCACGAATCGCTTCGGCCAGCGAGCGGGTTGCCGTGCTCAGCGGGTGACGACGGCGGGTCTCTGAAAAGCGCTTTAGCAGGGTGGCTTCATCGGCGTCGAGAAACAGCACGTCGCACTGGATGTGCCGGGCCCGAACTTCGGCGAGCATGCGCGGGAATCGCGTCAGGTGACTGGGCAGATTGCGCGCGTCGATCGAGACCGCCAGCAGGGGCTCAGCCAGTTCGGTGTTGATCAGCGCGCGCTCCGCCAGCTCTGGAAGCAGGCCGGCGGGCAGATTGTCGACGCAGTAGAAACCGCTGTCTTCAAGGACATCGAGGGCCGTGCTCTTGCCGGAGCCGGAGCGGCCGCTGACGATGATCATCCGCATGATCAGTGACCGTTCTGGACGTCGAGCACGACGCTGTAGAGCTCTTCGTCGGTTTTGGCACCGCGCAGGCGCTTACGCACATCATCACGGTCGAGCATGCTGGCGATCTGGCGCAGCAATTCAAGGTGAGCATCGGTGGCCGCTTCCGGGACCAGCAGCACAAACAGCAGGTCAACCGGTGCGCCGTCGATGGCGTCGAAATCGATGGGTTTTTCCAGATGCAGTACGGCGCTGACAGGCGTTGAGCAGCCCTTCAGGCGGCAGTGAGGAATGGCGATGCCATTGCCGAATCCGGTGGAGCCGAGCTTTTCACGGGCAATCAGGCTCTCAAACACGACCTGCTCATCCAGATCGGGCACTTGCTTCCCGATCATGCTGGCGATGTATTGGAGTACGGCTTTTTTGCTGCCGCCTGGCACGTTCACGAGTGAACGGCCAGGGGTCAGGATATTTTCAAGTCGGATCATGGGTGGGGAGTGTCAGCGAGCAGTCGCGCCTTGCAGCAGACTTTGCTGTTTTTCCTTATGTTTTTTGAGTTGGCGGTCAAGCTTGTCGGCAAGCAGGTCAATGGCTGCGTACATGTCGTCGTGTTCGGCGTTGGCAACCACTTCAGCGCCAGGAACGTGCAAGGTGGCTTCGATTTTCTGCTTGAGCTTCTCGACCTCCATGGTGACCTGCACATTCGTGATCTTGTCAAAGTGGCGTTCCAATCGGGCGAGTTTCTCGCCGATGTAGGTACGCAGAGGTTCAGTCACTTCCAGCTGGTGTCCACTGATGTTGACTTGCATACAGCTTCTCCTTCGTTGCCAGTGCATTAAGAGGCAGGCGTAATGCCTGCCACTGGAACGCTTTGACGTGTGACCTTTACATCAGTCGCTTGCGTTCGCTGGACGGCGAGATCCCAAGGGATTCGCGGTACTTGGCGACTGTGCGACGGGCCACTTGAATGCCTTGTGCTTCCAGTAAACCAGCGATCTTGCTGTCACTCAACGGCTTTTTCTGATTTTCCGCAGCGACCAGTTTTTTGATGATCGCGCGAATCGCCGTGGACGAGCATTCGCCGCCTTCGGAGGTGCTGACGTGGCTGGAAAAGAAATATTTGAGTTCGTAGATCCCGCGCGGGGTGTGCATGAACTTCTGCGTGGTCACCCGGGAGATCGTCGATTCGTGCATGCCGACCGCTTCCGCGATGTCATGCAGAACGAGGGGCTTCATGGCCTCGTCACCGTACTCGAGGAAGCCTCGCTGGTGTTCGACGATTTGCGTGGCCACCTTCATCAGCGTCTCGTTGCGGCTCTGCAGGCTCTTGATGAACCAGCGAGCTTCCTGCAGCTGATTGCGCATGAACGTGTTGTCGGCACTGGTATCGGCGCGACGCACAAAACCGGCGTACTGCGGATTGACCCGCAGACGCGGCACGGATTCCTGGTTCAGCTCCACCAGCCAGCGCTCGTTGTCCTTGCGCACGATGACGTCAGGCACGACGTATTCGGCTTCGCTGGACTCGATCTGCGAGCCGGGGCGCGGATTGAGGCTCTGGACCAGTTCGATGACCTGACGCAGGTCGTCTTCCTTGAGCTTCATGCGGCGCATCAGTTGCGCGTAGTCGCGGCTGCCGAGCAGATCGATGTAGTCACTGACCAGCTTCTGCGCTTCCGCCAGCCACTTGGTTTTGGCGGGCAGCTGGCGAAGCTGCAGCAGCAGGCATTCACTCAGGTTGCGAGCGCCGATGCCGGCAGGCTCGAACTGCTGAATGCGGTGCAGAACGGCTTCGATTTCGTCCAGCTCGATATCGAGCTCAGGGTCGAAGGCGTCGAGCATTTCTTCGAGTGTTTCGTCGAGGTAGCCCTGATTGTTGATGCAGTCGATCAGCGTCACGGCGATCAGGCGATCGGTGTCCGACATTGGCGCCAGGTTGAGTTGCCACAGCAGGTGGCTTTGCAGGCTCTCGCCAACGGAGGTGCGGGTGGTGAAATCCCACTCGTCATCGTCGTTGCTGGGCAGGCTGCTGGCACTGGTCTGATAGACGTCTTCCCACGCGGTGTCGACGGGCAGCTCGTTGGGAATGCGCTCGTTCCAGTCGCCGTCCTCCAGATTGTCGACGGTAGGCGCCGATTCCTGGTAGGTGGGTTCCTGAACATCAGCGTTGGGCTTTTGCTCTACGTTATCCGCCAAGGGGTCGGCGTTGTCGAAATCGTCGCCTTCCTCCTGCCGTTCCAGCATCGGGTTCGACTCCAGCGCTTCCTGAATCTCCTGTTGGAGATCCAGCGTCGACAACTGAAGCAATCGGATTGCCTGTTGCAGCTGAGGTGTCATCGTCAGCTGCTGGCCCATTCTCAAGACTAGCGAAGGTTTCATGGCAGGGCTTAACACCTTATTCGCCGGCGCACTGCGCGCCATTTACTAGCAGGGCGCCGAGGGCGCCAACTTAAGCAAATTATATGCCTGAAGCTGGAGGGTTTGCCTAGAGTGTGATGACAATTAAAAAACGAGGTTGGCGATGGCGCACATTGCGGGAGCCGCACAACCTCATGTCATCACTGCGGTTACAGGCGGAACTCGTGACCCAGATACACTTCCTTGACCAACTGGTTGGCCAGGATGGATTCGGCGTCGCCTTCGGCAATCAGCTGTCCATCGTTGACGATGTAAGCGGTTTCGCAGATATCCAGCGTCTCACGCACATTGTGGTCGGTGATCAGCACGCCGATCCCTTTGGCCTTGAGGTGGTGAATGATCTGCTTGATGTCGCCTACGGAAATAGGGTCAACACCGGCGAAGGGTTCGTCGAGGAGAATGAATTTCGGCGAAGTGGCGAGGGCGCGTGCGATTTCCACACGGCGACGTTCACCGCCCGACAGGCTCATGCCCAGATTGTCGCGAATGTGGGTGATGTGAAATTCCTGCAGCAGGCTTTCCAGCTCCTTGCGGCGGGCAGCGCGATCGAGCTCCTTGCGGGTCTCCAGGATCGCCATGATGTTGTCCGAGACGGAGAGCTTGCGGAAGATCGACGCTTCCTGTGGCAGGTAGCCAATACCGGCGCGTGCACGGCCGTGCATCGGCTGATGGCTGACGTCCTGGTCGTCGATCAGGACGCGACCCTGATCCGCTTGAACCAGGCCGACGATCATGTAGAAACAGGTGGTCTTGCCGGCGCCGTTGGGGCCAAGCAGGCCGACGATCTGGCCACTCTCGATGGACAGGCTGACGTCACGTACGACCTGGCGGCTTTTATAGGCCTTGGCCAGGTGCTGGGCTTTCAGCGTCGCCATTACTGGGCCTTCTGCTGGTCGGTTTTCTTTTTCGGCTGGATGACCATGTCGATACGAGGGCGTGGTGCGGTGACCTTGGTGCCATTGGCACGACCGGCGTTCACGACCTGCTTGACGGTGTCATAGACGATTTTCTCGCCTTCGGACGTGTTGCCGTCGTTGACCACTTTGGCCTTGTCGATCAGCACGATGCGGTTCTGGGCCGCGAAGTACTGGATAGTGACGCCCCAGGCCTGAACGATCGGCTTGTCCACCGATGGCTTCTGCTCGTAGTAGGCCAGGTTGCCCACGGACGTGAACACGTCCACGTCGCCTTGCGGTGTACGGGTGATGGTCACGGTGTTGCCGGTGATCTTCATCGTGCCCTGGGTGATGATGACATTGCCTTTGTAGGTGGCGATGCCTTGCTTGTCGTCCAGCTGCGCGTCATCCGACTGGATGTGGATGGGTTGATCGCGATCCGTCGGCAGAGACCAGGCGCTCGCGCTTCCCAGTGCTGCGCCCAGGCCGAGCAAAAAAGGAAGGGTTTTAACGAGCCTCATACTGTCCTCTTACGTTGGATAGCAGGTTCATCCTGCTTTCTTTCAGATACGCTTTCATACCCGTGCCGGTCGTTACACCGCCAAGGCCGTCGATTCTAACGGGTTGGGCAGTCTCCGCATATTGCTTCTGCGGGAATACAGTCATGCGGCTGCTGGTGATGATGGTGGTGCGGTCTTTTTCGTCGGTGCGGTTGATGCGCACCGAGTCGATCAGCTCGACGTGATCGCCCCCCGGCGACACTTCGGCGCGAACGCTCTGTACGTGCCACGGGAAGGTAGAGCCTCGATACATCTGCAGCACCGGCGTGGTCATCAGGGTGACGTCGGTGGCTTTCAAGTGCTCGACCTTGTCCGCGGTCATGTCGTACTGCATGGTCCCGTCGGGCAGGTACTGAATGCTGTGGGCGTTGGTCGCGTAGTAATCGACGGCGCTCTCATCCACGGCAGCCTTGGGTTGATCGAGGAAACTTTCCGGACTGATGTTCCAGTAGCCGACCGCTGCCAGCAGCAGTGCCAGCACACCGAACAGCAGAAACGTTCGAAACTTTTTGCTCAGCATAAATGCACTTCTATAGGTAGGCGGCGTGAGCCGCTTCGAGGTTGCCCTGAGCCTTCAGGATCAACTCGCAGAATTCGCGGGCAGCGCCTTCGCCGCCACGTGCCTGGGTAATGCCGTCGGCATGCTCGCGGACAAAGCTGGCGGCATTGGCAACAGCCATGCCCAGGCCCACCCGGCGAATGACCGGCAGATCAGGCAAATCGTCGCCCAGATACGCGACCTGCTCGTAGCTTAGATTCAGTTGCTGCAAAAGCTCGTCGAGGACCACAAGTTTGTCTTCGCGGCCCTGATAAAGGTGCGCGATGCCGAGGTTCTTCGCGCGCCGCTCAACCACGGGGGTCTTGCGTCCGCTGATGATGGCAGTCGTCACACCCGAGTTGATGAGCATCTTGATGCCCTGGCCGTCGAGGGTGTTGAAGGTCTTGAATTCACTGCCGTCTTCGAGGAAGTACAGGCGTCCGTCGGTGAGTACGCCATCGACGTCGAAGATCGCCAGTTTGATGTTCTTGCCGCGTTGCATCAGGTCATTCATATCGGCGCTCATTTACATGACTCCTGCGCGGAGCAGGTCTTGAAGATTGAACGCGCCAACCGGGCGATCGTTCTCGTCGACCACGATGAGTGCGCCGATCTTGTTGTCTTCCATGATTTTCAAGGCTTCGGCCGCGAGCATTTCCGGGCGCACGGTCTTGCCGTGGACGGTCATGACTTCATCGATGGTCGCCTGGCGTATGTCGATCGGGCGATCCAGGGTGCGACGCAGGTCGCCGTCCGTGAAGATACCGGCAAGGCGGCCGTCGCTCTCAAGGATGGCGGTCATGCCAAGCCCCTTGCGGGTCATTTCCATCAGCGAATCGCGAAGCGGCGTACCGCGCGCAACCTGCGGCAGGTTGGCGCCAGTGTGCATGACATGCTCGACCTTCAGCAGCAGCCGACGACCCAGTGCACCGCCCGGATGGGAAAAAGCGAAGTCTTCGGCGGTGAAGCCTCTGGCGTCCAGCAGCGCAACGGCCAGGGCGTCGCCCATGACCAGCGCCGCGGTGGTGGAGGAGGTGGGCGCCAGATTCAACGGGCAGGCTTCTTTTTCGACCCGCGCATTGAGGTTGACGTCAGCGGCCTTGGCCAGTGTTGATTCCGGGTTGCCGGTGAGGCTGATCATCTTGATGCCCAGCCGCTTGATCAGCGGCAGCAACGTGACGATTTCGGCCGTCGTGCCCGAATTGGACAGGGCCAGAATAATGTCGGCGCTGGTGATCATGCCCATGTCGCCGTGGCTGGCCTCGGCGGGGTGCACGAAAAAGGACGGGGTGCCGGTGCTGGCCAGCGTAGCGGCGATCTTCTTGCCGATATGCCCCGACTTGCCCATGCCTACCACGACCACGCGGCCCTGACTGCCCAGAATCATGTCGCACGCGTTGACGAAATCGGCATCTATATGCGCAAGCAAACCTTCCACGGCTTCTATTTCAAGGCGGATGGTGCTCTGTGCCGATTCAATCAAGTTGCGCGCATTGGACATATCGGAAGGGGTCGCATGGTGAAAGGCCGGGGATTATAGCGGCAATGTTCAAAAGCCTCACGCTTCATCGTTGCTGTTTGTTTAATGAACGGAGACGTCCTTCAGCAACAGCGTGATAAAGGCTGGCGGTGGGTACGAAAATTCCACACCGTCCTTAATACCCTTCTTTGTTTGCGACTCGACACGTTGGAGCTTGGGCGGCGTGCGACAGCGGTGGTATAGTCCGCCGCTTGTTCGGCCCCTCCAAAAGTGTGTCGTTCGTCAAGAACGCGGCATCTGAGAGACAGGTTGCATCGCAAGGAGTTTAGATGAGTGCCGATAACGCCTACGCGGTCGAGCTGAAGGGCGTTTCCTTCAAGCGCGGTGCGCGCAGCATCTTCAATAATGTGGACATCCGCATCCCCCGGGGCAAAGTCACCGGCATCATGGGGCCGTCGGGCAGTGGCAAAACCACTCTGCTGCGATTGATGGGAGCACAACTGCGTCCGAGCGCAGGTGAAGTCTGGGTCAATGGCCAGAATTTGCCGAAACTCTCGCGCAGCGATCTTTTCGATGCGCGCAAGCAGATGGGCGTGCTCTTTCAGAGCGGCGCGCTGTTCACCGATCTCGACGTTTTCGAAAACGTGGCCTTCCCGCTGCGGGTTCACACCAATCTGCCTGAAGACATGATCCGCGACATCGTCCTGCTGAAACTGCAGGCGGTCGGACTTCGTGGCGCAGTCGATCTGATGCCCGACGAACTCTCAGGTGGCATGAAGCGCCGTGTTGCACTGGCGCGCGCCATCGCGCTGGATCCCCAGATCCTCATGTACGACGAACCCTTCGTGGGCCAGGACCCTATCGCCATGGGCGTGCTGGTTCGGCTGATCCGGCTGCTCAATGATGCGCTGGGTATCACCAGTATCGTGGTGTCCCACGACCTCGCCGAGACCGCCAGCATCGCCGACTATTTATATGTCGTCGGTGACGGTCAGGTGCTGGGGCAGGGCACGCCGCAGGAACTGATGGAGTCGGATAACCCTCGTATACGTCAGTTCATGACGGGCGATCCCGACGGGCCGGTGCCTTTCCATTATCCGGCGCCGGATTATCGCGACGATCTTTTGGGGAAGCGCTGATGCGCAGAAAGTCTTTAATGGATCGCGTACGCCTGATGGGGCGTTCGACGATCGATATGGTTGCAGTCCTGGGTCGTTCAGGGATTTTTCTGGTTCATGCGTTGCTTGGGCGCGGCGGAATCGGTGGCGGTTTTCAGCTGCTGGTTCGTCAGTTGCACTCGGTGGGCGTCATGTCCCTGGCCATCATCGTCGTGTCCGGGGTGTTCATCGGCATGGTGCTGGCGCTGCAAGGTTTCAGCATTCTCGCCAAGTACGGCTCCGAGCAGGCTGTGGGGCAGATGGTTGCCCTGACGTTGCTGCGTGAACTCGGTCCGGTGGTCACTGCTCTATTGTTCGCCGGTCGTGCAGGCTCTGCGCTTACCGCTGAAATCGGCAACATGAAATCCACCGAGCAGCTGTCCAGTCTTGAGATGATTGGCGTTGACCCGCTCAAGTACATCGTTGCACCGCGTCTGTGGGCAGGCTTCATCTCGCTGCCAGTGCTGGCGCTGATTTTCAGCGTGGTCGGCATCTGGGGTGGTTCGTGGGTGGCGGTCGACTGGCTGGGCGTCTATGAAGGCTCCTTCTGGGCCAACATGCAGAACAGCGTTTCGTTTTCCGATGATGTACTCAACGGTGTCATCAAGAGCGTCGTGTTCGCTTTTGTCGTCACCTGGATTGCCGTGTTCCAGGGCTATGACTGCGAGCCCACGTCCGAAGGGATCAGTCGCGCCACGACCAAGACCGTGGTCTACGCCTCATTGGCCGTACTGGGCCTGGACTTTATTATGACCGCCTTGATGTTTGGAGACTTCTGATGCAAAACCGCACCCTCGAAACCGGTGTAGGCCTGTTTCTGCTGGCCGGGATCCTGGCTTTGCTCCTGCTCGCCCTGCGCGTCAGCGGTCTGAGCGCCAGCGCCAACACCGACACTTATAAACTTTACGCAAATTTCGACAATATCGCCGGTTTGACTGTCAGAGCGAAAGTGACCATGGCCGGTGTGAACATTGGCAAGGTCACTGCAATCGATCTGGATCACGATACCTTCACGGGGCGTGTGACGATGGAAGTGAACAAGCGGGTCAACAACCTGCCTTCGGATTCCACCGCTTCCATCCTGACCGCAGGCCTGCTGGGTGAAAAATACATCGGCATCAGTGTCGGTGGCGATGACCAACTGTTGAAAGACGGCGGCGTCATCCATGACACCCAGTCCTCGTTGGTACTCGAAGACCTGATCGGTAAATTCCTGCTCAATTCAGTGGGCAAAGACGCCAAATGAGGAGTTTTTTCATGATCTCGATTCTGCGCCGTGGCCTTCTGGTGCTACTGGCCGCCCTGCCTTTGTTTGCTAACGCAGCCGCGTCCGATTCCGCTCACGATCTGGTTGATCGCACCACCAAGCAGTTGCTGGCTGACCTGTCCGCCAACAAGGAAACCTACAAGTCCAATCCGCAAGCCTTCTACGATGCACTTAACGGCATCGTTGGCCCGGTCATCGACGCTGACGGCATCTCCAAAAGCATCATGACCGTGAAGTATTCGCGCAACGCCACCCCGGCGCAGATGCAGCGCTTCCAGGAAAACTTCAAGCGCAGCCTGATCCAGTTCTATGGCAACGCGCTGCTCGAGTACAACAACCAGGGCATCACCGTTTCCCCGGCCAAGCAGGAAGCGGCCGATCGCACGTCCGTCGACATGTCGGTCAAGGGCAACAACGGCGCGGTCTACCCTGTTTCCTACACCCTCGTCAAAATCGGCGGTGAGTGGAAAGTGCGTAACGTGATCATCAACGGCATCAACATCGGCAAGCTGTTCCGCGATCAGTTCGCTGACGCCATGCAGCGCAACGGTAACAACCTGGACAAAACCATCGACGGCTGGGCTGGCGAAGTCGCCAAAGCCAAGCAGACCTCGGAAAGCTCCAGCGACAAGGTCGTCAAATGAGTCAAGCGTCCGTAACTGCCGCTGGCGGCGGAGAGCTGATGCTCTCCGGCGTGATCGACTATCGGACCGGCCCGGCCTTGCGTGAACAGGGCGCGGCGCTGATCAAGTCAAATACCGCTGCAGCCCTGACGCTCGATTGCTCCGGCGTCGAGAAGTCCAGCAGTGTCGGCCTGGCTTTGCTCCTTGCGTTCATGCGTGATGCGCAGGCCGCAGGCAAGTCGGTCACCGTCCGCGCGTTGCCTGAGGACATGCAGGAAATCGCCCAGGTCTCCGGCCTGACCGAGCTGTTGCAGCATCATTAATTGCTTTCATTGATCAAGCCCCTCGTCCGGCCCCTGCAAAGTAGGGTTCGCAACGAGAGGGCTTTTTTGTATGATGGCCGACCCGCGCGCGTAGGGCGCCGATTGAGGTTAAGCATGCAGGCCGTAGAAGTTAAAAGCTTCCTGGAAGCTAAGTTGCCAGATATCCAGGTCGAAGTTGAAGGCGAAGGCTGTAATTTCCAGCTGAACGTGATCAGCGACGAACTGGCCGCACTGAGCCCGGTCAAGCGCCAGCAGCAGATTTACACGCATTTGAACCCATGGATCGCCGATGGCAGCATCCATGCGGTCACCATGAAATTTTTCAGCCGCGCTGCGTGGGCCGAGCGCACCTGAGCCAACACGGCGTCGAGATTCCAATGGACAAACTGATTATTACTGGCGGCATTCGTCTTGATGGCGAAATCCGCATCTCCGGGGCGAAAAACTCTGCCCTGCCGATTCTCGCAGCCACGCTGCTGGCTGATGGTCCTGTGACCGTCGCCAACCTGCCGCACCTGCACGACATCACCACCATGATCGAGCTGTTCGGTCGCATGGGCATCGAGCCGATCATCGACGAGAAGCTCAGCGTCGAAATCGACCCGCGCACCATCAAGACCCTGGTCGCTCCGTACGAGCTGGTGAAAACCATGCGTGCGTCGATCCTCGTTCTGGGTCCGATGGTTGCCCGCTTCGGTGAAGCCGAAGTGGCACTGCCTGGCGGTTGCGCCATTGGTTCGCGTCCGGTCGATCTGCACATCCGTGGTCTTGAAGCCATGGGCGCGGTCATCGACGTCGAAGGCGGTTACATCAAGGCCAAGGCGCCGGAAGGCGGGCTGCGTGGCGCCAACTTCTTCTTCGATACCGTCAGCGTGACGGGCACCGAGAACATCATGATGGCCGCTGCCCTGGCAAACGGCCGCAGCGTCCTGCAAAACGCCGCGCGTGAGCCTGAAGTCGTCGACCTGGCGAACTTCATCAACGCCATGGGCGGTAAAGTCTCTGGCGCTGGCACCGACACCATCACCATCGATGGCGTCAAACGCCTGGGTTCTGCGACCTATCGCGTCATGCCCGACCGTATCGAAACCGGCACCTACCTGGTGGCGGCGGCGGCAACCGGCGGCCGTGTGAAACTCAAGGACACCGATCCGACGATTCTCGAAGCGGTACTCGAGAAGCTGCGTGAATCCGGCGCCGAGATCACCACCGGCAAGGACTGGATCGAGCTGAACATGCACGGCAAGCGTCCGAAAGCGGTCAACGTGCGCACTGCACCGTATCCAGCTTTCCCGACCGACATGCAGGCGCAGTTCATCTCGCTCAACGCCATCGCCGAAGGCACGGGTGCGGTCATCGAGACCATCTTCGAAAACCGCTTCATGCATGTGTATGAAATGCACCGCATGGGCGCGCAGATCCAGGTCGAAGGCAACACCGCGATCGTCACCGGCTGCACCAAGCTCAAGGGCGCGCCAGTGATGGCGACCGACCTGCGTGCTTCGGCGAGCCTGGTCATTTCGGCACTGGTGGCCGAAGGCGACACGCTGATCGACCGCATTTACCACATCGACCGTGGTTATGAGTGCATCGAAGAAAAACTGCAGATGCTGGGCGCGAAGATCCGTCGCGTTCCGGGCTAGTCAGCAGCTGCGCGCGTTCGCCCGTGTCGATCTGATCGACGCGGGCGACGTGTCTGGCCATAGCGCCAGGATTTTCTGATTCGTTCCACTCTGGCTTCTTGAGCCGGAGGCAGTCGGGCGCCAGTTGCGACCCGGCACGCGCTGCTGATAAGGACTGACGTTTCCCATGTTGACCATCGCATTGTCCAAGGGCCGCATCCTCGACGACACCTTGCCGCTGCTCGCTGCGGCGGGCATTATGCCGACCGAGAATCCGGACAAGAGCCGCAAGCTGATCATCCCGACGACCCAGGCCGACGTGCGCCTGCTGATCGTGCGTGCCACTGACGTGCCGACCTACGTTGAGCACGGTGCTGCAGATCTCGGCGTCGCGGGCAAGGACGTGCTGATGGAATACGGCGGCCAAGGGCTGTATGAGCCGCTCGACCTGCAAATCGCCCAGTGCAAGCTGATGACTGCAGGTGCAGTCGGCGCCGTCGAACCCAAGGGTCGGCTGCGTGTGGCGACCAAGTTCGTCAATGTTGCCAAGCGCTACTACGCCGAACAGGGCCGTCAGGTCGACATCATCAAGCTGTACGGTTCCATGGAGCTCGCGCCGCTGGTAGGCCTGGCCGACAAGATCATCGACGTCGTCGACACCGGCAACACGCTGCGTGCCAACGGCCTCGAACCCCAGGACATGATTGCCCACATCAGCTCACGGCTGGTGGTGAACAAGGCATCCATGAAAATGCAACACGCCCGCATTCAGTCGCTGATCGACACCCTGCGCACTGCCGTGGAGTCGCGACACCGCGGTTGACTGCATCGCGTGACCCTCATCAGGATCACGCCCAGCTATCCGTGTCATAGCCAAATTTCTCAGGTGCCCGCGCGGATGGCTTGCTAGCTTAGGCATCTGCCTATACGCGGCATCTGAGAAATCGCCATTCATTGAGGCCCACGCTATGACCACTCCTAACGCTATTCGCCGACTCAACGCTGCCGATCCGGACTTCGCCCGTCATCTGGATCATCTGCTGAGCTGGGAAAGTGTGTCTGACGACTCGGTCAATGAGCGTGTGCTCGACATCATCAAGAACGTGCGCGAGCGCGGCGATGCGGCGCTGGTGGAATACACCCGTCGCTTCGACGGCCTGGACGTTGCGTCGATGGCCGACCTGATTCTGCCGCGCGAGCGTCTTGAGCTGGCACTGACCCGCATCACGCCGGCCCAGCGTCAGGCCCTCGAAAAAGCGGCTGACCGTGTGCGCAGTTACCACGAGCGGCAGAAGCAGGATTCCTGGAGCTACACCGAGGCCGACGGCACCGTGCTGGGCCAGAAGGTCACCCCGCTGGATCGCGCCGGGCTGTATGTGCCGGGCGGTAAAGCGTCTTACCCGTCTTCGGTGTTGATGAACGCCATTCCGGCCAAGGTCGCCGGCGTTAGCGAGGTGGTCATGGTCGTGCCGACCCCGCGCGGTGAGCTCAACGAGCTGGTACTGGCGGCGGCTTGCATCGCTGGCGTCGATCGCGTGTTTACCATCGGCGGCGCCCAGGCGGTTGCGGCGCTGGCGTATGGCACCGAAAGCGTCCCGCAGGTGGACAAGGTCGTCGGGCCGGGCAACATCTATGTGGCCACCGCCAAGCGCCACGTCTTCGGCCAGGTGGGCATCGACATGATCGCCGGCCCGTCGGAGATTCTGGTGGTGTGCGACGGCCAGACCGACCCCGACTGGATCGCCATGGACCTTTTCTCCCAGGCCGAGCACGATGAAGACGCCCAGGCGATTCTGGTCAGTCCGGATGCCGAGTTCCTTGATCGCGTCGCCGCCAGCATCGCCAAACTGATGCCGACGATGGAGCGCGCGGAAATCATCCAGACCTCGATCAATGGCCGCGGCGCCTTGATCAAGGTAGCCGACATGACCCAGGCCATTGAAGTCGCCAACCGGATTGCGCCGGAGCACCTGGAGTTGTCGGTGGCTGATCCTGAGGCCTGGCTGCCGCAGATTCGCCACGCCGGCGCGATCTTCATGGGCCGCCACACGTCCGAAGCGCTGGGCGACTACTGCGCCGGTCCCAACCACGTGCTGCCTACGTCGGGCACCGCACGGTTCTCGTCGCCGTTGGGCGTGTACGATTTCCAGAAACGCTCATCAATTATTTTCTGCTCGGAGCAGGGTGCGTCCGAACTGGGCAAAACGGCCTCGGTACTGGCACGCGGCGAGTCATTGACTGCCCACGCCCGCAGCGCCGAATACCGCATCGTCGACACCGAACAAGAGGGCAACTGAACATGAGCAAATTCTGGAGTCCCTTCGTCAACGACCTGGTGCCGTATGTGCCGGGCGAGCAGCCCAAGCTGACCAAACTGGTGAAGCTCAACACCAACGAAAACCCCTATGGCCCGTCGCCCAAAGCGATCGACGCCATGCGTGCTGCGGTCAGTGACGACCTGCGCCTGTATCCCGATCCCAACAGTGACGTGCTGAAGCAAGCCGTAGCGAGTTACTACGGCGTCGACGCCAATCGCGTGTTTCTCGGCAACGGCTCGGACGAGGTGCTGGCTCACGCGTATAACGCCTTTTTCCGGCAGGACAAACCGCTGTTGTTCCCGGACATCAGTTACAGCTTCTATCCGGTGTACTGCGGCCTGTATGGCGTCGACTACGAAGCCGTGCCGCTGGACGAGCAGTTTCAGATTCGCGTCGAAGATTACGCGCGTCCCAATGGCGGCATCATTTTCCCGAACCCGAATGCACCCACGGGCTGTCTGCTGGCCCTTGATGCCGTCGAGCAGATCCTCAAGAACAGCCCGGATTCAGTGGTGATCGTCGACGAGGCGTATATCGACTTCGGTGGCGAAACCGCGATCAGTCTGGTGGACCGCTATCCGAACCTGCTGGTCACTCAAACGCTGTCCAAATCGCGCTCCCTCGCCGGGTTGCGAGTGGGCCTCGCGGTGGGGCATCCGGACCTGATTGAAGCGCTGGAGCGGGTCAAGAACAGCTTTAACTCGTATCCGCTGGACCGCATGGCCATTGTCGGCGCAGCAGCGGCATTCGATGACCGCGAGTATTTCGAGCACACCTGCCAGCGCGTCATTGCCAGCCGTGAAGCGCTTGTCGAGCAGTTGGAGGGCAAGGGATTCGAAGTGCTGCCCTCGGCCGCGAACTTCATCTTCGCCCGCCACCCTCAGCATGACGCTGCGGGTCTGGCGGCGAAGGTGCGGGAGCAGGGCGTGATCGTCCGCCACTTCAAACAGGCGCGCATCGCGCAATTCCTGCGCATCACAATCGGCACGCCTGAACAGAATCAGGCGCTGGTGGATGCGTTGGGGGACTTGTCGAACTGAGTTGACGGTTGCCTAACGGCAACCGATCAATTCTCCGCCGCAGGCGCCGTTGTCTGCGGTGGGCGCACGCCCACTTCGGCGGTCAGTTTCAATTCCTTGCCGTTGCGCATGACCTGAATGGCAATCTTGTCAGTCGGTTTGGTGCGGGCCACCTGATTCATTGAGCGACGGCCGTCGCCCGCCGGCTCGCCGTTGATGCTCAAGATCACATCACCCAATTGCAAGCCTGCCTTCTGCGCCGGGCCGTCGCGGAAGATCCCGGCGACCACGATGCCCGGACGATCCTTCAGCCCGAACGATTCCGACAACTCCTGAGTCAGCGGCTGTACCTCGATGCCCAGCCAGCCGCGAATCACTTGGCCGTGTTCGATGATCGACTTCATCACCTCCAGGGCCAGCTTGGTCGGAATCGCAAAACCGATGCCTTGGGAGCCGCCGGATTTGGAGAAGATCGCCGTGTTGATCCCGGTCAGGTTGCCGTTGGCGTCCACCAGCGCGCCGCCCGAGTTACCGGGGTTGATCGCCGCGTCGGTCTGAATGAAGTCTTCGTAGGTGTTGAGGCCCAGTTGGTTGCGGCCGGTGGCACTGATGATGCCCATGGTCACGGTCTGGCCAACGCCGAACGGGTTACCGATGGCCAAGGCAACGTCGCCGATGCGGATAGCGTCGGAACGGCCAAGGGTAATGGAGGGCAGGTTCTTGAGGTCGATCTTCAGCACCGCAAGGTCGGTCTCGGGGTCGCTGCCGACGACTTTGGCTATCGTCTCGCGGCCGTCTTTAAGCGCTACGACAATCTGGTCGGCGCCGGAGGTCACGTGGTTGTTGGTCAACAGGTAGCCTTCCGGGCTCATGATCACCGCCGAACCCAGGCTCGACTGCATGCGCTTTTGTTTAGGCAGGTTGTCGCCGAAGAAACGACGAAACTGCGGGTCGTCGAACAGCGGATGGTTGGGTTTGTTGTTGTTATTGACCATCTTGGTCGTGTACAGATTGGCCACGGCCGGGGCGGCGTTGCTGACAGCGTCCGCGTAGGAGACCGGACCCTGTTGCACGAAGGTCTGTTGTGGCGCTTGCTGCAGGTTCACGTCCTGGCTTGGCAGCCCAACCCATTGGGGATAGCGCTGGATAATCAATAAAGCGATAAGCACACCAGCGAGCAAGGGCCAGCCGAGAAAACGCAGCGCTTTGAACATTGAGCGGAGTCCTGAAGGTAGAAGCGCCTAGCTGCGCCATAATGGCCGGCATTATACGAGGACCGACACGGTCTGGACTGCATATTTAGGAGACTTTTATGGCGGTTGCCTTGAGCACCCTGGTGGAAGAAGCGGACCGCTATCTCGGTAGCGCACGCATTCAGGATTATTGCCCCAACGGCCTGCAGGTCGAGGGCCGGCCGCAGGTCAGCCGAATCGTCTCCGGCGTCACCGCGAGTCAGGCGTTGCTCGACGCAGCCGTGGAGGCCAATGCCGATCTGGTGCTGGTGCATCACGGCTATTTCTGGAAAGGCGAAAACCCCTGCATCACCGGCATGAAGCAGCGTCGGCTGAAGACGCTGCTCAAACACGACATCAGCCTGCTGTCCTATCACCTGCCTCTCGATTTGCATGCTGAGGTAGGCAATAACGTTCAACTCGCCCAGCAACTGGAGATCACCGTCGAAGGCCCGCTGGACCCGGACAACCCGCGCATCGTCGGGCTGGTCGGCTCACTCAGCGAAGCGATGACGCCGCGGGATTTCGCCCACCGCGTCCAAACCGCGCTGGGGCGCGAGCCGCTGTTGATTGAAGGCGACGGCATGATTCGCCGGGTCGGCTGGTGCACCGGAGGCGGGCAGGGCTACATCGATCAAGCCGTGCTGGCCGGCGTGGACCTGTATTTGAGCGGCGAAGCGTCCGAGCAGACCTTTCACAGCGCCCGGGAGAACGGCATCAGTTTCATCGCCGCCGGCCATCACGCCACCGAGCGTTATGGTGTGCAGGCCCTGGGTGATTATCTGGCGCGGCGCTTTGCCCTGGAGCATCTGTTCATCGACTGTCCGAACCCGATTTAAAGCGTCCGAGGGTCCAAAGCATGAGGTATATGGTTAGATCGTTTCGATCTATCCCCGCCGCTGAATAGAATCAGGCCCCATGATAAAGTGCCTCGCTCGATAGAGCCCGCAGGCTCTCCATACACGTACGTTATCCCGTGAGTAACCATGGTCGACAAACTGACGCATCTGAAACAGCTGGAGGCGGAAAGCATCCACATCATCCGCGAGGTCGCTGCCGAGTTCGATAACCCGGTGATGCTGTACTCCGTCGGTAAAGACTCTGCCGTGATGCTGCATCTGGCCCGCAAGGCCTTCTTCCCGGGCAAGCTGCCGTTCCCGGTGATGCACGTCGACACCCGCTGGAAATTCCAGGAGATGTACCGCTTCCGCGACAAGATGGTCGAGGAAATGGGCCTGGACCTGATCGTGCACGTGAACCCGGACGG
Source organism: Pseudomonas sp. HP_12 (assembly GCF_055283955.1). NCBI lineage: Bacteria > Pseudomonadati > Pseudomonadota > Gammaproteobacteria > Pseudomonadales > Pseudomonadaceae > Pseudomonas > Pseudomonas sp. HP_12. The sequence goes on from NZ_JBTOQG010000023.1 coordinate 221,591, forward strand.
CGTCGCGCAGGGTATCAACCCGCTGACCCACGGCAGCTCGAAGCACACCGATATCATGAAAACCCAGGGCCTCAAGCAGGCCCTCGACAAGCACGGTTTCGATGCCGCGTTTGGCGGCGCCCGTCGTGACGAAGAGAAATCCCGCGCCAAAGAGCGCGTGTATTCCTTCCGTGACACCAAGCACCGCTGGGACCCGAAAAATCAGCGTCCCGAGCTGTGGAACGTGTACAACGGCAACGTCAACAAAGGCGAGTCGATCCGCGTGTTCCCGCTCTCCAACTGGACCGAGCTGGACATCTGGCAGTACATCTACCTCGAAGGTATCCCGATCGTCCCGCTGTATTTCGCCGCCGAGCGCGAAGTCATCGAGATGAATGGCACCTGGATCATGATCGATGACGACCGCCTGCGTAATCACCTGTCCGACGAGGACAAGAAGCGCATCGTCAAGAAGAAGGTCCGCTTCCGCACACTGGGCGACTACCCGTTGACGGGCGCTGTCGAGTCCGAGGCCACCAGCCTCACCGACATCATTCAGGAAATGCTCCTGACGCGAACTTCCGAGCGCCAGGGCCGGGTCATCGACCACGATGGCGCAGGCTCCATGGAAGAAAAGAAACGTCAGGGTTATTTCTAATTAGGGTGTCTGAACATGTCGCATCAATCTGAATTGATCAGCGAGGACATCCTCGCCTATCTGGGCCAGCACGAACGCAAGGAAATGCTGCGTTTCCTGACCTGTGGCAACGTCGACGACGGCAAGAGCACGTTGATCGGGCGTCTGCTGCACGATTCCAAGATGATCTACGAAGATCACCTGGAAGCCATCACCCGCGATTCGAAAAAATCCGGCACCACCGGCGACGAAGTCGATCTGGCGCTGCTGGTCGACGGCCTGCAGGCCGAGCGGGAGCAGGGCATCACCATCGATGTCGCTTACCGTTACTTCTCCACCGCCAAGCGCAAATTCATCATCGCCGACACCCCCGGCCATGAGCAGTACACCCGCAACATGGCCACCGGTGCGTCCACCTGTGACCTGGCGATCATTCTGGTCGACGCCCGCTACGGCGTGCAGACCCAGACCAAACGCCACAGCTACATCGCCTCGTTGCTGGGCATCAAGCACATCGTGGTCGCCATCAACAAGATGGACCTCAACGGCTTCGACGAGAACATCTTCGAGCAGATCAAGGCCGATTACCTGGCGTTCGCCGACCGCATTGCGCTGAAGCCGACCACGATGGAATTCGTGCCGATGTCAGCCCTCAAGGGCGACAACGTGGTCAACCGGAGCGAGCGTTCGCCGTGGTACACCGGCAAGTCGCTGATGGAAATTCTCGAAACCGTCGAGATCGCCAACGACCGCAATTTCACCGACCTGCGTTTCCCGGTGCAGTACGTCAACCGTCCGAACCTGAACTTCCGCGGTTTCGCCGGCACCCTGGCGAGCGGCATTGTGCACAAGGGCGACGAAGTCGTTGTGCTGCCGTCCGGCAAGAGCAGCCGCGTGAAATCCATCGTCACTTTCGAAGGCGAGCTGGAGCACGCGGGGCCGGGGCAGGCCGTGACGCTGACCATGGAAGACGAGATCGACATCTCCCGTGGCGACCTGTTGGTGCATGCCGACAACGTCCCGCAAGTGGCCGACGCCTTCGACGCCATGCTGGTGTGGATGGCCGAAGAGCCGATGCTGCCGGGCAAGAAATACGACATCAAACGCGCCACGTCCTACGTGCCGGGTTCAATTGCCAGCATCACCCATCGTGTGGACGTGAACACGCTGGAAGAAGGCCCTGCCAGCTCGCTGCAGCTGAATGAAATCGGCCGCGTGAAGATCGCATTGGACGCGCCGATCGCCCTCGACGGTTACGACAGCAACCGCACGACAGGCGCATTCATCGTCATCGACCGTTTGACCAACGGCACCGTGGCGGCCGGCATGATCATCGCCAAACCGGTGGTTGCGGGTGGCGGGAGTCATCACGGCGCGCTGGCCCATGTGTCGGCAGAAGAGCGCGCTCAGCGCTTCGGCCAGAAGCCGGCGACCGTGCTGTTCAGCGGTCTGTCGGGTGCGGGCAAGAGCACGCTGGCGTATGCCGTGGAGCGCAAGCTGTTCGATATGGGCCGTGCGGTGTTCGTCCTCGATGGCCAGAACCTGCGTCACGACCTCAACAAGGGCTTGCCGCAGGATCGCGCCGGTCGCACCGAGAACTGGCGTCGTGCCGCCCACGTTGCGCGTCAGTTCAACGAAGCGGGCCTGCTGACCCTCGCAGCGTTCGTCGCGCCGGACGCGGGCGGTCGGCAGAATGCCAAGGCCCTGATCGGGGATGATCGACTGATCACCGTGTACGTTCAGGCGTCGCCGCAGGCCTGTCGTGAGCGTGATCCGCAAGGGCTCTACGCTGCCGACAAGGACAACATCCCGGGTGAATCCTTCCCGTATGACGTCCCGCTGGACGCCGACCTGGTCATCGACACGCAGTCGCTGAACGTCGAAGAAAGCGTCAAACAGGTGTTGGACCTGCTGCGGACCCGCGGCGTGATCTAAGCGCCGTTTGCCGAACAAGAAACCCGCCAGTGATGGCGGGTTTTTTGTTTGTCTTGCCATTGCTGATCGGGCCAATCCGCCGCCCACAAAAAAGCCCGCCCCTGATCACCCCAGGGGCGGGCTTTTTGCGAAACGTGTGTTCTTACTTCTTCAAACCGTAATGCTCATCCAGCATGCCGGGGGAGTCTGGCGACTTGGGCGCGTAGTCCTTCGGTGGTTCAGCGGCCGTGCGCGGCGGCGTCAGGCGATCGCGGTGCGGATGGAGCGCCTCCGGGTGCAGCGCGGCCAGCAGGCGTTGACGGGTGATGTCGTCGGTGGCCAGGCGGTTGGCGCCTTCGGCCAGATGCTCCTGAACATCGTGGTAGCTTTGCGACAGCTTCTGCACCAGATTGGCCGTGCTGTTGAAGTGAGTGATCACTTCGTTCTGATAGGTATCGAAACGCTCCTGAACGTCATCCAGCTGGCGCTGAGTCCCGTTAGGCACGGCATTGGGCAGCGCGCGCGCCACGAAGAAACCGATGATCACACCGACCACCAGGGCGATGGTCGGCAGCAACCAAACTAAGAGCGAGTAATCCACGAGTCCTTCCTCTATAAACGGCTTTGCTTTACGTTAACGGCTCGAACCTGCGCTGTATAGCGGCGACGCGTCGCCAGCCTGACAGCCACAGACAATCAGCTAGACGAGTCGACCCAATTGAAGGTCACGGAGTTCATTCTTGCTCATGCGTGAGACCCCTGTATTCATCGACGGCCCGGTGGGCCAACTCGAAGCGTTGTACCTCGATCTGGACGAGCCCAAGGGCATCGCGCTGATATGCCATCCTAACCCGGTTCAGGGCGGCACCATGCTCAATAAAGTAATCTCGACGCTGCAGCGCACTGCGCGTGATGCCGGTCTGATTACGCTGCGCTTCAACTATCGCGGCGTCGGCGCCAGCGCTGGCAGCTCGGACATGGGCGAAGGCGAAGTCGACGATGCACAGGCTGCCGCGAAGTGGCTGCGGGATAAACATCCCGATCTGCCCATGACGTTGTTCGGCTTCTCCTTCGGCGGTTTCGTGGCGGCTACCTTGGGCGGGCGTCTTGAGGCTGAAGGCGAAACCCTGAAGCATGTGTTCATGGTCGCACCCGCCGTAATGCGGATTGCCAACGTAGAGGCGTTGCCGCAGAAGGGCGCGCTGACGCTGATTCAGCCGGAAACCGACGAAGTCGTTGACCCACAACTCGTGTACGCGTGGTCTGACACGCTTCAGCGCCCCCATGAGCTGCTGAAAGTGGCAGAATGCGGGCACTTTTTTCACGGCAAGCTGACCGATCTCAAGGATCTGATTCTGCCGCGCCTTTCGAATTGATCGCAGCACCCAAATAAGCGACTAGCCATGACCACTCGTATCCTGACCGGTATCACCACCACCGGCACGCCGCACTTGGGCAACTACGCCGGCGCCATCCGCCCGGCCATCGTTGCCAGCCGCCAGAGCGACGCCGACTCGTTCTACTTTCTGGCCGACTACCACGCGCTGATCAAATGCGACGACCCGCTGCGCATTCAGCGCTCGCGTCTGGAAATCGCCGCGACCTGGCTCGCGGCAGGGCTGGACGTCGAGCGCGTCACGTTCTATCGCCAGTCCGACATTCCGGAAATTCCCGAGCTGACCTGGCTGCTCACCTGCGTTGCCGGCAAGGGCCTGCTCAATCGCGCTCACGCCTACAAAGCCTCGGTGGACAAGAACGTCGAAGCCGGTGAAGACCCGGACGCTGGCATCACCATGGGCCTGTTCAGCTACCCGGTGTTGATGGCCGCCGACATCCTCATGTTCAACGCCCATCAAGTGCCTGTCGGTCGCGATCAGATCCAGCACGTCGAAATGGCGCGCGATATCGGTCAGCGCTTCAATCACCTGTTCGGCAACGGCAAAGAATTCTTCGTGATGCCGGAAGCGCTGATCGAGGAAAGCGTCGCGACACTCCCTGGCCTGGACGGCCGCAAGATGTCGAAGAGCTACGACAACACCGTGCCGCTGTTCACCAGCGCCAAAGACATGAAGGAAGCAATATCCCGCATTGTCACTGACTCTCGTCTGCCGGGCGAGGCCAAGGATCCGGACACTTCGCATTTGTTCACGCTGTACCAGGCATTTGCTACCAAGGAACAGGGCGACGAGTTCCGCGCCGACCTGCTCCAGGGGTTGGGTTGGGGCGATGCCAAGCAACGCCTGTTCCAGTTGCTGGACGCGGAGCTGGGCGAGGCACGGGAGAATTACCATCGCCTGATCGAGCGGCCAACCGACCTGGAAGACATTCTGCAAGCGGGCGCCGAGAAGGCCCGTCGTGTGGCCACGCCGTTTCTGGGCGAGCTGCGTGAAGCGGTTGGCCTGCGTTCATTCCGTACCGCTGCGCAAACCGTCACGGCGACCAAGAAGAAGGCCAGCAAAGGCCCTCGCTTCATCAGTTTCCGCGAAGACGACGGCAGCTTCCGCTTCCGCCTGCTGGCGGCCGACGGCGAGCAACTGCTGCTGTCGCGCAGTTTCACAGACGGCAAGGCGGCCGGCGCCGTGACCAAACAGCTGCAGCAGGGCGGTGAGCTGGACATTCGGCCCGAAGGCGATGCCTTTACCCTGTGGCTGAGTGATGCCTGTGTCGCCGACAGCCCGGCGTTCGCCGATGCCGCCGCCCGCGACGCCGCGATCGAGAGCCTGAAACTGGCGCTCGCGCCACAACAGGATTAATTGCCATTCCAATGGGCCATCGCTACAGTGACGGCCCGTTTTTGCTCCCTTGCAAGCGACTATGACCCCTCTAGAACGATACCAAGCTGACCTGAAGCGTCCGGACTTTTTCCACGACGCCGCGCAAGAGAATGCGGTGCGCCATCTGCAGCGTCTGTACGACGATCTGGTCGCCGCCCATGACCGCAAGCCGGGATTGCTGGGCAAGCTGTTCGGCAAGAAAGAGGCCCCGATTGTGAAGGGGCTGTATTTCTGGGGCGGTGTGGGCCGGGGCAAGACCTACCTGGTCGACACCTTCTTCGAAGCGCTGCCGTTTGAAGACAAGACGCGCACGCACTTCCACCGCTTCATGAAGCGTGTGCACGAGGAGATGAAAAACCTCAAGGGCGAGAAGAACCCGCTGACCCTGATTGCCAAGCAATTCTCTGAAGAAGCGCGGGTGATCTGTTTCGACGAATTCTTCGTATCGGACATTACCGACGCGATGATCCTCGGCACGCTGATGGAAGAGCTGTTTAAGAACGGTGTGACCCTGGTCGCGACGTCGAACATCGTTCCCGACGGTCTGTACAAGGACGGTCTGCAGCGTGCGCGTTTCCTGCCGGCGATTGCGCTGATCAAGCAAAACACCGAAATCGTCAACGTCGACAGCGGCGTCGACTATCGACTGCGCCATCTGGAGCAAGCCGAGCTGTTCCACTTCCCGCTGAACGAAGCGGCGGAGGAGAGCCTGCGCAAAAGCTTCCGCGCGCTGACTCCTGAATGCACCAAGGCCATCGAGAACGATGTGCTGATCATCGAGAATCGGCAGATCAAGGCCATCCGTACCTGCGACGACGTGGCGTGGTTCGACTTCCGTGAGCTGTGCGACGGGCCGCGTAGCCAGAACGACTACATCGAACTCGGCAAGATCTTCCATGCGGTGCTGCTCAGCGGCGTCGAGCAGATGAGCGTGACCACCGACGACATCGCGCGCCGGTTCATCAACATGGTCGACGAGTTCTACGACCGCAACGTCAAGTTGATCATCTCGGCGGAAGTCGAATTGAAAGACCTGTACACCGGCGGCCGCCTGAACTTCGAATTCCAGCGCACGCTCAGCCGGTTGCTGGAAATGCAGTCCCACGAGTTCCTGTCGCGGGCGCATAAGCCCTAGGGAGCAGCTGCAAGCTTCAAGCGACAAGCTGCAAGAGGTCATCTCGCCACTTGCAGCTTGAGACTTGCCGCTTGAAGCTGACTCTAGGCCGCCTGCTGAAACTGCTGCCGGTATTGGTTCGGTGACAGGTCGGTGTGTTGGCGGAACAGGCGCGCGAAGAAGCTGGCGTCGTCGTAGCCCACTTCATAGCTGATGGTCTTGATGCTCTTTCGTGAGCCTGACAGCAAGCCCTTTGCGGTTTCGATCCGCAGCCGTTGCAGATAATGCAGTGGCTTGTCGCCCGTTGCCGTCTGGAAGCGGCGCATGAAGTTGCGGATGCTCATGCCGTGCTCCCGGGCCACATCCTCGAAACGGAATTTGTCGGCGAAGTGCTCTTCAAGCCAGTGCTGAATCTGCAGGATGATCACGTCCTGGTGCAGCTTCTGCCCGCCAAAACCAATCCGTCCCGGTGCGTAGCTGCGCTGCACTTCATAGAGAATGTCGCGGGCGACGGTCTGCGCGACATGGGCGCCGCAGAAGCGCTCGATCAGGTAGATGTACAGATCACACGCTGAAATCGTGCCGCCTGCGCAATACAGGTTATCGGCGTCGGTGAGGTGCTTTTCCTGATTCAGCAGCACGTTCGGAAAGCGCTCGGCGAATTCGTTGAAGAACCGCCAGTAGGTGGTCGCTTCCTTGCCGTCGAGCAATCCAGCGTCTCCCAGCCAGAATACGCCGCTGGCTTCACCGCAGAGCACGGCGCCGCGCGCATGCTGCTCACGCAGCCACGGCAGGATTTGCGGATAGCGCTCGCGCAGGGTGTCGAAGTCTTCGACAAAGGCGGGAAGGATGATGATGTCGCTGTGTTCAAGCACGCCGTCTACAGGGATCACGACGTCGCTGAAACTGCGGACTTCCTTGCCGTCCGGGCTGACCAGTCGGGTTTCAAACGCCGGCTTGAAGCCCTGTCCCAACTGCTTGCCGTAGCGCAGGCTGGCGAGGTGAAAGAAGTCTTTGGCTTGCATGAGCGTGGAGGCAAAAATTCCATCGATCGCAAGAATGCTGACACGCCGCAACGGCGCGTTTGGTTGGATAGACATAGTCTTTTGTTCTTATATGGGAAAGTGGTCAAGCAACGGCGTGATCGTCTTATTTTTTGTCGGATGTGTCCAGTGTCGCCGTCAACCGGCTGCGCCTACGCTCTGCTGACGTTTTGTCCGACAATTCTTCGCATCAGGTGCAGCCATGCTTCCCAGAACACTCTTCAGCTCGGAGCACGAGCTTTTCCGAAATAGCGTGCGCAAGTTCTTCGAACAGCACGCGGCGCCCTTTCATGCCCAGTGGGAGAAGCAGGGCCACATCGACCGCACGCTGTGGAACCGGGCCGGGGAGCAGGGCATGTTGTGTTCGCATTTGCCGGAAGAGTACGGCGGCATGGGCGCGGATTTTCTCTACACCACGGTGGTGATCGAAGAAATTTCCCGCCTCGGCCTGACCGGCATCGGCTTCTCCCTGCATTCGGACATCGTCGCGCCGTACATCCTGCATTACGGAAGCGAGGCGCTGAAGCTCAACTATTTGCCCAAGCTGGTTTCGGGGGAGCTGGTCACTGCCATCGCGATGACCGAGCCTGGTGCGGGTTCCGACCTGCAAGGGGTCAAGACCACTGCGGTGCTGGATGGCGACGAGTACGTCATCAATGGTTCGAAGACGTTCATCACCAATGGCTTTCTCGCCGATCTGGTGATCGTGGTCGCGAAGACCGACCCCAAGGCAGGCGCGAAGGGCACCAGTCTGTTCGTTGTGGAAGCGGGCACGCCCGGCTTCGCGAAGGGCAAGCGACTGGAGAAGGTCGGCATGAAGGCGCAGGACACGTCGGAACTGTTCTTCCAGGACGTGAGAGTGCCCAAGGAGAACCTGCTCGGCCAGGCCGGGATGGGTTTTGCGTATCTGATGCAGGAACTGCCCCAGGAGCGTCTGACGGTCGCCATCGGCGCCATTGCCTCCGCCGAAGCGGCCTTGCAGTGGACGCTCGATTACACGCGTGAACGCAAAGCCTTTGGCAAGGCGATCATCGATTTCCAGAACACCCGCTTCAAACTGGCCGAAATCGCCACCGAAGTTCAGATTGGTCGTACGTTCATCGATCGGTGCCTGGAGTTGCATCTGGAAGGGAAGCTGGATGTGCCAACGGCGGCCATGGCGAAATACTGGTCAACTGATCTGCAATGCAAGGTTTTGGATGAATGCGTGCAGCTGCATGGCGGCTACGGCTTCATGTGGGAGTACCCGATCGCCCGGGCGTGGGCCGATGCGCGGGTGCAGCGGATTTATGCCGGGACCAACGAAATCATGAAAGAGATCATCGCCCGGTCTCTGTAATCCTTTGCGGAACCCCAGAGGGGCCCTGTAAAGACCCTCTGCGGTTCCACAGTCAATCAGCGATCACGCAATCACCGATCAAGGCGCAGGATTCGGTTGATCCTTGTGAATCGCGTCAATGCCCGCCAGCACTTCATCCGACAGCACCAGTTCCGCGCTCGCCAGGTTGCTTTCCAGCTGCTCCAGCGTCGTTGCACCGATGATGTTGCTGGTGACGAAGCTGCGCCCGGTCACGAACGCCAGGGCCATTTGAGCCGGATCAAGACCGTGCTCGCGAGCCAGCGCAACGTAGCGCGCGCAGGCCGCTTCCGATTGCGGATTGAAATAGCGCGTGAAGCGGCTGTACAGGCTCAGACGGCCCTTGGCAGGACGGGCGCCGTCGGCGTATTTGCCAGACAACATCCCGAAGGCCATGGGCGAATAGGCCAGCAGGCCGCATTGCTCGCGAATCGCCACTTCCGCCAGACCCACTTCGAAGCTGCGGTTGAGCAGGTTGTAGGGGTTCTGAATCGACACCGGGCGCGTTAGACCATGGGTGTCGGACTCGGCAAGAAACTTCATGGTGCCCCAAGGCGTTTCGTTGGACAGACCGACGTGGCGGATCTTGCCGGCCTTGACCTGCTCGTCCAGCGCTTCGAGCACTTCCAGCAGCGGGGTGAAGTGCTCCTCGCTGTGGTTGTAACCGAGCTTGCCGAAGAAGTTGGTGCTGCGCTCAGGCCAGTGCAATTGATACAGATCGAGGTAATCGGTCTGCAAGCGTTTCAAGCTCGCATCCAGCGCCGCGACGATGTGATCGCGGTTGAATTTCAGCTGGCCGTCACGAATGTAATCAATGCCGTTGCCGGGACCGGCGATCTTGCTGGCGAGGATCCAGTCAGCGCGGTCGCCGCTCTGCTTGAACCAGTTGCCGATGATGGTCTCGGTGCTGGCATAGGTTTCTTTCTTCGGCGGCACCGGATACATCTCGGCGGTGTCGATGAAATTGATGCCGGCGGCCTTGGCCCGTTCGATCTGCGCGAAGGCCTCGGACTGGCTGTTCTGCTCGCCCCAAGTCATGGTGCCGAGGCAGATTGCGCTGACATTGAGGTCGGTTCTGCCCAGTTGGCGGTAGTCCATTTGGCTCTCCTGTTTAAAAGAGCCATAAAAGCAGGTTGAAATTTTTTTCGCAATCTGCATAATTCCGCTCCTCTTTGTCGCTGGAGTGATGCCCCGCGCCAAAAGAAACCGCTGCGATCGAACGCGCTGACCCGAGCCCCCTATAGCGTTCGTGCCCGGCGGCCTTTGACTTGTCAAAGACCGTACTAATGAGTATGCTCCGCCGTCTATTTTTCAGGGCGGCCTTTGAGGCTATAAAGAATGAAAACTTTTACCGCTAAACCGGAAACAGTAAAGCGCGACTGGTTCGTCGTCGACGCTGCTGGTCAGACCCTGGGTCGTCTGGCCACTGAAATCGCGAGCCGTCTGCGTGGCAAGCACAAGCCGGAATACACTCCGCACGTTGACACTGGCGACTACATCGTCGTGATCAATGCCGAGCAGATCCGTGTGACCGGTGCCAAGACCACCGACAAGATCTACTACTCTCACTCCGGTTTCCCGGGCGGGATCAAGTCGATCAACTTTGAAAAGCTGATCGCCAAAGCTCCTGAGCGCGTGATCGAGACCGCGGTCAAAGGCATGCTGCCTAAGAACCCGCTGGGTCGCGACATGTATCGTAAGCTGAAAGTCTATGCGGGCGCTGCACACCCTCATACTGCTCAGCAGCCCCAAGAACTGAAGTTTTAACGGAATAGTTCATTATGTCGGCGACTCAAAATTACGGCACTGGCCGTCGCAAGACCGCAACCGCTCGCGTTTTCCTGCGTCCGGGCACCGGTAACATCTCCATCAACAACCGTTCCCTGGACTCGTTCTTCGGTCGCGAAACTGCCCGCATGGTAGTTCGTCAGCCGCTGGAACTGACTCAGACTGTCGAGAAATTCGACATCTACGTCACTGTCATCGGCGGTGGTGTGAGTGGTCAAGCTGGCGCAATCCGCCACGGTATCACCCGCGCTCTGATGCAGTACGACGAAACCCTGCGCGGCGCTCTGCGCAAAGCAGGCTTCGTCACTCGCGATGCTCGCGAAGTTGAACGTAAGAAAGTCGGTCTGCGTAAAGCGCGTAAGCGTCCGCAGTACTCGAAGCGTTAATTCGCTTCCGTTCAAAAAGAACGCTCAGTTTCTATACGAAGCTGGGCGTTTTTTTATGGCTGTCTTTTATTGATTCCGAGGGCCTGGTCAAGGAGATCTCGGATGCTGACGGGAGAGGGCGCCATGGGCAATGACGGCGTAAACACGGGCCGGCGTCGCTTCCTTGTGACGGCCACGTCTGTGGTGGGCGCAGCAGGCGCGGTCGGCGCCGCCATGCCGTTCGTGGGCTCATGGTTCCCGAGCGCCAGGGCCAGGGCTGCGGGAGCGCCTGTCAAAGTCAATATCAGCAAGATTGAGCCCGGCCAGCAGATGATCGCCGAATGGCGCGGGCAGCCGGTGTTCATTGTCCGTCGTACGCCCGAGATCCTTTCCCGTCTGGGCCAGCTTACCGGCAAGCTCTCCGACCCCGAGTCAAAGGCCTCCGCCCAGCCTGGCTACGTCGATCCGGTGGTCCGTTCCATCCGCCCGGAAATCCTGCTGTTGGTCGGCATCTGTACCCATCTCGGCTGCTCACCGACGTTTCGCCCCGAAGTCGCCCCCGCTGACCTGGGCAAGGACTGGGGCGGCGGATATTTCTGTCCCTGCCACGGCTCCCGTTACGATTTGGCTGGCCGCGTGTACAAGGCACAGCCTGCACCGCTGAATTTGCCAGTGCCGCCGCATTCCTACGAGTCGGACTCAATCATCGTCATTGGCGTGGATCAGGAGGAAGCGTGATGAGCAGGCTCATGGACTGGATCAATGCGCGCTTGCCCGTGACCTCAATGTGGGAAAACCACCTCAGCAAGTACTACGTGCCCAGAAACCTGAATTTTTTCTATATATTCGGCGCGCTGGCATTGCTGGTGTTGGTCAACCAGATCCTCACGGGCATCTGGCTGACGATGAATTACACGCCCACGGCAGAGGGCGCCTTTGCCTCGGTCGAGTCCATCATGCGCGACGTCGAATACGGCTCGATCCTGCGGCTGTTGCATTCGACCGGCGCGTCAGCGTTCTTCATCGTCATCTACCTGCACATGTTTCGCGGCCTGCTGTACGGCTCTTATCAGAAGCCGCGGGAGTTGGTCTGGATCTTCGGCATGCTGATTTATCTGGCGCTGATGGCCGAGGCGTTCACAGGCTACCTCCTGCCATGGGGGCAGATGTCGTACTGGGGGGCGCAGGTGATCATTTCCCTGTTCGGCGCCATTCCGTTGATCGGCAACGACCTCGCACAGTGGATCCGCGGCGATTATCTGGTCTCCGGGATCACCCTCAACCGCTTCTTCGCGCTGCATGTCGTGGCGCTGCCAATCGTGATCCTCGGGCTTGTGGTGCTGCATATTCTGGCGCTGCATGAAGTGGGCTCGAATAACCCCGACGGCGTCGACATCAACAAGTACAAGGACGAGAACGGCAACCCGCTGGATGGCATTCCCTTCCACCCGTACTACACGGTCAAGGATCTGCTCGGCGTCGTGGTGTTTCTGTTTATCTTTTGCTCGGTGGTATTTTTCTTCCCGGAGATGGGGGGTTACTTTCTCGAGCAGCCCAACTTCGAGCCAGCGAACCCACTCAAGACCCCGGAGCACATTGCGCCGGTCTGGTACTTCACGCCCTTCTACGCGATCTTGCGCGCCATCCCGGACAAGCTTCTCGGCGTCATGACCATGGGCGCGGCGATCGCGGTGCTGTTCGTGCTGCCGTGGCTTGACCGCAGCCCGGTCAAATCGATGCGCTACAAAGGCTGGCTGAGCCGCGCGGGGCTAACGGTGTTTTGCGTGTGCTTCGTGACGCTCGGGGTGCTGGGCGTTCTTCCGCCGAGTCCCGGGCGCGCATTGCTGGCACAAGTCTGCACCTTCACGTATTTCGCCAACTTCATCCTGATGCCGTTCTACACGCGCATGGAGCGGACGAAGCCGGTACCGGACAGGGTGACCGGCTGATGAAAACCCTGCTCGTTGTCTTGCTCATGGCCATGTTGCCGGCGCTGTCGTTCGCGGATGAGCATGGCGCGGGCCTTGAGAGCGTTGATATCGATGTGTCCGACAAGTCCGCCCTGCAGGATGGCGCGCGGACGTTCGTTGATTACTGCATGGGTTGCCACAGCGCCAAATTCCAGCGCTATGAACGCGTCGCGGACGATTTAGGCATTTCCCACGAGCGCATGCTGGAAAAGCTGGCGCCTGCCGGAGCGAAGATCGGCGATCACATGACCATCGGCATGCAGCCGGCGGATGCGAAAACCTGGTTTGGCGCAGCACCTCCCGATCTGACCCTTGTCGCCCGCGTTCGCGGAACTGACTGGCTCTATGGCTATCTGCGTTCGTTCTACGAGGACCCGACGCGGCCCTGGGGCGTGAACAACACCGTTTTCCCCAACGTGGCCATGCCCAACGTGCTGGAAGGGCTTCAGGGGCGTCAGAGGCTCGGTTGCAAAGAGGTTCAGCGCGTCGAAGACGGGGAAAAACACACCGACACGCCCCTGAATCACGAAGCCTGCGATCAACTGATCATCGTGCCCAACACCGGCACGCTGACCAACGCGCAGTTCGACGAGAAGGTGAAGAACCTCGTCACCTTCCTCGCCTATTCGGCCAATCCGGACAAGCTGCAGCATCAGCGCATCGGCACCTACGTACTGCTTTACCTGGCCGTGTTGTTCATCCTGGCCTGGCTGCTCAAGCGGGAATTCTGGAAAGACATCCGTTGAGCAGGCGTCTGATTCGCGTGTCTCGGCCACCTGCTGCTGCGCTGTTTCAGGTAATGGAGGCAGAGCGGGTATAGTGGCGGGCTGAAGATTGCAGAATCTACCTTGAGTAAATGAGCTATCTTGTCGCCCGCGTTGAACACCCGATCATCGTGGACGTCGCCGAAAGCGCCCTCGCGGCGCATCCGTATTTCTGCTTTTTGAATATCTACAAGCGAGGAGGACCGCCATGGGCGTGACCAATCGGTTGGCCTGTTACTCCGACCCCGCCGACCACTATTCCCATCGCGTGCGCATTGTGCTCGCCGAGAAAGGTGTCAGCGCCGAGATCATTGAAGTTGTCGAGGGCCGTCATCCGCCCAAATTGATCGAGGTGAATCCGTACGGCAGCGTGCCGACCCTGGTTGATCGTGACCTGGCGTTGTACGAGTCGACGGTGGTAATGGAATACCTGGACGAGCGTTATCCCCATCCGCCGCTGCTCCCGGTCTATCCGGTGGCGCGTGCCAACAGCCGCTTGCTGATCCACAGGATTCAGCGCGACTGGTGCGGTCTGGTGGATCTGATTCTGGACCCGCGCAGCAAAGAAGCCGCACGTGTTCAGGCGCGCAAGGAGCTGCGCGAAAGTCTGACCGGCGTATCGCCGTTGTTCGCGGATAAGCCTTTTTTCCTGAGCGACGAGCAAAGTCTGGTCGACTGCTGTCTATTGCCCATACTCTGGCGCCTGCCGATTCTGGGTATCGAATTGCCGCGGCCCGCCAAGCCGCTGCTTGACTACATGGAGCGCCAATTTGCGCGTGAGGCATTTCAGGCAAGTCTGTCTGGTGTCGAACGCGACATGCGCTAAGGCCTTAGGAGCCGTTTGATGAACTCCAGTCGCCCTTATCTGATCCGCGCGCTGTATGAGTGGATCGTCGATAACGATTGCACACCGCACGTACTCGTCAATCCCGATTACCCAGCGGTGCAAGTCCCGCAAGGCTTCGCCAATGACGGGCAGATCGTTCTGAACATCTCGCCGAGCGCCGTGCGCCATTTGCACATGGACAACGACGCGGTGAGTTTCGAAGGCCGCTTCGGCGGCGTTCCCCACAGCCTGTACGTGCCTATTGCCGCGATCATGGGCATTTATGCCCGCGAGAACGGGCAGGGCATGGTCTTCGACCTGGAGCCTGCTGTGGATGAAGACGAAGATCTGGACGTCGAAGACGACATGCCGCCACCGAACGACGAGCCACCACGCCCTACGGGCCGGCCGAGTCTGAAAGTGGTCAAGTAAGTCGCTTCTGCAGCAACGAAAAAGGCGATCCCGAGGGATCGCCTTTTTTGTGTGTGCCGACTGGCGGTTGCCCATCCAAGCCTGGTTCAGGTTCGCTGAATCGTGTATGTCACTTTGCGCTTTCCGTAGATTTCAATTTTGATGACCTCGTTGCTGACGCTGGCAGCTTCAGCAACTTTGATGAGTTTAGTCATGCTGTTGATCGCGCTCGTCTTCGACCGATATTTTAACCGTTCAATTTCGGCCACCGAGCACGCCCGATATGCAGTTCGGATCACGCCGCTTTTCTCTAGCAGATCAATTTTCTCTGGCGAAATCCATGAAATCAGCTCGACAATTTTGTCGATTTTTTCATGTAAATGAGCCACTGCTTGCTGCTCGTCCGTAACGCCGAAGCGCTTCCAGGCCGGCTCATGGTGGAACACTCGGTTACGAAAGTTGCGAACAAGCGAAACGCGGTTTTTGCACACCTGAAGCATGCTCGCACTCGTAGGCCATGTGCCTCTAAACACTTGTCCCAGATTCTTCGGCCAAATGAGATTGTTGCCCATGAATTCATTATCAAGGACGAATTCCCACGTGGAAAAATCGGCTTGTGAAACGATCTCTTGGTGATCGGGAGCGCCACCGCTGCCCGGTCGTTTCCCTTTTTCCCTTCTGGCGATCTTGAAGGCTGACTGGAAATTATTGGTCAAATATTCAACAGGCTGCGGAGTTTTTACGACTCCTGCGGTATAGCTTCTGTAGCGAAGTTTGCCTTTTTTCCACCAGAATTTACCGATGTCAGCCGTGAGCGCAGAGTCAATCGCATTCCTCAGCGTGACTTCAGCTGCACTGAGTAGGGGGTAGAGGGAAGCGCAGACATGGGAATTCCATAGGTAAGCGCCAACCAGCTCTACGTCATTGCTGACGGAGAAAACTTTGGCGTAGCTGGAGATTCGGTGAGAGCTGATGATTTGATCAATCAGCACGGGTCTGTACTGGACGGTGTGCGGCATGCTCGGCTTCCTTTCAGCGAGGCGCCTGTAAGAATGTGGGTTGACATAGATGTCACCCACCCATAGCATCACTCTCCAGGTTGGCAATGAGCTCCAATGGGCGAAAGCTTAAGACTTTTTGCAAAGACCACGAAACACCCACCCCGGCCTCGAGTCGGGGTTTTTGTTTCTGGACATTTGCCAGCTCGCGTCTGCGCCGGTTCTATTTGCTTGCCATCCGGGTGAGTAGCGAACGCGTCTGGAGGCTGAAGCGGCTCTGGCCAGTCTGCCAGGGCTACCATCGATGTAGACCCACTTCTCGTTAAATGCTGCTGGCACTGGACCAAAAGCGCTGCAATAAAAAGCCCTCACGTGGAGGGCTTAAAAACCTTCGGCAAATCTGCCACACCGTCAGTCGATGTACTCAAACAGCTTCACGATCTTCTGCACGCCGCCGACGCCTTGCACCAGGTTGGTGGCGCGGGTGGCTTCGGCCTGGGTCAGCAGGCCCAGCAGGTAGACGATGCCGTTTTCAGTCACGACTTTGATGCGCGAGCCCGGGATGGCGCTGTCGGTGAGCATCTCGGTTTTGATCTTGCTCGTCAGCCAGGCGTCATTGCTGCGCGCCAGCATCGAGGACGGGCCGGTGACCTGCAGCTCGTTGTTGACCTTCTTGACCTTCTGCACCTGGCTGGCGGTTTGCTCGGCCAGTTGTTTGAGGTCGGCGCGCGGGGTCTGGCCGGCCAACAGGACGATGCCGTTGAAGCTGGTCACGACGATGTGCGATGCGTTGTCCAGATCAGGGCTGGCCTTGGCGATGTTGACCGCGACCTTGGTCTCGATCAGCGAGTCGTCGATCTTGCTGCCGAAGGTGCGTGTACCGCGATCGTCATCGATCGGCGCTTCACGGCTGGCGTTGATCACCGAGCTGCATCCGCTGATGCCCAGGCAGAGCGTCAGGGCCAGCAGGCTAAGACGTTTGGATATCATTCTTCACTCCCGAACAGTTGGCTGTCGATCAAGTCGCAAAGGCAGTGGATCGCCAGCAGGTGGACTTCCTGAATACGTGCGGTGACTTTCGCCGGGACGCGGATTTCAACGTCCTCCGGCAACAGCAACGACGCAACGTCGCCGCCATCGCGGCCGGTCAAGGCTACGACAATCATTTCACGATCATGTGCGGCCTGGATGGCCTGAATAATGTTCGCCGAATTGCCGCTGGTGGAAATCGCCAGCAGCACATCGCCCGGCTGACCCAGCGCACGAATCTGTTTGGAAAAGATTTCGTTGTAGCTGTAGTCGTTGGCGATGGAGGTGATGGTGGAGGTGTCAGTGGTCAGCGCTATGGCGGGCAGGCTCGGTCGCTCGCGTTCGAAGCGGTTAAGCAGCTCCGAGGAAAAGTGCTGGGCATCGCCAGCCGAACCGCCATTACCGCAAGCGAGCATCTTGCCCTCGTTGAGCAGGGCGTTGACCATCACTTGGCTGGCTTGCTCGATGTGGGGTGCAACAACATCCATCGCCTGTTGCTTGGTGTCGATGCTGGCCTGAAAAAGCTGGCGAATTCGGGATTGCATGTCCATCTATGAAAACCTTAATAGGGGCGGCTGGTCGGGGCGGCGTCCGATAAGTCATCGGCGTCCCGGCACAAAACTGTGCAGCCCGCAAAGCAAAGAGCAAAAGAGCCAGTGTGGTTCGTTGGGTTGGTGCAGTAGGACCGGCTTTAGCCGGGAAGGCGGCCGATCTTACGCTGCAATCCCACGGAATCATCGCGTTTTCAGCAATCGAAAGCGTTGGTCAGCCAGTTAAGCGCGGGTGATGTGCCGGGAGCGCCATTGATCGCGACGACGTCGAAGCGGCACGGCGAATCGGCCCAGCGCACCTCGCTTTGCAGAAAGGACTGAGCTGCCAGCGTGAGCTTTTCCTGCTTGCGAAAATCGACGCTTTCCAGCGGACCACCCCAGCCGGCGTGGCGACGATACCGAACTTCGACGAATACTACTGTATCGCCGTCGAGCATGACCAGATCAAGCTCGCCGCGTTTGCATGACCAGTTGCGGGTAATCAGCCGCAATCCATGCTGTTGCAGGTGACGCAGGGCGTAGGCTTCGGCCTCGCGCCC
Source organism: Pseudomonas sp. HP_12 (assembly GCF_055283955.1). NCBI lineage: Bacteria > Pseudomonadati > Pseudomonadota > Gammaproteobacteria > Pseudomonadales > Pseudomonadaceae > Pseudomonas > Pseudomonas sp. HP_12. Next base: position 239,650 of record NZ_JBTOQG010000023.1, read on the forward strand.
TGCGGTTTGACGGGTCGTGCCTGAGGTCAAGGCGCGGTGTCCGGCAGGCGCTGGACCTTACCGTCTACGAACTCTGCCCATGGCAGTTGACGCTCGATGCGTTGGCCCTGGCCGATCGCCAGGCTGCCGGACAGGCCGTCGATGCGGCTTTCAGGCAGCGTTTTCAACTGCGTCAGTCGTGGCGCCAGACGATACGCGTCGATGCCCATGGCGTAGAGACGGCCAAGGCTACCGGAGGCTTGCGGCCATTGCGCTGTCACTTGCTGGCGCAGTGGGTCGTTGGCGTTCAGCAGCCACGGGGTTTCGCAGAAGCGCACGCCGTTCAGGTCGTTGTACATCGCCGGGTCGCCGCTGTTGGTGAACAGGTGCGAAGTGGCATAGACCGGAACATCGCCAGCGTACTGGAAGACCATGGTCGGCTTGATCTGCTGAGCCTGTTGAGGCGTTGCAGCGAGGAACATGAAGTCCACGTCCTGGCGACGGGAAGGCTGAGCAGCCATCTGCGTGCCAGTGGCGCCTTGCACGCGCTGGGCGCGACCTTCGCTGTTGCGCAACTGGAACAGATCGGCCACCTGTTGAGCGAGTGCGACCGGCTGGTCGATGCGCTCAGCACCCAGCAAGGTGCCGCCTTTGGCCTGCCAGCTTTGACGGAAGGCCTCCAGCACGCGATCACCCCATTCGCCCTTCGGCACCATGGCAACCGCACTGCGCTTGCCATCGGCCCAGGCACGGCGGGCCACTTCGCGGGCTTCGTCTTCCGCTGCCAGACCGAACTGGAACAGCTCGGCAGGGCCCTGAGTGCCGGAATCGCTGTAGTTCAGCGCCAGCGTAGTGATCGGCAGTTGAGGGCGAGCGCTCAGCTGTTTAACCAGTGGCTTTTCCAGCGGACCCACTACCAGTTGCACGCCTGCGGCCTTGGCTTGCGCATAAAAGGCGTCCATCGAGGTCACGCGGGAGCTGTCGAATACTTCGATCGCAGGTGGCTTCTCCCCAGCCTGCTGCGCTTGGTAGTTCGCGGCCATGAAGCCGTCACGCAGGGCGCGGGAGACCGAGGCGAGCGGACCGTCTTGCGGCAGCAGCAGCGCAATCTTGGTCAACGGCTGGCTCTTCAGGTCACGCAGTTGCGCGAGGGCAGTCGGCAGCTGGCGCGCAGCCGGGTGTTGCGGATTCTGCGCCTTCCAGTTGTCGATGGCCGCCTGTTGCTGTTCCAACGTGCCGGCGCCTTTGACCGCGCGGGCCAGGCTCAGCCAGCCGCCCATGTCATCGTTGGCCGAGCTTTGCAACTGCTCGGGTGGCAGCGCAGCAACCAGCGTCCAGATGGCGTCGTTATTGGCGTTCAGGGCGTCGCCTTGCAGCAACGGGCCCATGAACACACGCTCGCTCGCAGCAGCGAGGGTCTGACCATCTGCTTCGAAAGCCCGGGCGCGAACGGTGTGGGTGCGGGTCTGCAGGTCAACCGGCATCTCGCCCAGATGCTGCATGCTCGGGTGGTTGAGGGCGGTCAGCGCAGCTTTCGGCTGGCTGCGACCCAATGCCAGTTCGGCAGACAAGGTGTTGGCGTAGATTTGCTTGTCGGTCTTGAGCTGATCCATCTGGACCTGCTCGAGAATGCTCGCAGCGCGGCTCGGGTTGTTCTGGCGCGCTGCCAGGTCGGCCGCCGTGAGTTTCAGCAACGCTGCCTGATCAGGCGATTTTGCCGCAGCGGCCTGTTCGAGCAGTTGTTCGATGCTGGCATCGGGGGAGCGAGGCAATTCGCCAAGGCTGGAGGAGGGCGAACCGGCACAGGCAGCCAGAAGGGCAGCGAGGCAGAGGGCAGAGAACAGCCGCAGGCAAGCGATCATGTGTATGTTCCTGATACTCGAGCAAATTAGCGTGGAAGTGTACCCAAGCACTGGCCGGGGCGCGACGTTGAAGGCGTTAAAGCGGCGATATTGATCGTCTCCGGGCGCGTCAGTTGACGTGAGTCGGACTGTCGCGGAGTCGCTGCCATGTTGCGGGTGTTCGAGCTGCTTTTCTGGACTCACGGGGTGCGACGTCCTGTTTTGTCGGCCGCAGCCTGTACAATGCAGGCTTTTACACAACATGAGGTGTGCGCTTTGACTGCTCCGGGTGCTTCGAATTCCACTACAGGCGCGCTTTATGTGGTGGCCACGCCGATCGGCAACCTGGATGACATCAGTGCCCGCGCCTTGAAGGTGCTGCGCGATGTTTCGCTGATTGCCGCAGAAGATACCCGCCACTCGTTACGACTGATGCAGCACTTCGGCATTCCGACGCCATTGGCGGCCTGTCATGAGCACAATGAGCGCGAGGAGGGGAGCCGCTTCATCACGCGCCTGCTGGCCGGCGATAACGTTGCGTTGATTTCCGATGCCGGCACGCCGCTGATTTCCGACCCCGGTTACCATCTGGTGCGTCAGGCCCGGGCAGCCGGTATTCAAGTGATCCCGGTCCCTGGCGCCTGCGCCTTGATCGCGGCGCTCTCTGCGGCGGGGTTGCCCTCGGACCGCTTCATCTTCGAAGGCTTCTTGCCGGCCAAGTCGGTGGGTCGAAAGGCGCGGCTCGAACTCGTCAAGGAAGAACCGCGCACGCTTATCTTCTATGAAGCGCCCCACCGCATTCTCGAATGCCTTCAGGACATGGAAGCGGTCTTCGGCCCGGACCGTCCCGCGGTGCTCGGCCGCGAATTAACCAAAACGTTCGAAACCCTCAAGGGGCTGCCGCTGTCCGAGCTTCGTGCCTTTGTTGAGGGCGACAGTAATCAGCAGCGCGGCGAGTGCGTGGTGCTTGTGGCGGGCTGCAGCGAGCCTGAAGGCGAAGATGTGATTGGCGCCGAAGCGCGGCGGGTGCTGGATCTGCTGCTGGAGGAAATGCCCCTAAAGCGTGCCGCCGCACTGGCAGCAGAGATCACCGGTGTACGCAAGAACCTGCTCTATCAGGTGGCGCTGGATAAACAGAAAGGCGTGTGACGGGATGTCGCGGGCAGCTCTGCAAATGGCGCGAGAGCCGATTAAAGCTTGTTCTTGAGCCGCCCTCCCATTAACCTTGGCGGCGGAGAGTCGATTGGACAGTCGCTGCCTTTCATTGTTCTGCAATGGAGGGGGGAGGAAAGTCCGGGCTCCATAGGGCGGAGTGCCAGGTAACGCCTGGGGGGCGTGAGCCTACGGAAAGTGCCACAGAAAATAACCGCCTAAGCATTTCGGTGCCGGTAAGGGTGAAAAGGTGCGGTAAGAGCGCACCGCACGTCTGGCAACAGTTCGTGGCTAGGTAAACCCCACTCGGAGCAAGACCAAATAGGGTTCCAAGGCGTGGCCCGCGCTGGAACCGGGTAGGTTGCTAAAGATGTCCAGTGATGGCCATCGTAGAGGAATGACTGTCCTCGACAGAACCCGGCTTACAGATCGACTCTCCACCTCCTTTTCTTCCCCTCGTTTGTACGATTCATCCCCTTCCGTAATACCAAAAAAATCTTAAACCTCACAAATCACTTTAACTTCAGACCTCATCTGTTTGTTCATCCTCGGAAATATCCGTAGGACCGGTCTGAAATCCGCTACATCTCCTGCGTAAGTGCTCCTAAATATCCGTCCTGTAAGGGTTTTCCTCGTGAAGTCGCCTTGACGGTGTGGTGGGCGCATTCCTATAGTGTGCGCAAGTGGCGGAAAGTGGCGTGAAGTGGGTTTTTTGACCGCAAAAAGATAATATTTGGAGATCGCGCCTGTGTTCCGTGGTGCAAACGCAATCAATCTCGACGCAAAGGGCCGTCTCGCTATGCCGAGCCGGTACCGTGACGAGTTGGATTCGCGTAGCGCCGGCCAGATGATTGTCACCATTGATACCGTCGACCCGTGCTTGTGCATCTATCCGCTTCCCGAGTGGGAGTTGATTGAGGCCAAGCTGCGCGAGCTCGCCACGTTCCGTGAAGAAAACCGTCGCCTGCAGCGGCTGTTGATCGGTAATGCGGTTGATCTGGAGTTGGACGGCAGCGGGCGTTTCCTGGTGCCGCCACGTTTGCGTGAATACGCCAAGCTCGATAAGCGAGTGATGCTGGTAGGCCAGCTCAACAAGTTTCAACTGTGGGATGAGGACGCCTGGAACGCACTTGCTGATGCGGACCTTGCGGCCATTCAAAAACCGGGTGCGATGCCCGATGAACTGCGTGATTTGATCCTGTGACTACGAATAGCGGCTTTACCCACATCACCGTACTGCTCGAAGAAGCCGTCGAGGCTCTCGCGGTGCGCGCCGATGGCTGCTATCTGGATGGCACGTTCGGTCGTGGCGGACACAGCCGCCTTATATTGCAGAACCTGGGGCCGGAGGGTCGGCTTCTCGGATTCGATAAAGATCCCCAAGCGATTGCCACCGGGCAAACGCTGGCGGCCGAAGACGGCCGCTTTGTCATTGTGCAGCGCAGCTTTGCTGAATTGGGCGCCGAAGCTCAAGAACGCGGGTTGGCGGGCAAGGTCAGCGGCATTCTGCTGGATCTCGGTGTGTCGTCGCCACAACTGGACGACCCCGAGCGCGGCTTCAGCTTCATGAACGATGGCCCCCTCGACATGCGCATGGACCCGTCCCGCGGCATCAGCGCAGCCGAGTTCGTCAACACTGCGCCCGCCGAAGAGATCGCCCGCGTTTTCAAGGAATACGGCGAAGAGCGTTTCTCCCGCCGCATGGCCGGTGCTGTCGTGGCCCGCCGCGAGACTCAGCCGTTCGAGCGCACCGGCGATCTCGCCGAAGTGCTGAAAGTCGCCAACCCGGCGTGGGAAAAGGGCAAGAACCCGGCGACCCGCGCGTTCCAGGGCCTGCGCATTCACGTCAACAACGAACTGGGTGATCTGGAAGCCGGCCTTGACGCTGCGCTGGACGCCCTTGAAGTGGGCGGCCGTCTGGTGGTCATCAGCTTCCACTCGCTGGAAGACCGCATCGTCAAATTGTTCATGCGCAAGCTGGTCAAGGGCGAAGCCGACAACCTGCCGCGCAACCTGCCGATCCGTCATCAGGCCTTCGAGCCGCGTATCAAGCTGATCGGCAAGGCGCAGTTCGCGTCCGATGATGAAACCCGCGCCAATCCGCGTTCGCGCAGCGCCGTCATGCGCGTCGCGGAGAAACTCCGATGAACCGCGGTTTCTTCAAGCCCCTGCCGGGCGGCAGCTTCTTCATGCTGATGCTGTTTATCGCCGTGCTGGTGTCAGCGATCGGTGTGGCGTACAGCGCGCACTGGAACCGTCAGCTGCTCAACTCCCTTTACGGTGAACTCAGCGTGCGCGACAAGGCGCAGGCCGAGTGGGGGCGCCTGATTCTTGAGCAGAGCACCTGGACTGCCCACAGCCGTATCGAGGCCCTGGCCACTGATCAGCTGAAAATGCGCATCCCGAACGCCGCCGACATCCGGATGGTGTCGCCATGATGAAACTCGAAGGGGCGCTCTACCCGTGGCGGTTTCGCGTCGTGGTCGGCCTGCTGTCGGTCATGGTCATCGCGATCTGCTACCGCATCGTCGACCTCCAGGTCATCGACCATCGCTTCCTGATCGAGCAGGGCGATGCGCGCAGCCTTCGCACCGTTTCGATTCCTGCCCACCGTGGTCTGATCACCGACCGCAACGGTGAGCCGCTGGCCGTCAGTACGCCGGTCACCACCATCTGGGCAAACCCGTCCGAAATGCAGGCCGACAAGACCAAATGGGTCCAGCTTGCGCAAGCGTTGGGGCAGGATCCCAAGGCGTTGACGGATCGCCTCAACGAACAGGCAAGCAAAGAATTCATCTATCTGGTCCGTGGCCTGACCCCGGAGCAGGGTCAGTCGGTGCTTGATCTGAAAGTCCCGGGCGTTTACGGCAAGGAAGAATTCCGCCGTTTCTACCCGGCGGGCGATGTCACCGCGCACATGGTCGGCTTTACCGACCTCGACGATCACGGCCGTGAAGGCGTAGAGCTGGCCTACGAAGACTGGCTTGCAGGCGTCCCCGGCAAGCGGCAGGTCATCAAGGATCGGCGCGGCAGGATGATCAAAGACCTGCAAGTGAAGAAAAACGCCAAGGCCGGCAAGACCTTGGCTTTGTCTATTGATCTGCGCCTGCAATACCTGGCGACCCGCGAGCTGCGCAACGCCATTCAGGAAAACGACGCCAAGGCCGGCAGCCTGGTGATCATGGACGTGAAAACCGGCGAAGTGCTGGCGATGGTCAATCAGCCGACGTACAACCCGAACAACCGTCGCACCATGGTGCCGGCGGCGATGCGTAACCGCGCGATCATCGACGTGTTCGAGCCGGGTTCGACCATGAAGCCGATCTCCATGACCGCCGCACTGGAAAGCGGCCGCTGGAAGCCGAGCGACAAGGTCGAGGTGTACCCGGGCACGTTGCAGATCGGCAAATACACCATCCGTGACGTGACCAAAACCGAAGGCCCGATCCTCGACCTGACCGGCATTCTGATCAATTCCAGTAACGTCGGCATGAGTAAAGTCGCGTTCGACGTGGGTGGCGAAGCGATTTTCCACGCCATGCAGCGTGTGGGCCTGGGCCAATACACCGGCCTCGGCTTCCCGGGCGAGCGCGTCGGCAACCTGCCGAACTACCGTGAGTGGCGCAAGGCTGAAACCGCAACGCTGTCGTACGGCTACGGCCTGTCGGTGACGGCGCTGCAGTTGGTCCACGCCTACGCGGCGCTGGCCAACAACGGCAGGATCGTGCCACTGACCATTCTCAAAACTGATAATCCAGCCGAGTCGGTTCAGGCCATTCCGGAAGCGACGGCCAAGACGGTGCAGGGCATGTTGCAGCAAGTGATCGAAGACCCGCGTGGCGTTTACCGTGCGCGCGTTCCGTCGTATCACGTGGCAGGCAAGTCCGGTACCGCGCGTAAGACATCCGTGGGCACCAAGGGCTACGCGGAAAACTCCTACCGTTCGCTGTTCGCCGGCTTCGGCCCGATGAGCAACCCGCGTTACGCGGTTGTTGTGGTCATCGATGAGCCGAGCAAAGGCGGTTACTTCGGTGGTCTGGTTTCCGCTCCAGTCTTCAGCAAGGTGATGTCGGGCACGCTGCGCTTGATGAACGTGCGCCCGGACAACCTCGCGCCGATTCCGCCTGAGCAACAAGCCAACGCCGTGCCCGCCGCCGCCCCAGTCAAGGGAGGACGTGGCTGATGTCTTTGAATTTGAGCAAGCTGTTTGCGCAGTGCAACCGCGATCTGCTGATTCGCGAACTGACCCTGGACAGCCGCAAAGTGCGTCCGGGCGATCTGTTTCTGGCGATTCCGGGCCTCAAGGTTGACGGCCGTGAGCACATCACCGACGCCATCGCCCACGGCGCGGCGGCCATTGCTTACGAGGTCGTAGGCGCCAAGGTGCTGCCGATCACCGATATCCCGATGATTCCGGTCAAGGGTCTGGCAGCGCAGTTGTCCGACATTGCCGGGCGCTTTTATGGCGACCCGAGCCGCAACCTGAACCTGATCGGTGTGACTGGCACCAACGGCAAAACCAGCGTGACTCAATTGGTCGCACAGGCGTTGGACAAGCTCGGCCAGCACTGCGGCATCATCGGCACACTGGGTACTGGCTTCTATAGCGAGCTGAAAAGCGGCATCCACACCACGCCGGATCCGATCTCCGTGCAATCGACCCTGTACGACCTGAAAAGGGCCGGGGCCAAAGCGGTTGCCATGGAAGTTTCGTCCCACGGGCTGGATCAGGGCCGGGTTACTGCGTTGGCTTTCGACGTGGCAGTGATGACCAACCTGTCCCGTGACCATCTCGATTACCACGGCACCATGGAGGCTTACGCGGCTGCCAAGGCCAAGCTGTTCGCCTGGAATGACCTGCGCTGCCGTGTGGTCAATCTTGACGACGGGTTTGGTCGCCAGCTCGCCGCTGCGCCGCACCCTTCACGGCTGATTACCTACAGCCTGGAAGACAGCAGCGCTTACCTGTTCTGCCGCGATGCGCATTTCGATGATGATGGCGTGCGCGCGACCCTGGTAACCCCCCAAGGCAGTCATGCCTTGCGCAGCAGGCTGCTGGGCCGTTTCAACCTGAGCAACGTGCTGGCTGCGGTCGGCGCGTTGATGGGGCTCGATTACCCGCTGGACGACATCTTGAAAGTCCTGCCGACGCTGGAAGGCCCTGCGGGCCGGATGCAGCGGCTGGGCGGTGGCTCGCGTCCGCTGGTGGTGGTCGATTACGCCCACACCCCTGACGCGTTGGAAAAAGTGCTCGCGGCGTTGCGTCCTCATGCAAAAGGTCAACTGACCTGCCTGTTCGGCTGCGGCGGCGATCGCGATCGCGGCAAGCGTCCGCTGATGGCCGAAGTGGTCGAGCGTCTGTCCGACAAAGTGTTGGTCACCGATGACAACCCGCGCAGCGAAGACCCGGCCCGTATTTTCGATGACATCCGTGCTGGGTTCGTCTCGGCAAACGCAGTCGATTTCGTTGCCGGGCGCGGTCAGGCGATCGCGCAGATCATCGCCCAGGCGTCCGCTGCCGATGTGATCGTGCTGGCCGGCAAGGGCCATGAGGATTACCAGGAAATCAACGGGCAGCGTCAGCCGTTTTCCGATCTGGAAGAAGCCACCAACGCGCTCGACGCCTGGGAGGCTGCACATGCTTAAGCCGCTCTCGTTCAGCGAACTGCTGGTGCCGCTCGACGCACGTCGTGTCGGCCATGACTGCAGTTTTTCCGGTGTCAGCATCGACAGCCGCGCAATCACGCCCGGCCAATTGTTCGTGGCGCTGACCGGCCCGCGCTTCGACGGTCACGACTATCTCGATCAAGTTGCTGCCAAAGGCGCAGTCGGCGCGTTGGTTGAACGCGAGGTCCCGGGCAGTTCGCTGCCGCAGTTGATCGTCACCGACACCCGCAAAGCCCTCGCGCAACTCGGCGCGATGAACCGCAATGCCTTCATAGACAAGCCGGTCGCTGCGATCACCGGTTCCAGCGGCAAGACCACCGTGAAGGAAATGCTGGCGAGCATCCTGCGCACCCGCGGTCCTGTGCTGGCGACCCGCGGCAACCTGAACAACGAACTCGGCGTGCCGTTGACGCTGCTGGAGCTGGCGCCAGAATTCGATGCAGCCGTGATCGAACTGGGCGCGTCCCGTGTGGGCGAGATAGCTTTCACGGTCAGCCTGACCAAGCCCCATGTTTCGGTCCTGACCAACGCCGGGACTGCCCACGTGGGCGAGTTCGGCGGTCCGGAAAAGATCGTCGAAGCCAAGGGCGAGATCATCGAAGGCCTGGACGCTCGCGGTGTTGCGGTATTGAACCTCGACGACAAGGCGTTCGATATCTGGGTGGCCCGCGCCGGCTCGCGCAACGTGTTGAGCTTCGCGCTCGACAACAGCCGTGCTGACTTTTACGCCAGCGACCTGGGCATTGATGCGCGCGGTTGCCCGGCATTCACGTTGAACACCCCGAACGGCTCAGCCCCGGTGCAGTTGAATCTGCTGGGCACGCACAACGTTGCCAATGCGTTGGCCGCGGCCGCTGCTGCCCATGCGCTGGGCGTTTCGCTCGCGGGCATCGTGACCGGGCTTGACGACGTACAGCCGGTCAAGGGCCGCACCGTCGCGCAACTGGCGCCGAACGGCATGCGCGTCATTGATGACACTTACAACGCCAACCCCACTTCCGTGGCTGCCGCGACCGACATCCTCACCGGTTTTCCGGGCCGCAGGGTTCTGGTGCTGGGCGACATCGGCGAGCTGGGCGCCTGGGCGGAGCAGGGCCATCGCGATGTCGGCGAATACGCGGTCGGCAAAGTCGACGCGCTGTATGCCGTCGGTCCGCTGATGGCCCATGCGGTCAAGGCTTTCGGGCAGGATGCCCGCCATTTTGAAACTCAGGCCGAGCTGATCGAAGCGCTTGGCGCCGAGCACGATAAAAACACCACCATTTTGATTAAAGGTTCACGCAGCGCTGCGATGGAAAACGTCGTAGCGGCCTTATGCGGAACACGCCTGGAGAAACATTAATGCTGCTGCTGCTGGCCGAGTATCTGCAACAGTTCTACAAAGGCTTCGCGGTCTTTCAGTACCTGACCCTGCGCGGGATCCTTGGCGTGCTCACTGCGCTGTCACTTTCCCTGTGCCTGGGCCCGTGGATGATCCGCGCCCTGCAGAGCAAGCAGATCGGTCAATCCGTGCGTAACGACGGACCCCAATCGCACCTGTCCAAGTCCGGCACGCCGACCATGGGTGGCGCGCTGATTCTGTCTGCAATCGGCATCGCCACGTTGTTGTGGGCTGATCTGAGCAACCGCTATGTGTGGGTCGTGCTGATCGTCACGCTGCTGTTCGGCGCCATCGGCTGGGTCGACGACTACCGCAAGGTGATCGAGAAGAACTCGCGCGGGCTGCCGAGCCGCTGGAAATACTTCTGGCAATCGGTGTTCGGCCTGGGCGCGGCGATCTTCCTTTACATGACTGCGCAATCGCCCGTGGAAACCACGCTGCTGATCCCGATGCTCAAAGACTTCAGCATCCCGCTGGGCATTGGCTTCGTCGTGCTGACCTACTTCGTGATCGTCGGCTCCAGCAACGCCGTGAACCTCACGGATGGCCTGGACGGTCTGGCGATCATGCCGACCGTGATGGTCGGCGGCGCACTGGGGATCTTCTGCTACCTGTCGGGTAACGTGAAGTTCGCGGAATATCTGTTGATCCCTTACGTGCCGGGCGCGGGCGAATTGATTGTGTTCTGTGGCGCGCTGATCGGCGCAGGGCTGGGTTTCCTCTGGTTCAACACCTACCCGGCTCAAGTGTTCATGGGTGATGTCGGGGCGCTGGCCCTGGGCGCGGCTTTGGGCACCATCGCGGTCATCGTCCGTCAGGAAATCGTTCTGTTCATCATGGGCGGCGTCTTCGTAATGGAGACCCTGTCAGTCGTCATTCAGGTCGCATCCTTTAAATTGACCGGCCGCCGCGTTTTCCGCATGGCGCCCATCCATCACCACTTTGAACTCAAGGGCTGGCCCGAGCCGCGCGTGATCGTCCGTTTCTGGATCATCACCGTGATTCTGGTGTTGGTCGGCCTTGCCACGTTGAAACTGAGGTAGAACGAGTGTCACTGATCGCTTCTGACCACTTCCGCATCGTTGTCGGCCTCGGCAAGAGCGGCATGTCCCTGGTTCGCTTTCTGGCGAACCGGGGTGTGTCGTTTGCTGTCGCCGATACGCGGGAGCATCCGCCAGAACTCGCGACCTTGCGCCGTGACTACCCGCAGGTCGAAGTGCGCTGTGGCGAGCTGGACGTTGAATTCCTGTGCCGCGCCGATGAGCTGTATGTCAGCCCCGGTCTGGCGCTGGCAACCCCGGCCCTGCAGCAAGCGGCCATGCGCGGCGTGAAGCTGTCCGGCGACATCGAGCTGTTCGCTCGCAATGCCAAGGCGCCCATCGTGGCCATCAGCGGATCGAACGCGAAAAGCACGGTCACCACGCTGGTGGGCGAGATGGCGGCGGCAGCGGGCAAGCGAGTGGCGGTTGGCGGAAATCTCGGTACCCCGGCGCTGGACCTGCTCAGCGATGACGTCGAGCTGTATGTGATGGAGCTGTCGAGCTTCCAGCTGGAAACCACCGATCAGCTTGGCGCTGAAGTGGCGACCGTGCTGAACATCAGCGAAGACCACATGGACCGTTACAGCGGCCTGCCGGCTTATCACCTGGCCAAGCACCGGATCTTCCGCGGCGCGCGCCAAGTGGTGGTGAATCGTCAGGACGCGCTGACCCGGCCGTTGATCGGCGAAGGCGTGCCGTGCTGGACCTTTGGTTTGAACAAGCCCGATAGAAACGGCTTCGGCTTGCGCGAAGAGAACGGCGAGAAGTACCTGGCCTTTCAGTTCGACAACCTCATGCCGGTCCGCGAGCTGAAAATCCGTGGTGGCCACAATCAGGCCAACGCCTTGGCCGCACTGGCGCTGGGTCATGCGGTGGGTCTGCCGTTCGATGCCATGCTTGCCAGCCTCAAGACATTTGCCGGTCTGGTTCATCGCTGCCAATGGCTGCGTGAGCTCAACGGCGTGAACTACTACGACGACTCCAAAGCGACCAACGTCGGCGCCGCGCTGGCAGCGATCGAAGGCTTGGGCGCCGACATCGACGGCAAGCTGGTGCTGATTGCCGGCGGCGATGGCAAGGGCGCGGATTTCACCCCGCTGCAAGCCCCGGTTGCCGCCCATTGCCGCGCCGTCGTCCTGCTGGGCCGCGATGCGGATTTGCTCGCCGCGACCTTCGGCGATTCGGTGCCTCTGGTACGCGTCACTACATTGGAAGAAGCCGTGCAACGTGCTGCTGATATCGCGCAGGAAGGGGACGCCGTGTTGCTGTCGCCCGCCTGCGCAAGCCTGGACATGTTCAAGAATTTCGAGGAGCGCGGACAACTGTTCGCCCGGGCCGTGGGGGACTTGTCATGATTTTTGGCGTGATCAAGCCGTACCCGTCGCCGATCATCAGCGGCCGTGGCGTTGACGTCGATTTCCCGATGCTCGCCGGCTGCCTCGCGTTGCTGGGCCTGGGACTGGTGATGATCACTTCCGCGTCGTCGGAAGTGGCCGCCGTTCAGTCGGGCAACGCGCTGTACATGATGACCCGTCACCTGATCTATCTGGTGCTGGGCCTGATCGCCTGCGTCGCGACCATGATGGTGCCGGTCGCCACGTGGCAGCGCCTTGGCTGGCTGATGCTGATTGGCGCGTTCGGTCTGTTGATCGCGGTGATCGTGCCCGGCATCGGGCGTGAGGTGAACGGTTCGATGCGCTGGATCGGCTTCGGCATGTTCAACGTGCAGCCGTCGGAAATCGCCAAAGTCTTCGTGGTGATCTTCCTGGCCGGTTACCTGATTCGTCGCCAGCAGGAAGTGCGCGAGAGCTGGATGGGCTTCTTCAAGCCGTTCATCGTGCTGCTGCCGATGGCGGGCCTGCTGCTGATGGAGCCGGACTTCGGTGCCACGGTTGTGATGATGGGCGCGGCGGCGGCGATGCTGTTCCTTGGCGGCGTCGGGCTGTTCCGTTTCAGCTTGATGGTCGCGCTGGCAGTGGGTGCCGTGTTCGTGCTGGTTCAGGCGCAGCCTTACCGGATGGCGCGTCTGATTACCTTCACCGACCCGTGGTCCGATCAGTTCGGTTCCGGCTACCAGCTGACCCAGGCGCTGATCGCCTTCGGTCGCGGTGAATGGTTCGGCGTCGGCCTTGGCAACAGCGTGCAGAAGCAGTTCTACCTGCCGGAAGCGCACACCGACTTCGTGTTCTCGGTACTGGCTGAAGAGTTGGGCGTTGTGGGTTCCCTCGCCACGGTCGCGCTGTTCGTGTTCGTCAGTATCCGGGCTATGTACATCGGCATGTGGGCCGAGCGCGCCAAGCAGTTCTTCGCTGCGTACACCGCTTACGGCCTGGCATTCCTGTGGATTGGTCAGTTCCTGATCAACATCGGCGTGAACGTCGGTCTGCTGCCGACCAAGGGTCTGACCCTGCCGTTCCTCAGCTACGGCGGCAGCTCGTTGATCATCTGCTGCGCCAGCTTGGGCCTGTTGCTGCGCATCGAGTGGGAATCGCGCAACAACATGGGCAGTGAAGAGGCCGAGTTCCAGGAAAGCGACTTTGCCGAGGAGCCGACCCATGGCCGCCGGTAACGTTTTGATCATGGCGGGCGGCACCGGCGGACACGTGTTCCCGGCGCTGGCGTGCGCCCGTGAGTTCCAGGCCCGCGGCTACACCGTGCATTGGCTGGGTACGCCCCGTGGGATCGAAAACGAACTGGTGCCCGCCGCAGGGTTGAAGCTGCACCTGATCAACGTCACCGGTCTGCGCGGCAAGGGCCGGCTGTCGCTGCTCAAGGCGCCGTTCATGTTGATCAAGGCTTTGCTGCAGGCGCGCAAGATCGTGGGTGAGTTGAAGCCGGTCTGCGTCGTCGGTTTCGGTGGCTACGTGACAGGCCCTGGCGGTCTGGCGGCGAAGCTGGCCGGGGTGCCGCTGATCATCCATGAGCAAAACGCAGTAGCGGGCACGGCCAATCGCAGTCTTGCGTCGTTCGCCGCACGCGTCTGTGAAGCGTTCCCGCAGACCTTCGCCGCGTCGGCCAAGCGTCGCACCACCGGTAACCCGGTGCGCGCCGAGCTGTTCTTCGAAACGCCGCGCCAGACGCTGATTGGCCGCCGGCCTCGTTTGCTGGTGCTGGGTGGAAGCCTGGGCGCCGAGCCGCTGAACAAATTGCTGCCGGAAGCCCTGGCGCAAGTGCCTGCCGATATCCGCCCTGAAGTGTTTCATCAGGCCGGCAAGCATCACGATGAAGTCACCGCCGAGCGTTATCGCGCCGCCGGTGTCGAGGCGCAGGTCGCCCCCTTCATCAAAGACATGGCACAAGCCTATGGCTGGGCGGATCTGGTGGTCTGCCGCGCAGGTGCGTTGACCGTCAGTGAACTGGCTGCCGCCGGGCTGCCGTCGTTGCTGGTGCCTTTGCCCCACGCGATCGACGATCACCAGTCACGCAACGCCGACTATCTGGCTCGCGAGGGCGCTGCCTTCGTCATGCCGCAAGCGACAACTGGCGCCGCCGAAATGGCCGCTCGCCTGAAAGAGGTTTTGATGCAACCCGAACAATTGAACCGCATGGCCGTCACGGCTCGCCAACTGGCCAAGCCTGACGCCACCAACACCGTCGTCGATATCTGCCTGGAGGTGGCCCATGGTTGAAAATCAACGCGCCATGCCACAGCCGGAAATGCGCCGCATCCGTCGTATCCACTTCGTGGGCATTGGCGGCGTGGGCATGTGCGGTATCGCCGAAGTGTTGCTGAACCTGGGCTATGACGTGTCCGGTTCCGACCTCAAGGCTTCGCCGGTCACCGAGCGTCTCGAATCGTTTGGCGCGCAGATCTTCATCGGCCATCGTGCAGAAAACGCATCGACGGCGGACGTGCTGGTGGTCTCCAGCGCTGTGAACACCTCCAACCCAGAAGTGGCGACCGCCCTTGAGCGTCGCATTCCTGTGGTGCCGCGCGCTGAAATGCTGGCTGAGCTGATGCGCTATCGCCACGGTATCGCGGTCGCTGGTACCCACGGCAAAACCACGACCACCAGCCTGATCGCCTCGGTGTTCGCGGCGGGTGGCCTTGATCCGACCTTCGTGATTGGCGGGCGTCTGAACGCTGCCGGTACCAACGCGCAGCTCGGCACCAGCCGTTACCTGATCGCCGAAGCCGACGAAAGCGACGCCAGCTTCCTGCACCTGCAGCCGCTGGTGGCCGTGGTCACCAACATCGACGCCGACCACATGGCGACCTACGAAGGCGACTTCAACAAACTGAAGAAGACCTTCGTCGAATTCCTGCACAACCTGCCGTTCTACGGTCTGGCCGTGGTCTGCATCGACGATCCGGTGGTGCGCGACATCCTGCCTTCGGTCAAGCGCCCGATCATGACCTACGGCTTCGATGACGCCGCCGACGTGCGCGCGATCAACGTGCGCCAGGACGGCATGCACACACACTTCACCGTGCTGCGTCGTGACCGCGAGCCACTGGATGTCTCGGTCAACATGCCGGGCAAGCACAACGTGCTGAACTCGCTGGCAACCATTGCCATCGCCACTGACGAGGGCGTCTCTGACGAAGCCATCGTTCAGGGGCTGTCCGGCTTCCAGGGCGTTGGCCGTCGTTTCCAGGTATACGGCGAACTGCCGGTGGAAGGCGGCAACGTGATGCTGGTCGACGACTACGGTCACCACCCGCGTGAAGTGGCTGCCGTCATCAACGCCGTGCGCGGTGGCTGGCCGGACCGTCGTCTGGTCATGGTCTACCAGCCGCACCGCTACAGCCGCACCCGTGACCTGTACGACGACTTCGTGCAGGTGCTCAACGAGGCCAATGTGTTGCTGCTGATGGAAGTCTATCCGGCCGGTGAAGAACCGATTCCGGGTGCGGACAGCCGTCAGCTGGCCCACAGCATTCGTCAGCGCGGTCAGCTTGATCCGATCTACATCGAGCGTGGTGTCGAACTCGCCCCGCTGGTCAAACCCCTGCTGCGCGCCGGCGACATCCTGCTGTGCCAGGGCGCCGGCGACATTGGCGGCCTTGCACCACAGCTGCTGAAAAGCCCGCTCTTCACCGGCGCCATCGTGGCCTCAACCGAAGGTAAGCTGAAATGACAGCCGCCCTGCAGTCCGCCCTGTTCTCGACGCTGGAGCCGAAACGCTTCGGTCGCGTCGCCGTGCTGTTTGGCGGCAAGAGCGCGGAGCGGGAGGTGTCCCTGAAATCCGGCAGCGCAGTGCTTGAAGCCCTGCAAAGCGCAGGCGTCGACGCGTTCGGTATCGACGTGGGCGAGGATTTTCTGCAGCGGCTGGTCAGTGAACAAATCGATCGGGCGTTCATCGTCCTCCACGGTCGTGGCGGCGAAGACGGCACCATGCAGGGCCTGCTTGAGTGCCTGGAAATTCCCTACACCGGCAGCGGCGTGCTCGCGTCGGCGCTGGCGATGGACAAGCTGCGCACCAAGCAGGTCTGGCAGAGTCTCGGCTTGCCGACGCCGCGCCACGCCGTGCTGAGCAGCGAAGCAGATTGTATTTCTGCGGCGACGGAACTGGGCTTTCCTTTGATCGTCAAACCCGCCCATGAAGGTTCCAGTATCGGTATGGCCAAGGTGACCGGCGTCGACGAATTGATCGCCGCCTGGAACGCCGCCCGTACCTACGATTCGCAAGTGTTGGTCGAACAATGGATCGAAGGTCCGGAGTTCACCATCGCCTCTCTGCGTGGGCAGGTATTGCCTCCCATCGGTCTGGGTACTCCCCACAGTTTTTACGACTACGACGCCAAATACCTGGCCTCCGATACCCAGTACCGGATTCCGTGCGGCCTCGATGCAGCCAAAGAAGTTGAACTCAAGGCACTCACGGCTCGGGCCTGTGAAGCGGTCGGCATTGCCGGCTGGGCGCGCACCGATGTCATGCAGGACGCCGACGGCAAATTCTGGCTGCTGGAAGTCAACACCGTTCCCGGCATGACCGATCACAGCCTTGTGCCCATGGCTGCGCGTGCGGCCGGGCTCGATTTCCAACAGTTGGTGTTAGCGATTCTGGCCGACAGCGTCCAGGTGCGAGGGTAGATCATGCACGGCGCAACGGTTCGTCATCAGCAATCCGCTACCGGCCGCAACAAGCCGGTGCCGCGGGGTGCCAGCCGCATGGTTGCCAAGGAGCCCATGTCGTCGCGCATGCCGCGACCGAATTTCGGTTTCCTGCGCAGCCTTATGTGGCCGGTGCTGCTGGTGGTGTTTGGTTTTGGTACGTACGAAGCCGCCCAGCGCCTGCTGCCTTACGCCGACCGGCCGATTTCGCGAATCAACGTGCAGGGCGATCTGAGCTACATCAGTCAGCAAGCCGTGCAGCAGCGGATCGCGCCGTTCGTGGCGACCAGCTTTTTCAACATTGATTTGGCCGGCATGCGCACCGAACTTGAGCAGATGCCGTGGATTGCCCACGCCGAGGTCCGCCGCGTCTGGCCGGATCAGGTGGTGATCCGTCTGGAAGAACAATTACCGGTTGCGCGCTGGGGCGATCAATCCCTGCTGAACAACCAGGGTCAGGCATTCACCCCGCGTGAGCTGGCCAACTACGAACACCTTCCGCAGTTGTTCGGGCCTCAACGGGCTCAACAGCAGGTGATGCAGCAGTACCAGGTCCTGAGCCAGATGTTGCGCCCGCTGGGGTTCTCCATCGCTCGCCTGGAACTGCGTGAGCGAGGCAGCTGGTTTCTGACCACCGGCGCAGGCACTGCAGGCCCAGGCCTGGAGCTGCTGCTGGGACGAGGCAATCTGCTTGAGAAGATGCGCCGCTTTATCGCCATCTACGACAAGACACTGAAAGACCAGATCACGAACATTGCGCGCGTCGACCTTCGTTACAACAACGGCCTGGCCGTTGGTTGGCGCGAACAGGCAGCGGCGCCAACGACGGACAAACCCGCCGTCGCGAAGAATTGATAAGAGGCAGGACCCATGGCAAACGTGCAAAGCGGCAAAATGATCGTCGGATTGGATATCGGCACCTCCAAGGTGGTGGCGCTGGTAGGCGAAGTCGCGGCTGATGGCACGCTGGAAATCGTCGGTATCGGCACTCACCCGTCCCGCGGCCTGAAGAAGGGCGTGGTGGTGAATATCGAATCCACCGTGCAATCGATCCAGCGCGCCGTAGAAGAAGCGCAGCTGATGGCCGGTTGCCGCATTCACTCGGCGTTCGTCGGCGTTGCGGGCAACCACATCCGTAGCCTGAACTCCCACGGCATCGTGGCGATTCGCGACCGCGAAGTGAGCTCCGCTGACCTTGAGCGCGTGCTCGACGCTGCCCAGGCCGTGGCGATCCCGGCTGACCAGCGTGTGCTGCACACGCTGCCACAGGATTACGTCATCGATAACCAGGAAGGCGTTCGCGAGCCACTGGGCATGTCGGGCGTGCGTCTGGAAGCCAAGGTTCACGTGGTGACCTGTGCGGTGAACGCGGCGCAGAACATCGAAAAATGCGTCCGTCGCTGCGGGCTGGAAGTCGACGACATCATCCTCGAGCAACTGGCCTCGGCTTACTCGGTGCTGACCGACGACGAGAAAGAACTGGGCGTGTGCCTGGTGGACATCGGCGGCGGCACCACCGACATCGCGATCTTCACCGAAGGCGCTATCCGTCACACCGCGGTGATCCCGATTGCGGGCGATCAGGTCACCAACGACATCGCCATGGCGCTGCGTACACCGACCCAGTACGCCGAAGAAATCAAAATCCGTTACGCCTGCGCCCTGGCCAAACTGGCCGGTGCCGGTGAGACCATCAAAGTGCCAAGCGTCGGCGACCGTCCGCCCCGTGAACTGTCCCGTCAGGCCCTCGCCGAAGTGGTCGAGCCGCGCTATGACGAGCTGTTCACCCTGATTCAGGCCGAACTGCGTCGCAGCGGCTACGAAGACTTGATCCCGGCCGGCATCGTGCTGACCGGTGGCACCTCGAAAATGGAAGGCGCGGTCGAACTGGCCGAAGAGATCTTCCACATGCCGGTCCGCCTCGGCGTGCCGCACAGCGTCAAAGGGCTCGCGGACGTCGTTCGCAACCCGATCTACTCAACCGGCGTCGGCCTGTTGCTGTACGGACTGCAAAAGCAGTCTGACGGCATCTCGCTGTCCGGCCTTTCCGGCTCCGGTAGCAGTTATAGCGATGAACCGAAGGCTCCAGTGTTAGAGCGTCTCAAGCGCTGGGTTCAGGGGAATTTCTAAGATTCAAAAAGTGGTAGGCAGGCAACAGGCGACATAAAACTAGAGAACTGAAGGAGAGGGAACATGTTCGAGCTCGTAGACAACATCCCACAAAGCCCGGTAATTAAAGTTATCGGCGTTGGTGGTGGCGGCGGCAACGCAGTCAATCACATGGTCAAGAGCAACATCGAAGGCGTCGAGTTCATCTGCGCCAACACCGATGCTCAGGCACTGAAAAATATTGGCGCACGTACCATTCTGCAACTGGGTACCGGCGTGACCAAAGGCTTGGGCGCGGGTGCGAATCCTGAAGTCGGCCGTCAGGCTGCACTGGAAGACCGCGAGCGCATCGCTGAAGTGCTGCAAGGCACCAACATGGTCTTCATCACCACCGGCATGGGCGGCGGTACCGGCACCGGTGCGGCTCCGATCATTGCCGAAGTGGCCAAGGAAATGGGCATTCTGACCGTTGCGGTCGTGACACGTCCGTTCCCGTTCGAAGGCCGCAAGCGCATGCAGATCGCCGATGAAGGCATCCGCGCGCTGTCCGAAAGCGTCGACTCGTTGATCACCATTCCCAACGAGAAGCTGCTGACCATCCTCGGTAAAGACGCCAGCCTGCTGTCGGCTTTCGCCAAGGCTGACGATGTACTGGCCGGTGCCGTTCGCGGTATCTCCGACATCATCAAGCGCCCGGGCATGATCAACGTCGACTTCGCCGACGTACGCACCGTGATGTCCGAAATGGGCATGGCGATGATGGGCACCGGCTGCGCCAGCGGTCCGAACCGTGCGCGTGAAGCCACTGAAGCGGCCATCCGCAACCCGTTGCTGGAAGACGTGAACCTGCAAGGTGCTCGCGGCATTCTGGTCAACATCACTGCCGGTCCTGACCTGTCTCTGGGTGAGTACTCCGACGTGGGTAGCATCATCGAAGCGTTCGCCTCCGAGCACGCCATGGTCAAGGTCGGTACGGTTATCGATCCGGACATGCGCGACGAGCTGCACGTCACTGTGGTTGCCACCGGCCTGGGTGCGAAAATCGAGAAGCCTGTGAAGGTCATCGACAACACTATGCAGACCGCTCAAGCCGCACCTGCGCAGCAGCACGCCGCACGCCAGGAGTTGCCTTCGGTCAACTACCGCGATCTGGACCGTCCAACCGTGATGCGCAATCAGGCACACGCGGGCGCAACAGCCGCAGCGAAGATGAACCCGCAAGACGATCTGGATTACCTGGATATTCCAGCGTTCCTGCGTCGTCAGGCTGATTAATGGGTTCTATCAGGGGTATAAGGGTGATTGGTGTTCAGCAAAGGCGGGGTCTGCTATCATCGCCAGCCTTTGTTGATACTAATTCGCGATACGCGCTGAAGCGGCCAATGCCATGATTAAACAACGCACCCTGAAAAATATTATCCGTGCCACAGGTATCGGCCTGCACTCGGGGGAGAAGGTTTACCTGACCCTCAAACCAGCACCTGTGAACGCTGGCATTGTGTTTTTCCGTACCGACCTTGAGCCGGTGGTCCAGATCAACGCTCACGCGTTGAATGTGGGTGACACCACGCTCTCCACGACGCTGTTCAATGGCGACGTGAAGGTCGATACGGTCGAGCACTTGCTGTCGGCCATGGCCGGCCTTGGCATCGATAACGCCTACGTTGAACTTTCTGCCTCCGAAGTTCCAATCATGGATGGCAGCGCAGGTCCCTTCGTATTCCTGATTCAATCGGCTGGCCTGGAAGAACAGGACGCACCGAAGAAATTCATCCGCATACTTAAAGAAGTGTGCGTAGAAGAAGACGGCAAGTCCGCCAAGTTCTTACCGTTTGAAGGGTTCAAGGTCGGGTTCGAGATCGATTTCGATCACCCGTATCTCAAGAACCGCACGCAAACGGCTTGTGTGGATTTTTCCAGCACTTCGTTCGTTAAAGAAGTGAGCCGTGCGCGGACATTCGGTTTCATGAAAGACATCGAGTATCTGCGTAAGCACAACCTGGCTCTGGGCGGCAGCGTTGAAAACGCGATCGTTGTGGACAAGGACGGCGTGTTGAACGAAGACGGTCTTCGTTATGAAGACGAGTTCGTGAAGCACAAGATTCTGGATGCCATCGGTGACCTGTATCTGTTGGGCAACAGTCTGATCGGCGAGTATCAGGGCTTCAAGTCGGGACACGGTCTGAACAATCGTTTGCTTCGTGCGTTGATCGCTCAGGAAGACGCTTGGGAAGTTGTGACCTTCGAAGATGCCAGCACCGCACCGATCTCTTACATGCGCCCTGTAGCGGCGGTGTAAACAGTCTCTTCTTCCTAGTTTTGATGTTTTCAGGCCACCTTCGGGTGGCTTTTTTTATGAGCGTCGATTAGATAGCGGGCATATTCGTTTTTTGTGTTTGCTGGAGTTATGGTTCCGCCCTTACGGCGGGTCACTTTTTCCAACAGCCCGGATTGCCGGCCCAGAAAAAAGTAACCAAAAAGGCCGTGTTCCTGGTTGGGTTCCTCCTTCGTCGGAATACCTTCACTCCGTTCTCGCTCCGTGGGCTCGCGCCGAACGGGCATCCATGCCCTGACGGCGCTCTCGCCGCATCCATGCGGCTCGGCCCACTGCGCGAGACCTGCGTTCAGCCTGCACCCAAGTCGCGATTGGCGGTGTCTGGACTTCTTATGTATGAAAATCAAAAGCAGAGCAAAGGCTTCCCGGCTGAAGCCGGTCCTACGAGGGCGCCGCCGGCCCAACTGGCTGCACGCGGTGTTCATGTAGGACCGGCTTTAGCCGGGAAGGGGCCAGTGCGTGCGCTGGCATTTTTGGACTTGCCAACATTTGAAGGGGACTAACATTTGAAGGGGACTGATTTATTTACAACGCTTCACCGTAAATTAATCTGTCCCCGTCCGAACTATGATTCCCCAGCCTCTTTAGGCACAGCATGCGCGGCCAGCCGCTCGAGCGCAGCACGCAGTTTCGGGTCGGTGATGCCTTCCGCTGTTGCGGTGATGGTCTCGGCCGCCGCGACCGACAGATCGCGCGTATGCCCAGCTTCAGTCCGGTGGGTTCTCGCGGGTTGAACCTTCAGTTGCAGCCGGGTGAGATTGGCAAATTCCTTGAACGCAACCAGTTGCCGTTGCAAACGCTTCTGTTGATAACGCAGTCGAGTGGCCCAGTGGCCATCCGTGACGATGAGCAGCAGTGTGCCTTCGCGCCATGACGCGACGTGGCAGTGCTCGCGCGCGGCGGGTTGTAGCTGGCTTTCCAGCAGACGCTGCAAGTGCGCGAGGCGTTGGGCGTGGTTGAAGATGGCTTTGAGGGGCCGGGCTTCGCGCAGAAGCACAGCCGGTGCGCGAGCGGGGAGGGGACGGAATGCCATGATGAGGTGCCTTGTGTTGCCTGGGCGTGATCTTAGCAGAATCGGTAGAAGCACCTTTGCGTCAGGCGTCCAGGGTGCAAATAAGCCCCGCGATCATGAAAAAACATTAATAAAACTTCTCACCCCCATGGGTTGAAGTCACGGGAAATGACCCTATTGTACTTCTGCCCCGTAACACTGCTGTGCCAGCATCGTGGAATAACGCCACTTTCCTCACCACCATTTCCGGGTAGAATGCTCGTTCGCATGCGGCCATGAGGGCTGCTCGGGCGACTCACGGGGCCGCCCTCCATCCCTATGTGTGGAAGATCCTTTCGATATGTTTGCACCTTTGTTAAAAAAACTTTTCGGAAGCAAGAACGAGCGCGAAGTGAAGCGCATGCTCAAGACGGTCCAGGTCGTCAACGGCTTCGAAGAGCAAATGCTCGCCCTCTCGGACGAACAGCTGCGCGCCAAGACCGACGAGTTGAAGGCCCGCATAGCCAAAGGTGAGACCCTCGACCAGCTCTTGCCAGAAGCCTTCGCGGTCTGCCGCGAGGCGGGTAAACGCATCATGGGCATGCGTCACTTCGACGTACAGCTGATCGGCGGCATGACGCTGCACGAAGGCATGATCGCCGAGATGCGTACCGGTGAGGGTAAAACCCTCGTCGCGACCCTCGCGGTCTACCTCAACGCACTGTCCGGCAAAGGCGTGCACGTAGTCACGGTGAACGACTACCTGGCCCGTCGTGACGCCAACTGGATGCGCCCGCTGTATGAATTCCTCGGTCTGACCGTAGGCGTGGTCACGCCTTTCCAGCCGCCGGAAGAGAAGCGCGCCGCCTACGCCTCCGACATCACCTACGGCACCAACAACGAATTCGGTTTCGACTACCTGCGCGACAACATGGCCTTCAGCCTGGAAGACAAATTCCAGCGTGAGCTGAATTTCGCCGTGATCGACGAAGTCGACTCGATCCTCATCGACGAAGCCCGTACGCCGCTGATCATCTCCGGTCAGGCCGAAGACAGCTCCAAGCTCTACACCGAAATCAACAAGCTGATCCCCAAGCTCGAGCAGCACATCGAGGAAGTGGAAGGCCAGGTCACCCAGCAGGGTCACTTCTCCATCGACGAGAAATCCCGTCAGGTGGAGCTGAACGAGTCCGGTCACCAGTTCATCGAAGAGATGCTCACCGAAGTCGGTTTGCTGGCTGAAGGCGAGAGCCTGTACTCGGCGCACAACCTGGGCCTGCTGACCCACGTTTATGCCGGTCTGCGTGCCCACAAGCTGTTCCATCGCAACGTCGAGTACATCGTTCAGGACGGCCAGATCCTGCTGGTCGACGAACACACCGGCCGCACCATGCCGGGTCGTCGTCTGTCCGAAGGCCTGCACCAGGCCATCGAAGCGAAGGAAGGCCTGAATATTCAGGCCGAGAGCCAGACCCTGGCCTCTACCACCTTCCAGAACTACTTCCGTCTCTACAACAAGCTGTCCGGCATGACCGGTACGGCGGACACCGAAGCGTTCGAATTCCACCAGATCTATGCTCTGGCCGTGATGGTCATTCCGCCGAACAAGCCGTTGGCGCGGAAAGACTTCAACGACCTCGTGTACCTGACCGCCGAAGAGAAGTACGCGGCGATCATCACCGACATCAAAGCCTGCCTGGCCGAGCAGCGTCCGGTGCTGGTAGGTACAGCGACCATCGAAACCTCGGAGCACATGTCCCGCCTGCTGGTGCAGGAAGGCATCGAGCACAAGGTTCTGAACGCCAAGTTCCACGAAAAAGAAGCCGAGATCATTGCCCAGGCCGGTCGTCCGGGTGCGCTGACCATCGCCACCAACATGGCCGGTCGCGGTACCGACATTCTGTTGGGCGGCAACTGGGAAGTTGAAGTGGCCAGCCTGGAAGACCCGACCCCAGAGCAGATCGCGCAGATCAAGGCCGACTGGCAGAAGCGCCATCAGCAAGTGATCGAGGCGGGCGGCCTGCACGTTATTGCCTCTGAGCGTCACGAATCCCGCCGTATCGACAACCAGCTGCGTGGTCGTGCCGGTCGTCAGGGTGACACCGGTTCGAGCCGTTTCTATCTTTCGCTGGAAGACAGCCTGATGCGCATCTTCGCCTCTGATCGGGTGAAGAACTTCATGAAAGCGCTGGGCATGCAGTCGGGCGAAGCGATCGAGCACCGCATGGTGACCAACGCCATCGAAAAAGCGCAGCGCAAAGTCGAAGGCCGCAACTTCGACATCCGCAAGCAGCTGCTCGAGTTCGACGACGTTTCCAACGAACAGCGCAAAGTGATCTACCACATGCGTAACAGCCTGCTGGCTGCGACCAACATTGGTGACACCATTGCCGAGTTCCGCGAAGAAGTCCTCGATGCCACCATCTCCGCGCACATCCCGCCGCAGTCGTTGCCTGAGCAGTGGAACGTGGCCGGTCTGGAAGCCGCGCTGAACAGCGATTTCGGCGTGAAGCTGCCGATTCAGCAGTGGCTCGACGAAGACGATCACCTGAACGAAGACACCCTGCGTCCGAAGTTGATGGAAGCCATCTTGGCGGCCTACAACGAGAAAGAAGACCAGGCCAGTGCCGAGGCGCTGCGCACCTTCGAGAAGCAGATTCTCCTGCGCGTGCTGGACGACCTGTGGAAAGACCACCTGTCGACCATGGATCACCTGCGTCACGGTATTCACCTGCGCGGCTACGCCCAGAAGAACCCGAAGCAGGAATACAAGCGCGAGTCGTTTGCCCTGTTCCAGGAGCTGCTCGATTCGATCAAGCGCGACGCCATTCGTGTGCTGTCCCACGTCCAGGTTCGCCGCGAAGATCCGGCCGAGGAAGAGGCGCGTCTGCGTCGCGAAGCCGAGGAGTTGGCGCAGCGCATGCAGTTCCAGCACGCCGAAGCGCCGGGCCTGGACCAGCCGGACCTGCTCGCCGAAGAGGGCGAGGACGTTGCGGTAGCTGCAGCCGCCGCACTGTCGCCGGTACGCAACGACCAGAAGCTGGGTCGCAACGAATTGTGCTGGTGTGGTTCGGGCAAGAAATTCAAGCACTGTCACGGCCAGATCAGCTAATTCGCCCACCGCGAAGAGCTGTAGCTGACCTGTAATATCACGCCGCGACCGGCTCAGCCGTCGCGGCGTTTTTCAATCAATCGAGCCGTGTCGGCGAGGCCGCGCGGTGTGACTGTCTTTCAAGGAGCGCACTTCATGGCTGTTGGTCTTGGTCCTTTGCCGACGCTGCACCCGGTTCCCGGTTTTGAACTTGGCATCGCCTCCGCCGGCATCAAGCGCCCGGGGCGCAAAGATGTTGTGGTCATGCGCTGCGCCGAAGGCTCGAGTGTCGCGGGCGTATTCACCCTGAACGCGTTTTGCGCGGCGCCGGTGATCATCGCCAAGCAGCGCGTGCAAGGCACCGTGCGTTATTTGCTGACCAACACCGGCAACGCCAACGCCGGCACGGGCGAACCAGGGCTGGCGGCTGCCGAGCGCACCTGCGCGAAGCTGGCCGAGATAACCGGGGTGGACGCCAGCGCCGTGCTGCCGTTTTCCACGGGCGTGATCGGTGAGCCGTTGCCCGTCGAGAAGATCGAAGGCGCGCTGCAGGCGGCGCTGGATGATTTGTCCGTCGACAACTGGGCCGCAGCGGCCACCGGCATCATGACCACTGACACGCTGCCCAAAGGCGCGAGCCGTCAGTTCGTGCTCGATGGCGTCACGGTCACCGTGACCGGCATCAGCAAAGGCGCGGGCATGATTCGTCCGAACATGGCGACCATGCTGGGCTACATCGCCACCGACGCCAAGGTGGCGCCGAGCGTGCTGCAGGACCTGATTCGCGACGGTGCCAACAAGTCGTTCAACCGCATCACCATCGACGGCGACACGTCGACCAATGACTGCTGCATGCTGATTGCCACCGGCCAGGCCGACCTGCCCGCGGTGACTGAAGCCAAGGGCCCACTGTTTGAAGCGCTGAAAAAAGCCGTCTTCGAGGTGTGCATGGACGTCGCCCAGGCCATCGTCCGTGACGGCGAGGGCGCGACCAAGTTCGTGACCGTCGAAGTCAACGGCGGCGGCAATCACCAGGAATGCCTGGACGTCGGTTACACCGTCGCGCACTCGCCGCTGATCAAAACCGCGCTGTTCGCGTCAGACCCTAACTGGGGCCGGATCTTGGCGGCCGTAGGGCGTGCGGGCGTGCCGAACCTGGACGTCAGCAAGATCGACGTGTTTCTGGGTGACGTCTGCATCGCCAGCAAAGGCGCCCGCGCCAGCACCTACACTGAAGAGCAAGGCTCGCTGGTGATGGCACAGGAAGAAATCACCATCCGCATCGAGCTGGGTCGAGGTGATTGCAGCGAAACCATCTGGACCACCGACCTGTCGCACGAGTACGTGAAAATCAACGCGGAATACCGCACCTGAGTCACGAGCGAGTCCACCGGTCTCAACGGAGCCAAGACATGAGCCTGCGCCTGATCATCGGCGACAAACGTTACTCCTCCTGGTCGCTGCGTCCGTGGCTGGCGCTTGCGCTGACCGGCGAGACGTTCACCGATCAGGTGATTCGCCTGAATCAGGCTGACACCACGCGCCTGATTCTGGAGCATTCGCCGACCGGTAAAGTGCCGGCGCTGAAGTGCGAGCACGGCACCATCGTCGACTCATTGGCGATTTGTGAGTATCTGGCGGAGCGTTTTCCGAATGCAGGCTTGTGGCCGGCGGATATCGCCGCCCGCGCTCAGGCCCGCTCGGCGTGCGCGCAGATGCACAGCGGCTTTGTCGGACTGCGCTCGCGCTTGCCGATGGATTTGCGTCAGGACGAGGCGCTGGAAGTCATTGCGGTCGAAGCTCAGGCAGACATCGACCGCATGGTTGCGCTGTGGCGTGAATGCCGCGCGGTGTCGGGCGTGAGCGAAGGTTTTCTGTTCGGCACGCCGGGCATCGTCGATGCGTTCTTCGCACCGGTCGCCGTGCGCTTTCGTACCTATCGCGTCGAGCTGCCAGCGGACGCGGCGGCCTACGTCGAAACGATTTATCAGTGGCCTGAGTTCAAACGCTGGCAGAAAGCGGGTCTGGAGGAAGGTTGAACGTGAAACGCATCCATGTGGCCGCGGCGGTTATCCGTGGCACCGACGGCAAGATCCTCATCGCCCGACGCGCCGACAAACAGCATCAGGGCGGTCTGTGGGAGTTTCCTGGCGGCAAGGTTGAACCGGATGAATCGGTCGAGGCCGCGCTGTCGCGCGAGCTGCACGAAGAGCTCGGCATCGTCGTTACGGCGGCGCGTCCGCTGATCAAGATCAAGCACGACTACCCGGACAAACAGGTGTTGCTGGACGTGTGGGAAGTCTCGTCGTTTACCGGCGAGCCCCACGGTGTCGAAGGGCAACCGCTGGCCTGGGTATCGCAGCGGGAACTGGCCGAGTATGAATTTCCGGCGGCCAATCGGCCGATCGTGGCCGCTGCGCGTTTGCCGGGTGAATACCTGATCACCCCGGACGATCTGGAAACGCCCGAACTGCTGCGCGGCATACGCACGGCGGTGGCTGGCGGCATCAAGCTGGTTCAGCTGCGTGCGCCGAATATGTACGACCCGAAATACCGTGACGTTGCGGTGGACGCGGTCGGGCTGTGCGCGGGCAAGGCGCAGTTGATGCTCAAAGGGCCGAGGGAATGGCTGGGTGACTTTCCGGCGGCGGGCTGGCACCTGACCAGCGAACAGCTGCGCAAATACGCCAGCAAGGGCCGTCCGTTTCCTGAAGATCGCTGGCTGGCAGCCTCCTGTCACGACGCTGAAGAGTTGAGTCTGGCCGAGCAGATGGGCGTGGATTTCGTCACCCTCTCGCCTGTGCTGCCGACGCAAAGCCATCCGGACGCCCAGCCGCTGGGTTGGGAAAAGGCTCGCGACTTGATCGAGGGCTTTAGCAAGCCGGTTTATCTGCTGGGCGGGGTAGGGCCGACGGACCGTCAGCACGCGTGGGAATGTGGCGCGCAGGGTGTGGCGGGGATCAGAGCGTTCTGGCCGCAGGACTGACAAAGCAAATGTCGGTGCCGGCTCATCCCTCTTGGCACAACACCTGATTCCGCTGCCGATGAAGAACTTGTGGGAGCGAGCTTGCTCGCGAAGAGGTCTGTACATCCACTGGATCTCTAGTGGCTGAAATGCAGTCTTCGTGAGCAAGGTGGAGCGCCACCCCGGTTACTCCCACAGGTTCCGCGCTTGCTAGCTGATTTGCGGCGTATCAGCAGCGCAGCACAGTCAGCCTAATCCCTACCCAGTCACTGCGGCTTCTTCGCAGGCTCCCACAAAATCTCCGCTACACCCTCACGCCGGGCAATGATCCGTGCCGCGACAAACAGCAAATCCGACAGCCGATTGATGTACGCCAGACCAACCCCGGCCAGTGGCTCGACCGCGTTCAGGTGCTGGCAACGCCGCTCCGCCGTACGCGCCAGGCTCCGGCAAACGTGGGCTTGGGCGATCAGCGTCGAGCCGCCCGGCAGGATGAAGTTCTCCAGCGGCCCCAGCTCCTCATTCCAGTGATCGATGGCCGTTTCCAGGCGCTCGATCTCCGCCGCATTCAGCGCCTTGTATTCCGGCATCGCCAGCTCGCCGCCCAGGTCGAACAACCGATGCTGACACGGCGCCAACACGTCGATGACTTCCTGCAACGCCGGATGAATCGAGACTGCCGCCGAAAGGCCGGCCAGCAATACGCCGACCTGACTGTTCAGTGAGTCGACTTCCCCGATGGCCTCGACCCGCGGGTGATCCTTCGGCACTCGGCGACCATCGCCCAGGCCCGTTTCGCCGGTGTCACCCGTGCGCGTGTAAATTTTCGACAAGCGAAATCCCATGGCTCTACTCCCGGTCGTTCTGACCAATGACCTGTGGTGCAGGCATATCTATCGAATTGTCCACCAGCGGCAGGCGCAAGGTGAAACAGGTGCCCTGGCCGAGGGTGGAATGCACTTCCATCTGGCCTTTGTGGTTGTTGGTGATGATGAAATACGACACCGACAGCCCGAGGCCCGTGCCCTGGCCGATCTCTTTGGTGGTGAAAAACGGCTCGAAGGTGCGCTTGCGCACGCTCTCGGACATGCCGATGCCGTTGTCCTCGACCTGGATTTCCGCCCAGGGCGGGTTCAGGCGTGTGCGCAAAATGATGCGCCCCGGCTCGCTGGCGTTCTCGCGCTGGTGAATAGCCTGAGCGGCGTTCTTCAGCAGGTTGAGCAGCACTTGCTCCAGTTCGTTGGCCGTCGCAGGCACCGGGCCCAGAGCAGGATCGAACTGGCGAATGATGTTCTGGCCCTTGAAGTCAAAGCCGATGGTCAGGTCGAAGTCGTTGCTGGCAATCTCCACGGCCTGATCAATCAGTGCCGGCAGATCACAGGGCGCCAACTGCCGGTTGCTGCGTCGGCTGAAGCTGAGCATGTGGCTGACGATCTTCGCCGCCCGCGCCCCGGCTGACTGAATGCCGTCCAGCAACTGCGGCACTTCCCGGGCGATCAAGTATTGATTGACCGCCGCCAGCTCGATGCCCTCCTGCTGGGCCTGCTCCAGGTTCTTGGGCAGGTCGGGCGACAGCCGACGGCGGATGTTCTGCACGTTGTGCATGATCGCGCCGAGGGGGTTGTTGATTTCATGGGCCATGCCTGCGGCCAGGCCACCCACCGAGAGCATCTTCTCGGACTGGACCATCATTTCCTCCAGCGACAGGCGCTGGGTGATGTCATCGATGCGGATCACCGCGCCACGGCCGGCATCGCCGGTCAGAGGGTAGAAGGTGAGGGCGTAATGACGCGACTCTTCGCCCTTGACCCAGGTGACACGCTCAATCTTGGTGACGGTGTGACGCTCGACGGTCTGTTTGATCTGCGGCAAGAAGGCGCGCATCGGCGGGAACGCCGAGTAGATGGGCTGGTTCAGCGCCTCGTCCAGTGGGGTACCGGACAGGGCGCCGGCTTCCTGATTCCACTGGGTGACGTACAGCTGCTCGTCCAGGGCGATCAGCGCCGACGGCATGGAGTCGATGATGCTGTTGAGGTAGTTCTGAAACCCCGTGAGCTTCTTCTCGATCTTGCTGCGCACCTGCACTTCCAGCTCCAGCTTGCGGTTGGTGTGACGGGTTTCCTCCGCCAGACCCTGCGCCTGATCGTAGGCTTCCTGGGACTCATCGCGTGCGCGTCTGAGCTGCTGCTCACGGGCTTCCATGCGCGAGAGCATGGTGTTGAACGCCTCGGCGAGCGACCCGATTTCGTCCTTGTTACCGGGCGTCGCCCGCAGCGCGTAGTTTTCCTCGCGGGTGACCCGCCGGGACAAATCTTCAAGCTGGTAGATCGGTTCAGTGATGAAGCGCCGAATCTGCCGGGCCACACCGGCCCAGAGCAGGATGCTGAAAATCAGAATGCCGATACTGGCGGTCAGCGTGCCGGTGTAGAACGCCGTCGGCAATTCGCTGCTGGCGACCAGCAAAAGATGCCCCGGCGCTTGCCCTGCTTTGGGAATGGGGATGACCTGAGTGTTGCGAAACTCGGTAATGCGCCAGCTCTCCAGATCGCGGTAATGGTCGGGCATGCGCAATTTGTCGCCCTGCTGCATCTGCGCCAGACGCGTACCGCTGCTGTCGTAAACAGCCGCCGCCCGCAACGGGCCGTAATTCTTCAGTTCCTTCAGCAGCGCCTGGGCGTTGTAGGTCAAGGATAAGGCTTGCTCGGACAGCCCCGGATTGCTGATCAGTCGACCGATCGTTTGCAACGCCTGGGGCGCCATCGCTTCCTGAGAGATGTAGTAGGCGGCGCTGATGAAGGTCAGGTTGGCGACCACCAGCACGGTGGTGAGCAATACCAGCAAGGCGGCCAGAAGTTTTTGACCGACCGGCAGGTTTTCGAGGCGCTGGCGCAATGGCATGGGGCAGGTCACCGGAAGGAGGAGCGGGCAGGTTAGCGCTGTTCCGCCCGTGAGCAAACCCGTCAGTCGCTGGGCAGACCTCGGGCGTTGAGGTGTTCGATCAGGCGCAGGCGCAACAGGTTCAGTGTGGGTGCCGGGCAATCAAGGGCCGCCGCCGTGGCGCAGACATGCCCGAGCAGGTAGCGGATCTCGGTGCGGCGGCCTTGGGCGACATCCTGATACATCGAGGAATAATTCGCAGCGGTGGCAGCAATCACCTGTTGCACTTGATCCAGCAACCCCTCAGCCGCGCCGGGCTGACCGCAGCAGTGCAGCACATGGCCGAGCTCGGCACACAGCGCCGTCACTTCCTCGGCATGAGCCTGCAGCTCGCCGTTGCGGCATTGGTGCAAGACGGTCAGCGGGTTGATGGCGCAGTTGAGCGAGAGCTTGCGCCAGAGGCGTTCGGCGATGTCAGCGGTCCACTGATGGGGGATGCCCGCTTGCTTGAGTTCCTCCAGCCAGGCCGGCGCCGCGCCTTGCTGCGTGTCGCCCAGCCAGTTGAAACCCTGTCCGGCGAACACCACGCTCCCGTCTTCATGGCGGTAGGCGCCTTCGGTGCTGGAGACAAAGATGCAGCGTGCCTCAGGAATCACGGCGGCCACGGCGTCCTGGCTGCCCAGCCCGTTTTGCAGCAGGAGCACCTCGGCCCTGTCGGTCAGGCGATGGGCGACGGCTGCAACCGCATGTTCAGCGTCGTAGGCCTTGCATGCCACCAGCAGGCGCTGGATGGGCTCGCCTGCGTTGAGCGTCTGTGCCGGGATAGCAAACGTCTGGCGCTGACCGTTTTCGTTGAGCGTCAGACCGGCTTGGGTGTTGTAGGCCGCAAGTCGAGCCTCGTCGCGCACGATCAGGCGCACCGGCAGATCCGCCCGGGCCAGTCGCGTGGCCCACAGACTGCCCAAGCTGCCCGCGCCCAGCACATGCCAGCAAACGCGACTCAAAAGAAATCACGCCCGATGACGAAGATCTCGGTGCGCAAGGAAAACCAAATCAACATCGCAGGCTCACATGAACGTGGGAAAAGTCTCGTTATAATGACCGGGCTTTCATACCGTCAAGTCAGGCGTGCTCCATCCACATGTCGAGCCGCGCCGTATCAATTGGAGAATCTAAATGCCCTCGTTCGACGTAGTGTCTGAACTGGATAAACACGAAGTCACGAATGCCGTCGACAACGCGATCAAAGAGCTGGACCGCCGCTACGACCTCAAAGGCAAAGGCAGCTTCGAGTTCACGGAAAAAGACCTGCTGATCAAGATGACCGCCGAAGAAGGTTTTCAGCTCGAAGCGATGATCGAGATCCTCAAGCTGGCCCTGGTCAAGCGCAAGATCGACGTGCAGTGCCTGGAGCTGAAGGACCCCTTCGCGTCCGGCAAGGTCATGAAACAGGAGGCCACGCTCAAGGAAGGCATCGACAAGGAGCTGGCGAAGAAGATCGTCGCTCACATCAAGGAAGCCAAGCTCAAGGTTCAGGCTGCGATTCAGGGCGAGCAAGTGCGCGTCACCGGCAAGAAGCGTGACGACCTGCAAGAGGCGATCGCTGCGCTGCGTGGTCACGAGTTCGGCATGCCGCTGCAATTCAACAACTTCCGCGACTGATTCCCCCGCGATTTGCCCTGCGATTTCATGTTGGCTCAGGAACCCGAGGGGTTCCTGTGCGTCCGAATGCAGGTCTGGCTGAAATAACGAGCCCACTTGGCGCCGTTGCTTCAGCCTTCCATGTCGCGACCCCGAGGAGAAATAGATGGACTTGGATTTAAACGGCCAGGTAGACCATCTGGTGAAAGCGTCTCAGGCCTGGATCCCGATGGTCATGCAATACGGCAGCAAAGTGCTGCTGGCAGTGGTCGTCCTGCTGGTCGGCTGGTGGCTGATCAATAGACTGACGTCCCGAGTGGGCGCGCTGTTGGCGCTGCGCCACGTCGACCTGGCGTTGCAGGGCTTCATCAGCAGCATCACCAACATCATTCTGAAGATTCTGCTGATTGTCAGCGTTGCCTCGATGATCGGGGTTGAAACCACCTCATTCGTGGCCGCGATCGGTGCGGCGGGTCTGGCCATCGGCCTGGCGTTGCAGGGCAGCCTGGCGAACTTTGCCGGCGGCGTGTTGATTCTGCTGTTCCGTCCGTTCCGCATTGGCGACTGGATCGAAGCGCAAGGTGTGTCGGGCACCGTGGACGGGATTCAGATCTTCCACACCGTGCTGCGCACCGGCGACAACAAGACGGTGATCCTGCCCAACGGCAACCTGTCCAACGGCATCATCACCAACACCAACCGTCAGCCGACGCGCAAGATCACCTTCGACGTGGGCATCGATTACGACGCCGACCTGAAGCAGGCGCTGCAAGTGCTGATGGACATGGCGGATGATCCGCGCATCTTGCAGGATCCGGCGCCACAGGCGGTGGTCGCGGCATTGGGCGACAGCTCGATTACCGTGTCCCTGCGTGTGTGGACCAAGACCGGTGACTTCGGTGACGTGTCGAACCGCTTCAACGCTGAAATCCGCGACCGCCTGCGCGCGGCCAACATCGATATCCCGTTCCCGCAGCGGGTGATTCGTGTGGTGCAGGATGAGCAGCCCGCAAAGGCGTAACGCTCGATCGCAGAAACCAAAAAGCCCCGACTCGTGAGAGTGCGGGGCTTTTTGTTGAGTGGGAAAGGCTATCTGGCGATGGACCTCGCTGCTTTGTACGCGCTCACTCTCGTTCAAACGTCGCGCTGTCGTGCATAAACGCGGTCCCACAGGATAGGGTTCGCCAGCGAATCTTTTTACAGAACCGAATCCGCAGGCTTGGTTTGCTCTTCGGGTTCGGCCGCTTCTTCCCGCGCTTCTCGCCGTGCTTCCTGCGCCCAGTGCAGGGCGATCATGAACAACGTCGGCACGCCCATCAGCGCGGTCGCCAGGAAGAAGTTGTGGTACCCCAGCTTCTCCACCATGACCCCGGAGTAGCCACCGATCAGGCGCGGCAACAGCAGCATGATCGAGCTGAGCAGCGCGTACTGAGTGGCCGAGAACTTGAGGTTGGTCAGGCTCGACAGGTAGGCCACGAACGCCGACGTCGCGAGGCCCGAGCTGAAGTTGTCCAGCGAGATCGTCACGATCAGCATCTTCAGGTTCGGGCCCATGTCGGCCAGCATCAGGAACAGCAGGTTGGTCGCCGCCGAGGTCACGCCGCCGATGAACAGGATCGGCAGAATGCCAAAGCGCACGATCGCCAGACCGCCAAACGCCGCGCCGGCCAGCGTCATCACCAGCCCGAAGATCTTGCTGACACTGGCAATCTGATCCTTGGTGAACCCCTGGTCGATGTAGAACACGTTCGCCATGACGCCCATGACCGTGTCGGACATGCGATAGGTGGCGATCAGCCCCAGCAGCAGAAAGGCCTGCCAGCGATAACGCAGGATGAAATCGTTGATCGGCGTCAGCACCGGCGCCAGACCGCGGCGGCCCATGGACGACAGGCAGGCCACGGTCAGCAGCGTGTAGAGGATCGCGCGCAGAAAGGCGCGGTCTTCCATCAGCAGGTCTTTCCAGGTGGTGCCCTGAAACAGCACGCTGGCGAAATCGGTGTTGTACAGCTGGGTGAACATCGCCGGCACCGAGACCAGCAGAATGATCAGCACGAACACCGAGGCCAGTTGATGGGCAAAGCCGTAGCGCACGGCCGAGAGCTGGGTGCGGATCGGCACGGACGGTTCACGCATGATCAGGCTGGTGATCAGCGCAGGCACCATAAGCAAGCCGAACAGCACGTAGGTGCCGGCCCAGGCCGAGTGCTTGTAGGCAAAGCCGGTCGAACCGAAGCCTTCGGCGAAGTACAACGCGCCGGCAGTGGCGAGGAGGGCGGCGACGCGATAGCCGGCCATGTAGCTGGCGGCGAGGGTCGCTTGCTGGCTGTCGCTGGCGATTTCCAGGCGGTAGGCGTCGATGGCGATGTCTTGCGTTGCGGAGGAGAACGCGACCAGCACGGCAATCGCGATCAGCCACGACAGATGCTGCTGCGGGTCACAGAACCCCATGCCGATCAGCCCCAGGGTCACCAGCGATTGCGAAAGCACCAGCCACGAGCGGCGTCGGCCGAGCCGGCCCAGCAACGGCAGGCTCCATTGATCGAGCAGCGGCGACCAGACCCACTTAAAGGCATAGGCCAGGCCAATCAGGCTGGCGTAGCCAATGGTTTCACGCGCAACGCCGGCTTCGCGCAGCCAGACAGACAGCGTTGAGAACACCAACATGTAGGGCATGCCCGCGGCAAAGCCGAGCAACAGGAGCACAAACGTAGAGGGGCTGGCATATGCGGCGAGCGCGGCGCGCCAGGTTTTGCGGGGCATGGGCTGGAATCTGCCTCAGGTTACGTAAACAAAGCGCGCACTCTAACCGTTGTGCTCTGTCGGGCGCCAGCCATGACGCTGCATATCCACACGATTGTTACGGATGGTCACGCCCTCGGCCCGCAAGCGCGCCCGTTGCTCCTCGCCCGACACGGTTCCGGGGGCCAGGCTGATGCGCCCGCCGGCGCCAATCACGCGATGCCAGGGCAGGCTGCTGCCGTCCGGCAACTGGCTCAACGCTCTGCCAACGAAACGCGCCGCTCGTCCCAAACCGGCCAGCTCGGCCAACTGACCGTAACTGACCACCTTGCCTTCCGGCACTTGATGCAGTGTGAGGTATAACGCCGTGCGCCGTGCCTCAGCGGGAGAGAGGCCGGCAGGGTCGTTTTGAGCCGATGATTGTTCGATCACGCATTCGTTCCTGTAAAAGGGATGAACGGGAATTTTCGATAAGGAACTAGGGAAACTTCCTACTGTCAGTGTTACCTGTGTCGGCGGTCTGCCGATTGCCAACCCGTTATCTATCCGGATAATGCCCGATTCTCCGCGAACCAGAGCCTTGTCGTTGCTTATGTTGTCCAGAACCCTGTTGTGCGTTGCTGTTGCTACTGCTTCTACCCCATTGCTCGCCGACACCGTCTGGTTGAAAAACGGCGACAAGATGACCGGGACTATCAAGTTCTTCGACGGCGGCAAGCTGCTGATCAATACCAAATATGCAGGCGACGTCCCGCTGGACTGGAAGGAAATCAAGACGCTGGAAAGTGACCAGCACCTTTTGGTAAAGCAGGACGCCACCACTGGCGAAGTGTCCAAGTCGTTGCAGCCGGCCGAAGATGGCAAGGTCACGCTGGCCAATGGCGATGCGCCGAAGACGGTTGAACTGGCGAGCATCCAGCAGATCATCAAGCCCAAGCCGGTGGTCACCGATCTGGTCTGGAAGGGCAACGTCGATGCTGCGCTGGACTTCCAGCGCGCCGAGAACGACACCGACGATTACAACATCGCCTTCAAGACCTCCGCGACCCATGGCCAGTGGCGCCACAACGCCAAGGGCGAGTACAACCGCGAATCGCAGGACAACCTGACCACTACCAATAACTGGGACGCCGAATACTCGGTCGACCGGTTCTTCACGGACAAGTGGTTCTGGGACGGTCGTATCACCTACAAGCGTGACACCATTGAAGACCTGGCCCGTCAGCGCACCGTGGGTACCGGTCCGGGCTACCAGTTCTGGGACGACGAACTGGGCGCATTCAAAATCGGCGCGCTGCTTAACCGCACCGATTTCGAATATTCCAACGGCGAGAAGGACAACTTCTATTCCGTGTCCGGCACCTGGGACTACAACCGTTACCTGATCGGCAAGAAGGTCGAGTTCTTCACCAACGGTGAAGTCGGCAAGCCTATCAGCGGCGTGGCTGACTACAGCCTCGAGACAGAAGTGGGCCTGCGCTACAAAGTCACCGAATGGGCGTCGCTCAACCTCAAGGCCGAGAAAGACATCATCAGCGGCTCCGACAACGGCGACCTGGACAAGACCCGCTACACCGCCGGTTTTGGTGTTTCCTGGTAAAACAGCCTTATCAATGCCTGAGCGTGCGCAGATCACGACCTGATCTGCGTACGTTGGCTTGTTTCATTTTCAAGCGTTTTCTTTTTACGCGAATCCTCCGCGAAATCGTCACCCCCGCTCAATCTGGCACCTTCCGGCGATAACGATTATCGTGGGGCCTGCGTCGCCGTCTGCTGCTTCGCGTCCTTCGATGCCTTCGTTTTACTGTTCAGGAGCCCCACATGAGCGCCAGTGCCAACCGGCAAGCCCGTACCTTGCTGCTCAAGGAATACCGCGGCGTGTTATCGACCCATTCTAAGTCGATGCCCGGTTACCCGTTTGGCTCGGTGGTGCCTTATTGCCTGGACGACCAGGGCCGTCCGTTGATCCTCATCAGCCGCATCGCGCAGCACACCCACAATCTGCAGCTCGACGCCAAGTGTTCCTTGCTTGTGGGCGAGCGCGGCGCCGAGGATGTGCAAGCGGTGGGGCGCGTCACGCTGATGGCCGAAGCCGAGAAGATCAGCGACGAGGCGCAGATTGAAGCGGCCGCTCAGCGTTACTACCGTTATTTTCCTGAATCCGAGAGTTACCACAGCGCTCACGATTTTGATTTCTGGGTGCTGAAGCCGGTGCGCTACCGGTTTATCGGCGGGTTTGGCGCGATCCACTGGCTGGACGACGCGGCATTGGCCAATCCCTTCGCCGGGGCTACGGAGATCAGCATGGTCGAGCACATGAATGCTGATCACGCCAAGGCCATCGCCCACTACGTCGAGCTGGCCGGTTTGCCACAGACCGAGCCCGCCACGCTGGTGGGCATCGACAGCGAGGGCATGCACCTGCGCGTGGGCCAAAGTCTGCACTGGTTGGCTTTCCCGGAGCCCTGTAATACGCCGATACACGTCCGCCAGGCCTTGGTTCACCTGGCTCACGCTGAAAAATGGCCCACACTTGAACAGGCCGAGGCTTGAATTAACGACTTTGCGACGTCACGTAAGGTCTACTGGAAGCCTTCTTCCGTCTAGGAACTCACTTTGATGCGCGTTTTTCTTCTGCTTTTATTGCTTTTTCCGGTGCTCGAGCTGTTCGTGCTGGTGAAAGTCGGGATGTCGATCGGCTTTCTGCCGACCTTCCTGCTGGTCGTTGCCGGGTCGATGCTCGGTGTTTTCGTGGTGCGGATCGCCGGTGTCGCCACAGCGTTGAGTGCCCGGCAGAGTCTGGCCCGTGGCGAGCTCCCTGCCCAGCAGATGCTCGACGGTTTGATGATGACCATCGGCGGCGGTTTGCTGGTGCTGCCGGGTTTTATCAGCGACGTGCTGGGCCTGCTGTTTCTCATGCCGTTCACCCGTCGCATGATCGTCGGCAAGGTGCGTAACCGCGCCGAGGCTCAGGCCGCGCGCCAGCGTGCGTTTGCCGAGAACATGCATGCGGCGAATTCGCCAGGCTCTATGCACCCCGGTGCTGCCCGTCCTGAAGCTCGTCGCCCTGAAGTCATTGAGGGTGAAGTGATCGAAGGCGAGTTCGAACCCCTCGATAAAAAGTGATTCAACGTCACCACGACACGGCACCTGCGGGTGCCGTGTTCGTTTTCGCGACCGCCATTCATGCAAAAAATTTCTCGGGTCAGCCTTGAAATCGGCTTGTTCGCCCTTATGTATGGGTCACCGCAAGGTTTCTGACGCGTTTCGTCAGACCGTATTCTGCGGTTCGCTCGCGAACCGTAACCGGCAAGCCCGGATGTTTTAACCCGCCGGTGTCCGCACCGGGCGTTTAAAAACCATAATTAGGAGATCGACAATGAAGCTTCGTCCTCTGCATGACCGCGTCGTAATCCGTCGCAGCGAAGAAGAAACAAAAACTGCTGGCGGTATCGTGCTGCCTGGTTCGGCTGCTGAAAAACCTAACCGTGGCGAAATCATCGCCGTCGGCAACGGTCGCATCCTGGACAACGGTGAAGTACGCGCGCTGGCCGTGAAAGTGGGTGACAAAGTGGTGTTCGGCCCTTACTCCGGCAGCAACACTGTGAAAGTAGACGGCGAAGACCTGCTGGTGATGAGCGAGAACGAAATTCTCGCGGTCGTCGAAGGCTGAGTTGATACCCCATTTCCCGTTACTACAAAGTATTTAAGGAATAACGATCATGGCTGCTAAAGAAGTTAAATTCGGCGATGCTGGCCGTAAAAAAATGCTGGCTGGTGTCAACGTCCTGGCCGACGCAGTAAAAGCAACCCTGGGCCCGAAAGGCCGTAATGTCATCATCGAAAAAAGCTTCGGCGCTCCGCTGATCACCAAAGACGGTGTGTCCGTAGCCAAAGAAATCGAGCTGAAAGACCGTTTCGAAAACATGGGCGCGCAGCTGGTCAAAGACGTTGCCTCCCGTGCAAACGATGACGCTGGCGACGGTACCACCACTGCTACCGTTCTGGCCCAGGCCATCGTCAACGAAGGCCTGAAAGCCGTCGCTGCCGGCATGAACCCGATGGACCTGAAGCGCGGCATCGACAAGGCGACCATCGCCATTGTTGCCGAGCTGAAGAAGCTGTCCAAGCCTTGCACCGACACCAAGGCAATCGCCCAGGTTGGTACCATCTCGGCCAACTCGGACAATTCCATCGGCGACATCATTGCCGAAGCCATGGAAAAAGTGACCAAAGACGGCGTTATCACCGTTGAAGAAGGTTCGGGTCTGGAAAACGAGCTGTCTGTTGTTGAAGGCATGCAGTTTGACCGTGGCTACCTGTCCCCGTACTTCATCAACAAGCCGGACACCATGGTGGCCGAGCTGGACAGCCCGCTGTTGCTGCTGGTTGACAAGAAGATCTCCAACATCCGCGAAATGCTGCCAGTTCTGGAAGCCGTTGCGAAAGCTGGCCGTCCTCTGCTGATCGTGGCTGAAGACGTTGAAGGCGAAGCGCTGGCGACGCTGGTCGTGAACAACATGCGTGGCATCGTCAAAGTTGCAGCGGTCAAAGCCCCAGGCTTTGGCGACCGTCGCAAGGCCATGCTGCAGGACATCGCTGTTCTGACTGGCGGTACCGTTATCTCGGAAGAGATCGGCCTGAGCCTGGAAACCGCTACCCTGGAACACCTGGGTAATGCCAAGCGCGTTATCTTGAACAAAGAAAACACCACCATCATCGACGGTGCTGGCGTTCGTGCCGACATCGACGGTCGTATCGCGCAGATCCGTCAGCAGATCGGCGACACGTCTTCGGACTACGACAAAGAGAAGCTGCAAGAGCGTCTGGCCAAGCTGTCGGGCGGCGTTGCGGTAATCAAGGTCGGTGCCGGTTCCGAAGTTGAAATGAAAGAGAAGAAAGCCCGCGTTGAAGACGCCCTGCACGCAACCCGTGCAGCCGTTGAAGAAGGCGTGGTGCCTGGCGGTGGTGTTGCTCTGGTTCGTTCGCTGCAGGCGATTTCCGAACTGCGTGGCGACAACGCTGATCAGGACGTCGGTATCGCACTGCTGCGTCGTGCGGTTGAAGCGCCTCTGCGTCAGATCGTTGCGAACTCGGGCGACGAGCCTAGCGTTGTGGTCGACAAGGTCAAGCAGGGTACTGGTAACTACGGTTACAACGCTGCGAGCGGCGAGTACGGCGACATGATCGAGATGGGTATTCTCGATCCGGCCAAGGTGACGCGTTCTGCTCTGCAGGCTGCTTCGTCGATCGCCAGTCTGATGATCACCACTGAGGCGATGATTGCTGATGTGGCTGATGAGAAGGCTGCTGGTGGCGGTATGCCTGATATGGGCGGCATGGGTGGTATGGGCGGCATGATGTAAGCCAGCCGTACCCCGATGTAGAAAAAACCCCGCTTCGGCGGGGTTTTTTTATGGGCTTTTTTTGGGGCTTGGTGGGGGGCATATCCATTATTTGTGGTGTGGCTGATTCACCTTTCCGCCCTTACGGCGGGTCACTTTTTCCAAGAGCCGAAAAAGTAACCAAAAAGGCCCTGCTCCTGGTTTGGCCCCTCCTGCGTCGGGGTTCCTTCACTCCGGTCTCGCTCCGTGGGCCCGCGCCGAACGGGCATCCATGCCCTGACGGCGCTCTCGCCGCATCCATGCGGCTCGGCCCACTCCGCGAGACCTGCGTTCAGCCTGCACCCAAGTCGCGTTTTGTGTCGTCTGGGCTTTTTGTGTACGAAGATCAAAAGCAGATCAAAGGCAGATGCAGATCAAGGGCTTCCCGGCTAGGCACAGAAGATTTTCGCGGAGGTTGCAGGGGACTGATTTATTTACAGCGCTTCACCGTAAATCAATCTGTCCCCGGTCTAGCCATGATCCCGAAACTACTTCGTCGGTCTAGCCTCATCCTGATACTGCTTCTCCATTCACCACCACGTCCTCCTTCTTGGCCGGTCGGTACAGCACAAAGTAATACGCCCCCAAACACAGCAGCCAGCAGAACACCGCTGTCCAGATGTTGTGGGAGAAGAAGTGCGCGCCCTGGAGCATTCGTCCGACGGAGAAGACGGTGCCCAGGCCCGCCGCGAAGATCAGGCCGGCTTTGGCCAAGCGGGGTTTGCGGTCGCGGAAGACGAAGAACAGGGCGAACAGTGTGAAGCCGGTGGCTGCGTGACCGCCGGGCCAGCAGCGGCCGGGTTTGTCGGTTTGCGGGCGGGGGCTGAGGAGTTCGCTGTAGGTTTCCTGGCC
Source organism: Pseudomonas sp. HP_12 (assembly GCF_055283955.1). Classification (NCBI taxonomy): domain Bacteria; kingdom Pseudomonadati; phylum Pseudomonadota; class Gammaproteobacteria; order Pseudomonadales; family Pseudomonadaceae; genus Pseudomonas; species Pseudomonas sp. HP_12. The sequence continues at coordinate 281,756 of NZ_JBTOQG010000023.1, forward strand.
GCCGAATTCTTTCAGGCTCCACGGGCATTGCACCGATGTCACGACTTTCACCGGCGTAACAAAGCTGGTGGATAACGCCATCGACAGCACCATGCAGCCCAATTCGCGTTTCCACGGCTTCAGCACGTTGACGAAGAACGAGGCGATGAAGCTCACGAAGGACAACACGCCGATGGCGATGACGGCTTGTTTGGCGCGGTCGTGCAGGACGTCTTCGAGAAAGAAGCTGTGCCGACCGATGAACTCGCCCGCTACGGGGTCGTAGGCCAGCTTGGCGATGTCCATGTCCAGCGAAGTCAGTTCCAGCAAGATCAGAACGATGGCGGTCACGGCCGGGATGCCCAGATAAACCCAGAAGTTGATCGGGCGTGAGGCGGGCCGTTCGAGTGCGTGTGACATGGCGAATCCCGTGTAATGGGCGAGGGGGAGCGGGGGTTTATTGAGCCAGAGCGGTGCGAAGTCTGAGCAGAACGCTGTCGCGGCGCCGTGAACCGCGAGTGAAAAAAACGTTATGCACGGAGGTGCTGGCCCTTGAGCGCGCATCGCCGTAAGCTGCCGCCAACTCTGACCTTGTTGAACGGCCTCTCGCGCCGTGTCCCGGGTCTCGCCACACCGCATAGGGAGACACGCGCCATGAGAATTCTGCTGGTTGAAGACAACCGCGACATCCTGGCAAACCTCGCCGATTACCTCGGTTTAAAGGGTTACACCGTCGATTGTGCCCAAGACGGCCTGTCCGGTCTGCACCTGGCGGCGACCGAGCATTACGACCTGATCGTGCTCGACATCATGCTGCCCGGCATCGACGGTTACACCCTGTGCAAGCGCCTGCGTGAAGACGCGCGCCGCGACACGCCGGTGATCATGCTCACCGCCCGCGACCAGCTCGACGACCGCCTGCAGGGTTTCCGCTCCGGCGCCGACGACTACCTGCTCAAGCCGTTCGCGCTGTCGGAACTGGCGGCGCGCATCGAGGCTGTATTGCGTCGTGCGCAGGGTGGCGGGAGGCGTACCCTGCAGGTCGCCGATCTGATCTACGACCTGGACACCCTGGAAGTGACTCGCGAAGGGCGTCTGCTCAAACTCAACCCGGTGGGCCTGAAATTGCTGGCGGTGTTGATGCAGAAGAGCCCTCACGTCCTGCGTCGTGAAGTCCTGGAAGAAGCCCTGTGGGGCGATGACTGCCCGGACAGCGACAGCCTGCGCAGCCATGTTCACCAATTGCGCCAGGTCATCGACAAGCCGTTCGCCAAGCCGCTGTTGCAGACCGTCCACGGTGTCGGGTACCGCCTCGCCGAGGGGCGTGATGGAGTTTAAGCAGAGCCTCGCCCAACGGATCATCATCGCGTTCGCCTTGATGAGCGCGCTGGTTGCCGGGTGCTTCGCGATGGGCATCGTCGCGACGGTGCACCTGGTCGAAGAGAAGCTGATTTCGGCTGGACTGGGCGGCGACCTGACGCGTCTGCTGCTGATGGACAGCGTCAACGACTGGAGCCATCGCCCCGAGCCGGATCAGCTGTTTTACTTCAGCGGCGGCCCGGGGGATTTCGAGCTGCCGAAGGATTTGCGTCATCTGGAACCGGGCTTTCATGAGGTGTTTCGCGGGCCGTTGTCCTACCACGCCATGGTTGAGGTCGTAGACGGCCGTCACTATGTGCTGCTTCAGGACCAAAGCGATTTCGAAGAGCGTGAGCGCGTGCTGTTCGCCGTCGTGCTGGTGGGCTTTGTGCTGGCGCTGGCGCTGGCGATCTTCCTCGGCTGGATATTGGCGCGCCGGGTGATGGCGCCGGTTGTGCGGCTGGCGCGGCAGGTGCGTCATCGCGATCAGTTGCTCGGCCTCGCCCCGCCTCTCGCCCCCGATTACGCCGCCGACGAAGTGGGTGAGCTGGCGGTGGCCTTCGACGCCACGCTGGGCCGCCTGCGCGATGCCCTGACCCGTGAGCGGATGTTCACCAGCGACGTCAGCCACGAACTGCGCACGCCGTTGATGGTGCTGGCCAGTTCCTGTGAGCTGCTGCTGGAGAACCCGGCGCTGGATCAGCGCGCCCGTGCCCAGGTTGAGCGCGTGGCGCGGGCGTGCGAAGAAATGCGCGATCTGGTGCAGACCTTCCTGATGCTGGCCCGCACCCAGCGCGATGACCTCGCCCTGTACCCGCAACTGACCCTGCAAGGCGCCGCCCAGCAACTGATCAGCCTGTGGCGCGAACCGATCGAACGCAAAGGCCTGACCCTGGAATACCTGCCCGGCGAGCCCTCCGATACTGCTTACAACGCCACCTTCCTCTATGCCGTGATGGGTAACTTGTTGCGCAACGCGTTGCACTACACCGACACCGGCTTCATCCGCCTGACCCTGCGAGAAGGCGGGTTCATGGTGGAGGATTCCGGCGTGGGGATACCGGAAGAAAAACGTGAGGCGATGTTTCAGCCATTTGTGCGCGGTACCGAGCAACGCGGCGAAGGTTTGGGTCTGGGACTGTCATTGGTGCAGCGTATCTGCGAGAACCAGGGGTGGTCCGTCAGCCTGGACACCATGGAGCCAAATGGCTGCCGGTTCAGCGTGGACATGGGTTTGCGCCCTGGCAAAGACTCCGCTCGGTTGCCGTCGACAAATGTACAGCCTGTGTAAAGGTGCTAAAACAGACCGGGATATGGCCGTATGCTGGCCCTAAGTCGCTGAATAATCTCGTAACATTTGTTCACTTTTTCGGACGCTTTTTTCACATTCATCTGACCTGAGCGTGACGCTTCGCTGCTTAGTTTGGCCCTCTCATTTAAGGGAGAAACGGCCATGAGCAAGCGGATCGAGCTGGATTTTTCACGTAAATACGACGACGAACACGCTAAAAGGTATTTGCGCAAACACAACGATGGACTGGCCAGGCGCCTGTCTGATCGCCGTGACAAACAACTCGCACGCCGCGCATTGGCGCTGGCGGGCGAACCGGGGCTGGTGCTGGATTTACCCTGCGGCGCAGGACGTTTCTGGCCGGTGCTGGCCGAGAAAGCCAACCGGGTGATCATCGGGGCGGACAACTCGGCTTCCATGGTCAAGATTGCCTGCGAGTCGCAACCCGCGGAAATCGTCAAGCGCGTGCAGCCGCTGCAGACATCGGCGTTTGCCATCGAGATGCCGGACAACGCCGTCGACAGCATCTTCTGCATGCGCTTGATGCATCACATCGGCAAGGCTGAAGACCGCGCCGTGCTGCTGAAAGAGTTTCACCGGGTGAGCCGGGACAGCGTGATCGTGTCGCTGTGGGTGGATGGCAATTTCAAGGCCTGGAAGCGGCGCCGCGCTGAAGGGTCGCGACCGAAACATGATTATCAGAATCGCTTCGTGCTGCCGGTGGCCACCGTAGAGGCCGAATTTGAACAGGCAGGGTTTCGGATTCAGGAGCGCCTGGATTTCCTGCCGATGTACGCCATGTGGCGTGTGTATCTATTACGTAAGAGGTAACAGGATGGCCGTGGATTTCGCAACAGAGTTAGCCGTTCCCGCCAAGGACCGCTTCGCCTATTTCTGGAACACACGGGGTGAGTGGGTTGAAGAGCCCAACGTGCGCCGTGGCGGTGAAAGTGGCGTGCAGCGTGTCGTCTCGGAAAACGGTCGGCTGCTGTATGTGAAGCGCCAGACCGGCCATATCTATCGCAGCTGGCTGCACCCGTTTGGCCGTCCGACCGTGCTGCGCGAGCGCGATGCCCTCGAAGGTCTTCGCCAGCTCGACGTCAACGTGCCGCGCATGGTGTTCTGTGGTGCCGAGCGCGATGAGAACAACGAGTGGCGTGCATTGCTGGTCACGGCCTCGCTGGACGGCTTCGACGAATTCGAAAACTGGCTGCGTGCCGGCGGCCGCGAGCAGCACGGCGAAGTGGTGTACGAGCAGATGCTTCAGGAAATCGCCAGCAACCTGGCCCGTATGCACAAGGGTCGCTGGCAGCACAGCTGCATTTACATCAAGCACGTTTTCGTTCGCGTCGTGGGCGAGGGCGCCAATGCCAAGGCAGAGGTCGCGCTGCTGGATCTGGAGAAATGCCGTCAGCGGCTGACGTCTTATGCCGCCGCCCAGCACGACATGAAACAACTGCGTCGCCATTCGTCGTTTCAGCCAGCGGACTGGACCAAGCTGGTCTACTTTTACGAGACCGCGTTTGGCAGGCCCATCAAAGGTTTACAACGATGAAGTTAGAAATGGCGCGAGGTTTGTTTTTGGTCGGGGCGTTGGGGGTGACTTCCATCGCTTTGGCCGCCTGGGATCAGCCCGGGCCGAAGATTTTGAGCGCAGTGCATGGCGAAGGCCATTGCCCGCTGCCTCGGGTGGCCAAGATGTCCGACACGGCCCGGCCTGATCACGATCTGCTTCTGTTGATGTTCGGCCTGGCCCAGGGAAGCGGACCGCAAGGCTGATTCCTTTCTGCCGCACTGACCTAAAGGCCCCGAAGATCGGGGCCTTTTTTGTGGGCGTGGGGCCAGGTTCGTGTATCAGTTACGAGCATCCATGGTGGCACTCGAATGGCCATTGCCTTCGGGCTGCGGCTCGTCCCGTCGCGCCAGCAGCGTATACACGCACGGCAGCACAAAGAGCGTGAACAACGTCCCCACCGACATGCCGGTGGCAATCACCAGACCAATGTCAAAGCGGCTGACCGCGCCCGCGCCGGTGGCGAGGATCAGCGGCACCATGCCGAACACCATCGCTGCCGTGGTCATCAGTACGGGCCGCAAGCGAATCGCCGCCGCTTCCTCGACCGCTTCCCGCGCGGTCAGGCCCTTGTCGCGGCGGAGCTGGTTGGCGAATTCGACGATCAGAATGCCGTGCTTGCTGATCAGCCCGATCAACGTGACCAGCCCCACCTGCGTGTAGATGTTCAGCGACGAGACCCCGAGGAACAGCGGAATCAGCGCGCCGCAGATCGACAGCGGCACCGTCACCAGAATCACCAGCGGATCGCGGAAGCTCTCGAACTGTGCGGCCAGCACCAGAAAAATGATCGCCAGGGCCAGGCCGAACGTCACCCACAGCGCATTGCCTTCCTGTACGTACTGGCGGGATGCGCCAGCGTAATCGTAGGCGAAACCCGGCGGCGACTCTTCGATGGCGATCTGTCTCACCAACTCAATCGCCTCCGCCTGACTCACCAGCGGGAAGCCGGAGATGATCGCCGAGTTGAGCTGCTGGAACTGATTGAGCTGCCGGGGTCTGGCCCGGTCGCTGACGGTGATCAGCGTCGACAACGGCAGCATCTTGCCTTCGGTGTTCTTGACGTAGTAATTCGCCAGCCAGGCCGGGTTGTCGCGGTAGGCCCGCTCAACCTGCGCGATGACCTTGTAACTGCGCCCGTCGATGGTGAAGCGGTTGATCTCCGCCTCGCCGAGGAGCGTCGCCAGACTGCCACCCAGGTCCTGCATCGACACGCCCATCTGCGCGGCTTTGGCGCGGTCGATATCGACCACCACTTCCGGCTTGTCGAAGGCCAGATCAACGTCCAGAAACGCGAATTTGCCCGATTCGGCGGCGCGTTTCTTGATGCGATCCGTCACCTCCAGCAGCGCGGCATAGTCGCCCGGTGTGTTAATCACGAACTGAAACGGCAGGCCCTCACCGGTGCCGGGCAACGACGGCAGGTTGAAGCCGAAAATCTGCAGCCCGGTGATGCCGTTGAGCTTGGCCTGCACCTCCGGCAGCAGCTCCATCTGCGTGCGGCTGCGCTCATCCCATGGCTTGAGCAGGAACCCGCCGACGCCGGTCTGCACGCCATTGAAACCGTTGATCTGGAACGAGGAGTAGTACTCCGGGAACGCTTTGAAAATGCTGATGAACTGGTCGGTGTATTTATTCATGTAATCGAGGTTGGTCGGCTGCGGCGCCGTCGCCATCATGAAGATGATGCCTTGATCCTCGTCCGGCGCCAGTTGCGATTGGCTCAGTTTGAGAAACACCGGAATCAGGCACAGCACCAGCACCGCGAACACGATGACCACCGGCCGGGTATTCAGCGTGCCGTGAAGGACGCGCTGATAGCGGACCTTCAAGCTTTCGAAGGCGTGATCGAGTTTGTGCGCCAGGCCGCTGGGGTTCTCGTCCCGGCGCAGCAGCACGGCGCACATCATCGGCGACAGGGTCAACGCGACGATTCCGGAGATGACCACCGCGCCTGCCAGCGTCAGGGCGAATTCCTTGAACAGCGCACCGGTCAGTCCCTCCAGAAAACCGATGGGTGCATAGACCGCTGCCAGGGTGATGGTCATCGACACCACCGGCATGGCGATCTCGCGAGCGCCCTCGATGGCCGCATCGAAGGGCGTCTTGCCTTCCTCGATGTGCCGGTGAATGTTCTCCACCACCACGATGGCGTCGTCCACCACCAGACCGATCGCCAGGACCATCGCCAGCAGCGTCAGCAAATTGATCGAATAGCCCATCAGTTGCATGAAGAACAGCACGCCGATCATCGACAGCGGGATGGTGATCACCGGGATCAGCACCGAGCGCAAGGCACCCAGGAACAGGAACACCACGACGATGACGATGAGCACCGCTTCGATCAGGGTTTTCACCACTTCATGGATCGAGGCCTGAATGAACAGCGTCGCATCGTAGGCGATGGATGCTTTCAGGCTTGGCGGCAGTTGGGCTTCCAATTCGGGCAGGATGCGCCGCACTTCCTTGATCACGTCCAGTGGATTCGAGCTGGGCGTGCCCTTGATGCCGATGTACACCGACGGGGTGCCGTCGAACGAGCTGACCGTGTCGTAGTTCTCGGCGCCCATCTCCACCCGCGCCACATCGCCCAGCAGCACGCGACTGTCGCCCACGGTCTTGAGCGGGATGGCCGCGAAGGTCTCGGGGGATTTCAGGTCGGTGCTGGCGTTGACGCTGGTGACCACGTACTCGCCTTTCACCTCGCCCGCCGCGGACAGGAAGTTGTACTTGCGCACGGCTTCGGTGACGTCGCTGGCGGTCAGGCCGAAACCGGCGAGCTTGACCGGATCGAGCCACAGGCGCATGGCGAACACCTGATTGCCCAGGATCTCCGCTTCGGCCATGCCCGGCAGCGTCGCCAGCTTCGGCTGAATGACCCGGGACAGGTAATCGGTGATCTGCGGGTTGCTCAGCTCGGCGCTGTAAAAGCTGATGTACATCAGCGCCGAGGCGTCGGCGGCTTCCTTGCTCAGCACCGGGTCTTCGGCGTCTTGGGGCAGCTTGTTCTTGACCTCTTTGGCCTTGGCCAGCAGTTCGGTGTAGAGGCGGTCGCTGTTAGAGCCGATGCGCGCATAAATGGAAATGACCGAGAAGTTCTGCCGACTGACCGAGGTCATGTAGTTGATGCCTTCGGCGCTCGCCAGACTTTGCTGCAGCGGCTGAGTGATGTAGCCCTGAATGGTTTCGGCGTTGGCGCCGGGGTAAGCCGTGGTCACGGTGATCAGCGCGTTTTCCATCTGCGGGTACTGGCGGATGGTCAGCTTGCTGAACGCCTGAAAACCCAGCAGCACGATCAGCAGGCTGATCACGCTGGCGAGCACCGGGCGACGGATGAACGGGTCTGTAAAGGCCATGATCGATTCCTTGATCAGTCAGCTTTGGGCTGGCTGTTCTGCGCCGCCGGGGTGGCGTCAGACGGTGTTGCCGGGTCGGCCACGATGGCGACGGCAGCGCCGTTATCGAGTTTCAACTGGCCGCCGGTGACCACCTGCTCGCCGGGTTTCAATCCTTTGCTGATGATGACCAGCCCGCCGCGACGCTCGCCGGTCTCGACGAAGCGCCGCTCGACCATGAGCTGAGGCTCGCCCTTGCTGTTGTGTTCCGGCTGGCCGTCGGCGGTCTTTTTCGGCACGACGACGTACACCGAGTTTCCGTACAGCGTGTAAGTGATCGTGCTTTCCGGCAACACCAGTTGCGGCGTGTCCTGCCCGAGCAGCACTTGCAGGCTGGTGAACATGCCGGGCAGCAGTTGGCTGTCGGGGTTGGGCAGGGTGGCGCGAATCAGCACATTGCGGGTGGTGTCTTCGACCTTGGGGTTGATGGCGCTGATGCGCGCGGTGAATACGCGGTCCTGGTAGGCCGCGACGCTCACCTGCACCTGTTGGCCGAGGGCCAGTTTCGGCAGCACCTGCTCCGGCACGAAAAAGTCGGCGTACAGGCTGGTCAGGTCCTGGAGCGTGGCGATCACCGTGCCGCTGGCAAGGTAATCGCCGACGTCCACCTGACGAATGCCGATGGTGCCGCTAAAAGGGGCAAGAATGCGCTTCTTCGCCAGGGAGGCGTTCAGTTGTGCGACGGTGGCAGCGGCTTTCTTCTGCGTGGCGGCGAGCTTGTCGAAGTCGCCCCGGGAAATGGCGGATTCGCCCACCAGTTTACTGCCGCGTCCGTACTCGACCTGCGCCAGACCGAGGTCCGCTTCGGCAGTGCCGAGCAGGGCCTTTTCCACATCGCTGTCGAGCTGTAACAGCGGCTGGCCGACCTTGACCTTCTGGCCGGACTCGAACTGCACGGCCTTGACCGTGCCCGCGATTTCCAGCGACAGGTCCACGCCCTGGAATGCCTTGAGTGTGCCGATGGCCGGCAGACGATTCTGCCACGGGCGCTCCGCAACAACCGCCACCGCCACATTGATCGGCGGCTTCGGCGCCGTGAATTGCTGGATCTGCTGATAGACCGAAAACGCCTTGTACCCGCCCAGGGCCAACACCACGATCAGGACAATGCCCAACATGATCAACATGCGGCGACGCAACATATTCCACTTCCTTGGAAAACCGATGAATCAGGCGAGCACGTTAGTCGTGTCGGGGTTTAGTTGCCAGTGGCGGTGATGGATTTTGAGATCAGCAAGCACGGTCCCTGTAGGAGTGAGCTTGCTCGCGAAGACGGTATTTCAGGCTCTGAAGATTTAGCGGATGTTCCATCGTCTTCGCGAGCAAGCTCGCTCCCACAGTTCACCTGTCGGCAGATACATCTGCGGCGTTGTCATGTTTCGATGAGCGGGCTTGCCAGGGAAGAGGCCCGCGCGGCAGCCGTAGATCCACCATCAAACCAGATGCAGATGGTTGTCCCACAACCCCGCCGGCAGCTCCAGGGGCTTGGCGACCAGCACCGTCTCGCGGCAATCATAAAAACGGCAGCGTCCTTGGCCGGAGGTCACGACGAAGCCGTCCGCCACCGCGCCCACCCCGGCGCAGTCGGGCAGCGGCGCATCCAGCTTCAGCGAGCCGCTGTCCAGGTCCCAGATGAAGAAGCGGTTGCCCCTCGGCGCGGTCAGTGCCACCAGCCGCAGGTCGTTGTGAATGGCGACGCTGGCGGTGTAATGCGCCATCGCCTGCAGTTGTTGCTCGGCCACCGGGAACGCTTGAAACGGCTGGCCCGGCCGCTTGATGGCGAGCAGCTCGGCGGATTCGTGGGAAGGCCCCATGAACTGCTGCCCCGCGACAATGGTGCCGTCGCTGGCGATCGCCATATGCCGCACGCTGTTCATCTGTTGCGACAGCGTCTCTTTGCTCAGCAGCGTGCCGTCGCGCTGCATCAGCACCAGACTGGGTTCCATGGCGTCGAGGTTCATTTCGACGCGGCTCTCGGCCTCGGTGCGAATGCCGCCGTTGGCGACTGCAAGGGTTTCGCCGTCCGGCATCCATGAAACCTGATGGGGCCCGACGCCGTGGGTGGCAATTTCACCGGTGCGTTGCAGCCGCTCATCCACAAATCGATACACGCCCAACAGTCCGCGGCCCGGCTCCGTCGTGTCGTTCTCGGTGGCGTACAGCCATTCGCCGTCCTTGTGAATGACCGCGTGGCCGTAGAAGTGTCGGTGGGGTTGCGAGGTGATGGTCTGTAGCAAGCGACCGTCCCGCAGGTCGATCAGGTAGCTTTCGGTCCCCGGCCGGCGCGCGACGAACAGCGCGATCGGCAGGTTCGGGTGATTGATGATGTCGTGACAGCGCTGGGCGACGGCGGTGGCAAACACCTGCGTGCCGTCGACGCGATAACCCACCGCGAAGTGCTGGCCGTTGCCGTCGTCTCGGGCGGACAGCAGCAGCGGGCTTTCGCCTTTTTTCGCGAAGAGTGTCCAGCCGCCAAACGTGACGGCGCTGAGCAGCAGGCTGCCCAGACCCAGAGCCTGACGTCGCAACATATCAGTCACCATCATTGGCGTTGAAGCCCAGTTGAATGCCCAGCGCCTTGGCCAGTTCGCCTTCGTGCAGGCGATGGACCACGTTGAGGCTGTCGTAGAAAGCGTTGAGCTGCTGGCGGCCTTCTTCGGTGGCCAGCAGATCCCCGAGGGGAGGTTTCAGCGCGGCCAGTTGGCGATTGCTCTCAGCGTAGGCGGCGTCGATCTTGTCGGCCAAAGGCTTCTGCTCTTTCGGCAACAGCCCGCGTAAACCTTTGTTATTAACACCGGCCCAGACCGTCTGGGCACTGGCCAGACTCGCCTGCAAGCTGCTGAGCGAAGCCTTGCTGCGCCAGGCTTCCGCCTGAAACGGCTGCGGCACCCCCTTGGTGCCACGGCCCAGCGGCGTGCCGAGCTTTTTCTTCAATGAGTCCAGTGCGGTCACTTGCACGCGCAGCAACTCGGCAATGGCCTCGTGGGAATCGGCGTAGCGCTGGTTGGGAAACTTGCTCAGCTGAGCGAGCATGCCGTCGTTGCTGTTCCAGCTGTTGAGGATGTCTTCTGCCAACGCCTTCTGACGCTCACCAATGGCGACCAGCAGCGGGCAGTAGCGGGCTTTCTGCTCGGCGTTGGCCATGTCGATGTCGGCGTCGAACAGGATGTATTCATAGGCCGACAGGCCCTGAACCACGACGCTGGGTTTCGCCAGGGCGTCAGCACTGATCTGCGGCTGTGCGGTGACCAGTTGCTCCACCTGACGGCCGACGAGGTTTTTCTTGTCCGGCCAGAACTGAATCTGCCAGGCGCGATTGCCTTCGGCGAGCGGCCCGATGAGCAGCGGTTGCAGCTCGGCCCAGGCTTTTTGCGCGTGCAGGAAGTCGGCGCGGGCGGTGTCCAGGTCGGATTTACCCTGGCAGTAGGACAGCGCACTGATCGCCAGTTGCCGGTCGGCATCGACCCAACGGCTGTAGGTCGGCAGGATGACCTGACTGGCGATGGCGGCAGACGTCACGGCTTGCGGGTCCGACGGCGCGCACGCGCCCAGTGCCAAAGCGGCGAGGCTGGTGAGCAACAACTTGGGGCGGAACATGCCCGACTCCTTATCTTCAGAAATACGTTAGAGAGAATTCAAGAACGCCAGCAGCGCCGCGCGTTGCTCCGCGTCAAAGGCGAGCACCTGACGTTGCGCCGGCAGCGCCTCGCCGCCATGCCAGAGCACGGCTTCCATCAGGTCGCGGGCACGTCCGTCGTGCAGAAACTGGGTGTGGCCACTGACGGTCTGCGTCAGGCCAATGCCCCACAGCGGCGGGGTGCGCCACTGCTGGCCGCTGGCCTGAAATTCGCTGAGATTGTCGGCCAGGCCTTCGCCCATGTCATGCAGCAACAGATCGGTGTAGGGGCGGATGACCTGATTCGCCAGTTCGGGCTCGGCGGCGTCGGCGGAAGTGGTGAATTCAGGCGTGTGGCATTGCTGGCAGCCGGCCTTGAAGAACAGGCTCTTGCCCGCCAGCACCTGCGGGTCGGCCACGTCGCGGCGCGCCGGGACGCCAAGGGTGCGGGTGTAGAAGGTGATCAGCCGCAGGATGTTGTCGCTGACTTCCGGCTCGCCGTTCGGGCCGTTGCCGTTGGGCGCGGCGAGGCACGCGGTCTGCGACGGCGTGCAGTCGTCGACCGGCATCAAGGTGGACGTAAGGCCCATGTCACCCGCCAGCGCGTGGGCATTCTGCTGCTTGATACTCGGCTGTGAGGCTTTCCAGCCGAAACGGCCGAGGACGGTTTTCTGCTGCGCATCGTCCCAGACCCAGTTGGGTGTGCCGGTGATGCCGTTGCCTTGCTCATCGTTGGGGTTGGCGTTGGCCAGAATCGCCGCCTGCGGAATGGCTTCCAGAAGCCCGAGGCCGATCATCGGCGGGGCAATGCGCGCGGAAGCTCGCGTCTGCGGGTGCATCGGGCCGTAACCGGTTTGGGTGATCTGCAGGGTAGGGCGGCGCAGGTGCACCGGGGTGCCGTCGCGAAAATGCACGGTCATCGAATCGTAATCGACCCGCACCTTGCCCTCAGGCGTGACGCCGGGGATGGCCATGTCCTGGAGTTGCTTGCCGTACATAGGTTCGGGCGTCAGGCCCAACTGCTTGATGTGTTCGGTGAACGCCGGATCGTCGGGAATCGACAGCCGCACCAGCATTGACACGGCGTTGTCGGCGCCGGGCTCGGGCGGGTGGCCGCGGCCGTCCTTGATGTGGCAGTTCTGGCAGGCGTTGGTGTTGAACAACGGACCCAGGCCGTCGCGGGCAGTGGTAGTCGACGGGGCAATCACCCAGGGGTTGCGGAAAAAGCTGTTGCCGACGCTGAAGTCCAGCCGCCGGACGGGCGACAGGTTGGCTGAAGGCATGGAAAACGCATTGCGGTCGCTTTTGTTAACGGTGGTGGCGCCGCCCGAGCGCGACTCGCCCGGTTCAGCGGCGGTGAAACGCGGGGCGTCATCGCACCCACTCATGGCAAGCGCCATCAGCAGGAGAAACGAAGGACGGAACCACGCAGTCATACAGGTCCTGCAAAGGGGGGAAATCGGGGCGAGCAAGCTTACCAGCCCCGAGTTTGATGAATAAGAGGGATTAGCGTTTGCAAGCCCTCTCGTAACGTGTTGTTACCAAATCATCCGCGGGTGACGTGCCCGCAAAACTCACGCGCCGGCGATCTCCAGCGCCGGGTTTTCCACCAGCAGTTGCATGAGACGCCGCTCGCCCTCGACCACCTTGAATGACCGGTAATCACCAATGCCGTCGAGCTGCCGTTCGCGTTCGCGGATCGCCAGCTCCTTGGCCCTCTCGTAGCCGTAATGTTCGACCCTGAATGACTTGGTGACACTGCTGCCGTTGCGCAGCGTGGTCCGCGCCACCCAATAGGCGATGCCGGTGTAACAGCGGTAATGCACCCCCGGATAACCGCTGGTGTTGGTGGCGATGATGCGTTGACGGATGTCGCGGCTGAGCTTGGGCAGGTGGGCCAGCAGCAGCTGGTCACGGCACGCGTCGGCGGCTTGGCGTGCCGGATCTCGGCCGCCGTAGCGGGAGAAGGAAAACAGTCGGTTGAAGGTTCTGCCGTCGCGGTAGATCGTCACCTTCCAGGCACGCGGGCCCTTGACGCCGACCAGCAGGTGAATACCGTAATCGTTGGCTTTGAGCTTACTGACGCGGCGCCTTTTATTGTTTCTCTTGGGCACTTCTGTCTCCTCCTGGATAGGGTGGGGTCAAGGAAGTGCGCATGATCGGCGGCGGGGGAGGCGTGTTCAATCCGACAAGGAGCGAACAGGAAATGCCCTACAACGCTTACAGACCGGTCCCCAAACAACGCCGTTTTGCTGGGGCTTTCAGGCGTCGATTGACGAAAAAAATGCCGGCCCGTGGACGGGTCGGCATTTGTTTGCAGCGGGACCGACTTCAGTCGGGAGGGCGCGGCCTCACCGGTTTGAAGTGGACGTGAAGTGGATCAGAACTCGTGGTCGGCGTTGTCCGGGTTCAGGTCAGTGATGCCCAGCTTGCCAGCGGCTTGCTCGATCGCGCCGGTCTGCTTGACCAGCGCGGCGATGGCGTCGCGCACGACCTGGTTGCCCGCTGTGTTGCCCGCCGCGATGAGCTGGTCGAAATGCTCGCCCTTGTTGGCGTGGTCGACGATGACCTGCAGCTTCGCCTGGGTCGCATCGAGATCAGCGCGCACGGTCTGGTCGGTGGCGGCGTCGGCGGTGGCGACCAGCGAGGACAGGCTCGCGCCGCTCACTTTGCTGCCGTCGACGCGGGTGTATTCACCCAGGTAAACGTTGCGGATGCCCAGGCCGTTATAGAAATGCGAGTTGTGGGTGTTGTCGCTGAAGCAATCGTGCTCGTCTTCGCTGGAATTGGCCTCCAACGCGACTTTCATGCGCTCGCCCGCCAGTTCACCGAGCGACAGGCTGCCCATGCCGAACAGCATTTTGCGCAGCCCGCTCTCGGCCGACTCAGCTTCCAGCGTGGCGCGGTAGTTGTCGGCGACGCCCGGTTTCCAGTTGTTGACCATTTCTTCGAGGTCGCTGACCAACAGGTCGGTAGCGGCTTTCAGGTAGGCGCGGCGGCGATCATTGTGGCCGCCGGTGCCGCCCTGGCCTTCGATGTAGTCGCTGGCCGGACGCTCGCCGGCGCCCGGGCCGGTGCCGTGCAGGTCCTGGCCCCAGAGCAGGAATTCGATGGCGTGGTAACCGGTCGCCACGTTGGCTTCCGCACCGCCGAGCTCGTTCAGGCTGGCGAGTTTTTCAGGGGTGATTTCTGTGACGTCGACTTTGTCCTCGCCCACTTGCACTGACTTGTTGGCGATGATGTTGGCAGTGGCGCCCGGATTGCCCAACGCGTGCTGGTAATCCTTGGCGACGTAGTCGATCAGACCTTCGTCCAGCGGCCATGCGTTCACCTGACCTTCCCAGTCGTCGATGATGGTGTTGCCGAAGCGGAACACTTCGCTCTGCATGTACGGCACCCGCGCCGCAACCCAGGCGTCTCGCGCTGCTTTCAGGGTCTGGTCATTGGGTGTGGCGAGGAAAGCATCGACTGCCGTGCTGAGCTTTTTGGCAGTGGATTCGGCGTCGCTGAAAACGGCGAATACCATATTGGCGTAGTTGGCGACCACTGCCCGGGTGGCCGTTTCGTTGGGCTGGGCAGGCGCGGCGGCGGAGGTCGGCGCTGGAGCCGGCGAGGCGGTTGCGGCCGGTGCAGGGGCGGGCGCTGCGGCGGCGGGCTTGTCCTTGCCTTGATCACAACCGGCCAGAGCAATGGCGACAGCCAGCAGACTTGCGGTTGCCAGGGGCATACGAATCATGACGGAATCCTGCATCGAGAAGAGGTGTGAACGGTGGCGAACGCCAGAAAATGCTGCGACATAATGCGAAAGATTTGCATTCTGTGTAAAGGCCATTTGCCCAGGCCGGCGGAGGGAGATATTTCAAGCTGTTTCAGGGGATGATTCAGAATGTCCGCGGGCGCGGCGGTGTTTCCAAGGATGCGCCTTTGCGTCGAAAGCCCGTTGTGTCAGAGCGCCTCGCTGTGAGTGCGCTGAGCCTGCTTCAGGTAAACCAGCAGCTCCCGCGCCGGCAGCGGCTTGCTGTAGAAATACCCCTGACCTTCGTGGCAGCCCTCGGAAATGATGTACGCCTCTTGCTCGGCGGTCTCCACGCCTTCGGCGATCACCTGCATGCCCAAACTTTTGCCGAGCTGGATGATGGCGCGCACGATCGTCGCGTCGTCATCGTCGTCGAGCAGGTCTTGGACGAAGCTCTTGTCGATCTTGATCTTGTCCAGCGGCAGGCTTTTCAGATAACTCAGCGACGAATAACCGGTGCCGAAGTCATCAATGGCGATCAACGCGCCGGAGCGGCGCAGGCTCAACAAGTGCTGCGCGGCGGTGGTGATGTCTTCCATCAGGCCGGTTTCCGTGACTTCCAGCTCCAGACTGCGGGGCGGCAGGCGGTAGATCTGCAACAGATTGTTCACCACCCGCGGCAATTCGGCGTGGTGCAGCTGCACCGTGGACAGGTTCACCGCCATGCGCAGGTCACTGAAGCCCTGGTCGTGCCATTCGCGCAGCTGTTTGCAGGCCTGATCCAGCACCCACTCGCCGATGGCGATAATGGTGCCGTTCTGCTCGGCCAGCGGGATGAACAGGTCGGGCGGCACGAAGCCGTGTTCCGGGTGAATCCAGCGGATCAACGCCTCGACACCGACGACACTGTGATCGCGATAGCTGATCTGCGGCTGATAGACCAGATGAAACTGCTCGCGGGCCATGGCTTCGCGCAGGTCTTTTTCCAGCTCGCGACGACGGCGCATCTCGCTGTCGACGCTGGCGATATAAAACTGGTAGCGATTGCGCGAGCGGGTCTTGGCCAGCGTCATGGTCTGTTCGGCTTTCTGCAGCAGCTTCTCGGTGCTGTCGCCATCTTCGGGGAACAGCGTGATGCCGATGGTGGCGCGCAGACGAATCTCTTGCTGATCGACGGCGAAGGGCGCTTCCAGGTCGTCGAGAATATTCTGCGCCAGCTCGGCGGCCTCGTAAGGCTGTTCGATATCGGCCTGAACCAGCGCGAACTGATCGCCGCCCAGCCGCGCAAGGGCGCCAAGGCGACCGCTGTGACTGCGCAGGCGATCGGCCAGCGCCAGCAGCAACTGATCGCCGGCCTGATAACTGAATTGTTCGTTGATGCCTTTGAAGTCATCCAGACCCACGCACAACACCGCGACACGGTGCTGCACTTTTCCGGAGTCGACGAGGATTTTGTCCAGTTGCTTCTGCAGCTGCAGCCGATTCGGCAGACCGGTGAGGAAGTCGTATTGGGCCATCCGCAACAGGCTGGATTCAGCTTCGTGGCGCAGGGTGGTGTTGCGCTCGATGGACGCCAGCAGTTGGTTGGCGGTATTGACCCAGACCCCCAGCTCGTTTTTTTCGTGGCCTTTGAGCAAGGGCAATTGGTGTTCGCTGGGGCGGTCGGGGTTGATGCTGGTCAGGTGCTCGATGATTCTCGACAGCGGTTTGGTCAGCAGCCAGTGATAAACCAGGTACAGCACCAGACCCATCGCCAGCGCGCGCAACACGCCGGAGATGAAGATGATCATCGAGTTGGTAAGAAATGTTTCGCCGTAGGTGGCGGTGTCCAGGGTGATGCGCAGATCGCCGTAATATTCGCTGTACGGGCTGCGGCCGACCAGTTGCGTGGTGAAGCTCCGTTCCTGGCCAAGGATCAGATCGGTCAGCCAGCGGGTGGGGGTGGCTTCGAGGTCTCGGGATTTTTCGGCGAGCACCGTCTCGTTGGGATGACCGATGGACGCCTGGCGCACGGCTTTGTCCTGAAACAGCCCTTCGATGACCTGCATGCCCATTTCCCGGTCCAGGCTATAGACGGCCTGGGTCGACGGGTCGCGGAACATGTCGAGGATACGCGCTGCGTCCGTGGCAACGGCCTGGCGGGTTTTGTATGCGTCGTAGACGATCTGTGCGCAACTGAGCACGACCCCCACGATCAGCGCTGAAAGCAGCACAACGCGGAGCAGCTTCACCGACAAGCTGTCTTTGAGTTCCAGCTTCAAATGGCCATTCCTTTATCCATGCTGATAGCGGGCTGCCTGCATGCAAGCACTGGCAATGCAGGCATTCGGATCAGACGCTTCTGGCGGGCGCGTGACCCCATCAATCGGGAAAACAGTTAATAGGCAGACCACTCAGGCTATCCGTACTGTGTCGGTCGTACGCGGGGAAAACTTGAGCCCAGCCGTTTGAATCAGCACGAAATTTGATATTAGTCCGCTATCGCTTCCAGACAATACATAAACGACAAACAGAAGGCGAAAAAAAACCCGGACGTGCCGGGCTTTTTTTCATTCGAGCATTCAAGCATTCATCAGGCGGTGAAGCTTTTGCCTTCGAACTGCTCGGCAACGAACTTCCAGTTGACCAGGTTCCAGAACGCCTCGACGTACTTAGGACGCAGGTTACGGTAGTCGATGTAGTAAGCGTGTTCCCATACATCGCAGGTCAGCAGCGGGGTGTCGCCGCTGGTGATCGGGTTGCCGGCGCCGATGGTGCTGGCCAGTGCCAGGGAACCGTCAGCTTTCTTCACCAGCCAGCCCCAGCCGGAGCCGAAGGTGCCGATGGAGGTCTTGCTGAATTCTTCCTTGAACTTGTCGAAGGAGCCGAAAGCAGCGTTGATCGCGTCAGCCAGAGCGCCAGTCGGTTGGCCGCCGGCGTTTGGCGCCAGGCAGTTCCAGTAGAACGTGTGGTTCCAGACTTGAGCGGCGTTGTTGAAGATACCGCCCGAAGAGGTCTTGACGATTTCTTCCAGAGTCTTGCCTTCGAACTCGGTGCCTGGCACCAGGTTGTTCAGGTTCACGACATAGGTGTTGTGGTGCTTGTCGTGGTGGTATTCCAGAGTTTCCTTGGAGATGTGCGGTGCCAGAGCATCATGTGCGTACGGCAGCGGAGGCAATTCAAAAGCCATGGTAATTCTCCTAATCAGGTCAGTTGCGGTTTGCGCAAGGCCGATCACGGGCGGCCAGACAGAACTTACGCTGGCGAGTTTGTACTCTTTGCAGCGCAGGGGCTGGATCATAGCACCGGCCCCTGACCTTAACCACGCAACAACTGTGTGGGATAGAGGTTCCAGAGCGTTGCGCTGAAATGCGCGTCGGCGAGACGAATGTTCACGCCGTTCTGATCAACTGCAGCGCCACGCTGAACATCATCACCGCCACCATCAGGTCCAGCAGGCGCCAGGTCGTTGGGCGTGCCAGCCACGGGGCCAGCCAGGCGGCGCCGATCGCCAGCGTCGAAAACCACAACACCGAAGCGCTGGCGGCCCCGGCCACGTAGGCGCCGGGCACTGCTTGCTGCGCGCCGAGCGAGCCGATCAGCAACACGGTATCGAGGTAAACGTGCGGGTTCAGCAAGGTCACTGCCAAGGCGGTCAGCAACACCGCGCGGCGTGAACGCTGACCGTCGGCATCGCCCTGAGCGAGACTCTGCGGCGACAACGCGCGACGCAAGGCCATGGCGCCGTACCACAGCAGAAACACCACCCCGCCCCAGCGGGCCACCGCCAGAAGCGTGGGGTTGTGGGCCAGCACATTGGCCAGCCCAAAGACGCCGGCGGCCACCAATACCGCATCGCACACGATGCACAGCAGGGCCACGGAAAGGTGGTGTTCGCGACGCAGACTTTGCGCCAGCACGTAGGCGTTCTGGGTGCCGATGGCCATGATCAGCCCGAGGGAAACCAGCAGGCCGTTGAGGTAGCTTTGCCACATGATGTCGGGCCTCGATCAGTTCAGGATTGCCGGGGTCAGGCGTTCGTCGCCAGGGCGCGCAAGGTGTCCATGGCCTGCTGTGCGTCGTCTTTGCCCACAAAAAGATGGTCGTGGTAAAAGCCGGCGACCACGTTGCAACTGATGCCCGCCTGGCCCAGTGCGCTGGCGAACGCTGCCGTTAGCCCGACCGCCGCGAGTGAGGAGTGAACGGTCAGGGTGATCCAGGCCATGACGTAATCGCAGTCCAGGCCCAGTTGCAGCGCCTGGCTGCGTTCGAGGATGACGGTCAGGCCTTCGCGCTCGCGGAAGCTGCCGATGACTTCGACGCCCTCCACGCGACGGCTGTCCGCCACTGTACAGAACACGTAGTCACCCTCGTTGAGTTCAGGGTTCATGCTGCGCAGCAATGCGCCAAGAGAGGTTTCGCCAGTCATTGATGTTCCGCCGTTCTTTGAGGGTGTGCCGTGAATCAGTGGTGGCGATTGTCGGTCGACAGCAGGTATAAGAAAAACCAATAAAGCTCATCACTCATTAGAGAAACTGATGTTTGACTACAAATTGCTTTCCGCGCTGGCGGCAGTGATCGAGCAAGCCGGCTTCGAGCGCGCCGCTCAGGTGCTCGGCCTTTCGCAGTCTGCGGTGTCCCAGCGCATCAAGCTGCTGGAAGCGCGGGTCGGCCAGCCGGTGCTGGTCCGGGCGACGCCGCCCACGCCGACAGAAATCGGTCGGCGCCTGCTCAACCATGTCCAGCAGGTGCGCTTGCTGGAGCGGGATCTGCAAAGCGTGGTGCCGGCCCTGGACGAGGGCGGTATGCCAGAACGTTTGCGCATCGCGCTGAATGCCGACAGCCTGGCGACCTGGTGGGCCCTCGCGGTCGGGGACTTCTGTGCCGAGCATCGATTGCTCACCGATCTGGTGGTCGAGGACCAGGACGTCGGCCTCAAACGCATGCGCGCCGGTGAAGTGGCTGCGTGTCTATGCGGCAGCGAACGGCCGGTGGCGGGGGCGCGGAGTTTATTGCTCGGCGCCATGCGTTATCGGGCGTTGGCCAGTCCTGACTTCATTGGCCGGCATTTCCCACAGGGCGTGACGCCTCAGGCGGTCGCCCGGTCGCCCGCGCTGGTGTTCGGCCCGGATGATTTCCTGCAGCATCGCTACCTCGCTTCACTGGGTGTCGAAGGCGGTTTCGAGCATCATTTGTGTCCGTCGTCCGAAGGTTTCACGCGCATGGTCGAAGCCGGAATGGGCTGGGGACTGGTGCCGGAGTTGCAGGTCCGTGGACAATTGGCGAGTGGTTTGTTGGTCGAGTTGCTGCCCGATCACTGCATTGATGTGCCCTTGTACTGGCATCATTGGCGCAACGGCGGCCGGTTGCTGACAGAGCTGACGGACCATCTGGCGAAAAAAGCAGGGCAGTGGCTGGTGCCGTTGGACGCCCGGTGAACGTCAACAGGCGACGCAGTAGAGTGTGGGATTGTTCGCAGAACAGCCGCGGCGATCACAGGCAAAAGAAGATTAAACGGAGCAGGCAATGAAAATTCTGGTCACCGGCGCAGGCGGCTTCATCGGCGGACGCTTCGCGCGTTTCGCGCTGGAGCAAGGCTTGAGCGTCCGGGTCAGCGGCCGTCGTGCTGAGGGTGTCGAGCATCTGGTACGGCGCGGCGCCGAGTTCATTCAGGGCGATCTTTCTGATCCGGAACTGGTTCACGCGCTGTGTGACGACGTCGAAGCCGTGGTCCATTGCGCGGGCGCGGTCGGCACATGGGGGCGACGTCAGGACTTTCACCAAGGCAATGTTCAGGTCACCGAGAATGTCGTCGAAGCATGCCTGAAACAACGGGTCCGGCGGCTGGTGCACCTGTCGTCGCCGTCGATCTATTTTGATGGCCGATCGCACCTCGATATCCGCGAGGAGCAAGTGCCCAAGCGCTTCGGCAATCACTATGCCGCGACCAAATACATGGCCGAACAAAAGGTGTTTGGTGCCGAAGAGTTTGGTCTGGAAGTCATCGCCTTGCGCCCACGCTTCGTCACCGGGGCGGGTGACACCAGCATTTTCCCGCGATTGCTGGAGATGCAGCGCAAGAATCGCCTGTCGATCATTGGCAACGGCCTGAACAAGGTTGATTTCACCAGCGTTCAGAACCTCAATGAGGCGCTGCTCAGCAGTCTGCTGGCCGCCGGCTCTGCGCTGGGCAAGGCCTACAACATCAGCAATGGCGCGCCGGTCCCGCTCTGGGACGTGGTCAATTACGTCATGCGCCAGATGGAATTGCCGCCGGTAAGGCGTTATCGGTCTTACGGCCTGGCCTACACCGCTGCAGCCATGAATGAGGCGGCGTGCCTGATCTGGCCGGGTCAACCTGAACCGACGCTGTCGCGCATCGGGATGCAGGTGATGAGCCGGGATTTCACGCTTGATATCAGTCGCGCCAGGCATTATCTGGATTACCAGCCTGACGTGAGCGTGTGGACCGCCCTCGACGAGTTCTGCGGCTGGTGGAAAGCCCAGCACGGCGGCCCGTTGTAAAAGGCGTCAACATCCGCGGTTATACTGCGAGCCATTCAGATTCAGCGGTTTTTCAAAGGTAAACCCATGCGCAAAGATCCCTATGACGACGTCGATGACGTCCCGAGCCTCAGCGCCAAAGACGATGATGATGATTTTCTGCCACCGCCGGTTGCCCGCGAACGCACCACGGTGTATTCCCGCGACACGCCGGTGGTGAAGGTGAAGGCCCCCGGTACCGGTGCGTTGTGGGCGCTGATCTGTGTGTTGTTTATCGCGTTTTGTGGCCTGGGCTGGTGGAGTTTTCAGCAGGTGTCGTTGATGGAACAGCAGTTGGTCGCGACCCAGGAAAGTTTCGCGCGCATCAGTGAGGAGGCGGCGGGGCGCTTGCAGGATATTTCCGGCAAGGTGGTCGCCACTGAGTCGATGGCGAGCAGCAGTGAAGCGTTGAAGGCGCAGATCAAGCAGTTGCAGGATCAGTTGGCCGATCAGAGCAGGCAGCAACAGGGTGTGGCCGGTTTGCAGGGCGGACTGGACAAGCGGCTGGAGCAGATCAGCACGCAGAGTGCGCAGCAGCAGGCGGTGAATCAGCAGTTGCAGGATCAGTTGAAAGCCGTGGCGACAGAGTTGGCGGCGTTGAAGGCGGCGGTGCCGGATGGCAAGTCGATTCAGGCTGAGCAGGAGCGGCTGGAGACGCAGTTGAAGGGTTTGACTGCGGATGTGGCGAACCTGAAAAAGGCGAACGGCAATCAGGCGATCGAGCAGCTTGAGCAGGATATGGTGGTGGTGAAGAGTGAGTTGGAGAATCGTCCGGCGGCGGCTGCTTCGTCAGGGGCGAGTCTGCAGGAGTTCGATGCGTTCCGTGGGCAGATGACGCGGACGATCAATACGTTGCAGAGTCAGATTCAGACGTTGTCGCAGCAGATTAATGCGCGGGGGCAATAATAGTCCGGGTAGTTCTGGAAGACGGCGCGCGCTCGCCGCATCAATGCGGCTCGGTCCACTGCGCGAAACCTCCGTTCAGCCTGCACCCAATTCGCGATTTGTGGTGACTGGGCTTTTCGCGCAGGAAGATCAAAAGCAGATCAAGAGCTTCCCGGCTGAAGCCGGTCCTACGGGTGCGTACGGTGCTTTTGTAGGACCGGCTTTAGCCGGGAAGGGGCCAGTGAGCGCGCTGGCATTTTTGCGGCTTGAGGGGACTGATTTATTTACAGCGCTTCTTCGTAAATTAATCTGTCCCCGGTCTACCGTTGCAGATCGTTCCCACGCTCCGCGTGGGAATGCAGCCCTCGACGCTCCGCGTCCTTCCTGCTTACAGCGTCGGGTAGTCCAGATAGCCTTCGGCGCCTTTGCCGTAGAAGGTTTCAGGATGCGGCTCGTTGAGCGGGGCATCCTTGGCCAGACGCGCTGGCAGGTCAGGGTTGGCAATGAACGGCACGCCAAACGCCACGGCATCCGCCTTGCCGGTCGCCAGCCACTCGTTGGCGCTTTCTTTGGTGAATTTCTCGTTGGCGATGAACACCCCACCGAAGGCTTCTTTCAGGCGTGGGCCCAGGCTGTCGTCGAGTTCGCGTTCGCGGGCGCAGATGAAAGCGATGCCGCGTTTGCCCAGTTCGCTGGCGACGTAGGTGAAGGTCTCGGCCAGGTTGGCGTCGCCCATGTCATGGGCATCAGCGCGGGGTGCCAGGTGCACGCCGACGCGGCCAGCGCCCCAGACTTCAACGGCGGCGTCGGTCACTTCCAGCAACAGACGCGCGCGGTTTTCCAGCGAACCGCCGTAGGCATCGGTGCGGGTGTTGGTGCTGGTTTGCAGGAACTGGTCGAGCAGGTAACCGTTGGCGCCGTGGATCTCGACGCCGTCAAAGCCGGCCGCCTTGGCGTTTTCGGCACCGACGCGGTAGGCGTCGACGATCTCTTCGATTTCCGCCAGTTCCAGCGCGCGCGGGGTGACGAAGTCAGACAGCGGACGCACCAGGCTCACGTGGCCTTTTGGCTGGATGGCGCTGGGTGCGACCGGGGTTTCGCCATTGAGGTAGGTCGGGTGCGAAACGCGACCCACGTGCCACAGTTGCAGCACGATCTTGCCGCCCGCCGCGTGCACGGCTTTGGTGATGTTGGCCCAGCCGCGCACCTGGTCGTTGGACCAGATGCCCGGAGTGTCAGGGTAGCCCACGCCCATCGGCATCACCGACGTGGCTTCGCTGATGATCAGGCCAGCCGAGGCGCGCTGAACGTAATACTCGGCCATCATCGCGTTGGGCACGCGGCCTTCGTCGGCACGGCAGCGGGTCAGCGGCGCCATGATGATGCGGTTGGCCAATTCCAGGTCGCCCATCTTGATCGGGTCAAAAATCGTGGTCATCGTGAAATCCTTTGTGCAGTCGGTAAAGGGTGGATCCGCAGGTTTCAAAAAATGAGGGTAATCAGCTCGTCGCGGCAGCCAGTTCGGCATCGTTGGGCTGACGGAAATTGATCAACGTGACCACCAGGGCAAGGACCGCCAGAGCGCCGGCTGCCAGCGGCACGGTGGTCAGGCCGAAACCATGGGCGATGACGCTGCCGCCGACCCAGGCGCCCAGCGCATTGCCGACGTTGAAGGCGCCGATGTTCAGGGTGGACACCAGATTGGGCGCGGCCTTGCCGAAGGTCACCACGTTGATCTGCAGCGCAGGCACAGCGGCGAACGCGGCAGTGGCCCAGAAAAACAGGGTGATCTCGGCCGGGATCAGCGCCGTACTGGTCCAGCTCAGCACCGTGGAGATCACCGCCATGGCGATGAACACGCCGATGAGCGTTGCGGCCAGTCGGCGGTCGGCAAGTTTGCCGCCAATGATATTGCCCAGCGTCAAACCGAGACCAATAAGCATCAGCGTCCAGGTCACGCCCAAAGGCGAGACGCCGGTGACTTCGCCCAACAGCGGCGCGACGTAGGTGAATAGCGCGAATACGGACGCAGCGAACAGCGCGGTCATGCTCAGCGACAGCCAGATGCCTACGCCTTTGAGCGCCGCCAGTTCAGCGCGCATGTCGAGTTTCTCTTCGTCGCGTTTGCTTGGCAGGAAGCGAATCAGGCCGATGAAGGCGATGACGCCAATTACCGTGACGGCGAAGAAGGTCGAGCGCCAGCCGGCCTGTTGTCCCAACGCAGTGCCCAGCGGCACGCCGAGGACGTTGGCCAGGGTCAGGCCGGTGAACATCAGCGCGACGGCCGAAGCGCGGCGATTGGCCGGGACCAGCCCCGCAGCAACGACAGAACCGATGCCGAAGAACGCGCCGTGGCAGAGCGCGGTGACCACGCGGGCGAACATCAGGATGTTGTAGTCCGCCGCCAGTGCGCAGAGCAGGTTGCCGATGATGAAGATGCCCATCAGCGTGACCAGCGCACCCTTGCGCGGTAGTTTCGCGGTGGCCATCGCCATGAACGGCGCGCCGATCGCGACGCCCAAGGCGTAGCCGGTGACCAGCCAGCCGGCGCCGGGAATGCTGACGCCCAGGTCGCTGGCGACGTCGGGGAGCAGGCCCATGATGACGAACTCGGTCGTCCCGATGGCAAAGGCGCTCAGGGCCAGAATGAGTAATGAAAGGGGCACGTTGCGTCTCCTGAAAGGCGGGTGTGTGGCGAAGGGCTCAGAGCCGCTGCGTCAGTTGCTGCAAGAACGCCTGAATGACGTCTTCGTTGCGCTTGAAAAAATGCCACTGGCCGTGCTTCTGATTGGTGATCAATCCGGCCCGTTGCAGCGTTGCCAGATGGGCCGAAACGGTCGACTGGGACAGACCGGCGCGCTGGTCGATCTGGCCGGCACAGACACCGCCATCAATCGTGTGACGCTGATCGGGGAAAGTCGCAACCGGGTCTTTAAGCCAGTCCAGAATCTGCCGGCGAACCGGATGAGCCAGGGCTTTGATGATTTCGTCGATGTCGATGTCAGTGGGCATGTCGTTCTCAGTGCAGGTGCGCTGTATCGCGATGGGGCGAACCTTATATCTATAAATCGCGATATACAAATATGAATCGGTGCTTAGTAGCGGCTTAGTCGTTATATCGGGTTATAACGATATGGTGCTGGCCCGATCGTTTGGTAGAGCGTTCGAAGGCGATCCCGCTTTACAGGCGCGGGGAATGTGGCGACTGTACCCACGTCATTGCGCATGGACCCCCGCACATTCAGCGGAGACAGGCGCACAAAGCAGGCCCGCGGCAATAAAGGCAAGCACCATGAATTACCTCGCACACCTGCACCTCGGCGGTCAGGCCCCGGCGCAATTGCTGGGCAGCCTGTATGGCGACTTCGTCAAGGGGCTGCTGCCCGGACGTTTCCCGGCGGACATCGAAAGCGCGATTCGTCTGCATCGGCGCATCGATGCGTTCACCGATTCGCATCCGCTGATCAAACAAGCGCTGGGGCGTTTCCCCGATGGCCGTCGGCGCTATGCCGGCATCGCACTGGATGTGTTTTTCGACCACTGCCTGGCGCGGGATTGGCATGAGTATTCAGACGAGCCGCTGGACGCTTTCACCCGCAAGGTCTATCGCGTGCTGGCCGATGAGCCCGCGTTGCCGGAGCGGCTGGCGCTGATTGCGCCGCGCATGGCAGCACAGGACTGGCTGGGTTCGTACCGGGAATTTTCGGTGGTGGGCGATGCGCTGGCCGGCATCTCGCGACGCCTGTCTCGGCCGGAAGGGCTGGCCGGCGTCTATGAGGAACTGCACGCGCTGTATCGACCGCTGAGTGACGATTTCAGCGCGTTTTACCCTGAGCTTCAGGCGTTTGCTCAAGCGGCTTTGGCGGCGGACCGTACCATCGCCGGTTGAACCGCCTCGCCGAACAACGCGATCTGCACCGCCTGCTGCGCTTCGAACGCCAGCGCTGCGCGTTCTTTCCCCTGGGAAGCGATCGGCGAGAGCAGCTGGATGTGCACCTCACTCACCTCATTGGCAAACAGTCGGCGCAGGTGCGAGAGCAGGTCGTCGTCGCCAATGAAAGGCGCGATCTGATCCGGCTGGCCGTCCCGCACATATTGAATGGCAACAGGCTGCACCGGCACGCCGGTTTCAATCGCGCTCGACAGCAGGCGGCCGTGGAAGGTGCGCAAGCTGCGGCCGTCGGTGGTGGTGCCTTCCGGGAAGATCACCAGGGAATGCTTGCCCAGCAAGTGCTGGCCCATCTGCTTCTGAATCAGCTTGCTGTCGCCCGAGCCTCGGCGGATGAACAGTGTCCCGGCTTTCAACGCCAGCCAGCCCGCCACCGGCCAGGTGCGCACTTCGGCTTTGGACAGGAACGACAGCGGCGCCAGCATCCCCAGCAGCGGGATGTCGGTCCACGACACGTGATTGCTCACCCACAACATCGGCTCGCTCGGCAGCTTGCCGCTGACGTTCACGCGAAACGGCAGCGCCGCACTCAGGCGCGCCATGAACCAGGCGGTCCAGCGCTGGCGACGGGCCATGGAATTACCGATATGCAGGCGTTCCATAAGGGCAAAGGTACCGGCGATGCTCAGACCCAGCGCAATGACCCAAAGCACTCGCACCACGCGCGCATGACTGCGCCAGGTGCTCATCACACCGCTGCCTTGAAGTGGCGGGCGTAGCGGGGGCACAAGTCGTCACGTTTGAGCAGGATGAAAACGTCGGCGACCTGGAAATCTTCGTCCCAGCACGGTTCACCGCAGATCTTCGCGCCCAGACGCATATAGGCCTTGAGCAGCGGTGGCATCTCGCAGATCACGTTGTTGGGCAGGTCCAGCGTCGGCAGGGGATTCTTCGGTTCGGCGCGCAGGTGCTCGGTGCACAGATAGCGTTCGCGCAGGCGCTGCATGATCGCGTGGGCCTGAATGCCGCCGTCCTGCATCGGAATGCTCGCGCAACCCATCAGGTAGCTGTAGCCGCCTTCGTTGAGGATCTCGGCCAATTCGCTCCACAACACGGCGATGGTGCCGCCGTTGCGGTAGGAAGGATCGACACAGGTGCGACCCAATTCCAGGATCGGGCCCTGCAAATGGCGCAGTCCATGGAGGCTGAATTCTTCTTCGCTGTAGAACTGGCCCAGGGTATTTGCGGCTTTGTGGTCCAGCAAACGGGTGGTGGCGACCAGGCGGCCGCTGCTCAGGTCTCGCACGCCGATGTGCATGCAGTGTACGTCGTAATCATCGACGTCCAGGCCCAGCTCGGCGCCCTTGAGCTTGGCGTTGAACTCGCCACTGAACACACTGAAGCGCAAAGCCTGTGCTTCCTGCAGGGCCTTCTCACCGACCAGGCGTTCTGCCTGCAGGCGACGTTCGGTTCGGGTGTCTCGAATGCTGGCGATCTGAGTCATGCGGCGTCTCCGTAATCCCGCCTTCGTCCAGGCGGGTCGACTGATTGTTCGAGCATTGCTGTACGAATTCAGGCTAGGGAGAGGCCGTGTCATCACCATTAAGCTTTGGTGATGGTTGCGTGACAGGGGTTTGAGTTCCCTGTGCTGTCATTTTTGCCTGCTAGGGTTGCCTGCATCCGAGCCCGAGTCCCCTTCATGACCCGTCTGCTGTTCACCCTCGCGCTGTTCCTCATCAGCTGTTCGGCCGCTGCCGAAACCTGGCCCGCGCCGGAGTGGTCCGAGCGCCCGCTCAGTGAAAACGCTGCCGTAGCTGCCCTCGACGCCTACGCCTTCCCGCCCCGCGACGAGGTCGAACGCAAAGGCGTGCGCACGGATGCGCTGCTGATCATTCACGACGGCGAAGTGGTGTATGAACGCTATGGCGGCGTGACCCGGGCAGACACCCCGCACCTGACCTGGTCGATCAGCAAAAGCATTTTGGCGAGCGTGCTGGGCGTCGCTTTTGCTGAAGGCCGCTTCAAACTTGAGGACCCCGTCGCCCGGTTCTACCCGCCGTTCAGCGTGCATCCCGACATTAAGCTTCAGGACCTGCTTCACTGGGCCACAGGGCTGGACTGGCAGGAGGACTACGAATACGCGCCCCTTAACTCGTCAGTCGTGGCGATGCTTTACACCCGGGGACGCGGCGACATGGCGCGGTACACCGCCGAGCACGGCGTCGCCAGTGCGCCGGGCGCTTCATACCGGTATTCCAGCGGCGACAGCACGGTCCTCGCCGCTGCACTGAAAGGCATGGTCGGTGACAGCGCTTACGGCGATTACCCGTGGACTGCGTTGTTCGACCCGCTGGGCATCTCCAGCGCCACGTGGGAGCGCGACGCCGCCCGTACTTTTGTCGGGTCGTCCTACGCGTACATGACGGCCCGCGACCTGGCGCGCATCGGCCTGCTGATGGAACGCGGCGGGCGCTGGCAAGACCGGCAATTGCTGCCCAGGGCCTGGGTTGATTTCAACCTGACGCCGTTCAAATCCCAGACCCCGACCCCGCCCGATGAAGCCCCCGGCGGTCACTGGTGGCTGAACAAAACCGCCGATGGCAAGCCTGAACCGTGGCCAGACGCACCGGCGGACACCTTTGCCGCACTTGGCCATTGGGGGCAAGCGCTGTACGTAATCCCCAGCGAGAAGCTGGTGATCGTTCGTTACGCCGACGATCGCGACGGCAGCTACGACCACAATCAACTGCTCAAGCTGGCGCTGAGCGCTGTGGCCGGGGAGGGTGGCAAATGATCGCTCGCAAGGCATTCATCCGACGCCGCCCGTTCAGCAGTCTCGCCCTACTGGTGCTGCTGATCATCGCCGGCCTGATCTGGAACTGGCGGGTTCAGCTGCAGGTGTTTCCCAGCATCATCAGCGCCTACACCGCCAAGGAATATTGCTCGTGCCGCTTCGTCATGAACAACCCGGCGGAGTATTGCCACAGTTACGTCAAACAGTGGCTGCCCAGCACGATAAACGAGGATGCCCTGGACAAGCGCATCACCGCGACAGGGCTGGGCCGCGACAGCGAAGCGCGCTGGGAAGGCCAGCGCCAGGGCTGCCGGCTGTCATCGCCGGTGCCGTAGAACGTTGAAGTTTGCCTGCGGTCAGACAGGCGGATAGGGTTGCGTATCGCACCCTCTGGAGTCTGCATGTCCACTCGCATTCCATCTTCGCTTGCCCGCCCGGCAAGCGCTGCTCAAACCTGCCTGCTGACCGCCACGGCGAGCCGCCCATGAGGGGCGCGATTTTTCCGTGGCGCGAAGACAACCAGTTCAACCTGCTGATCGACGGCCCTGCGTTTTTTCCGCGCATGATCGCCGCGATCGAAGGTGCGCAGCAGCAGATCGAGCTCGAACTGTATCTGGTCGAAGCCGGCGCCTGTGCCGAAGCGATCGTGCAGGCGCTGGTGGGTGCGGCGAGCCGCGGGGTCATCGTGCGCTGTCTGTTCGATGATTTCGGGTCGGCGGCTTTCACGATCGGCTTGCGCAAGCGCCTGACCGATTCGGGCGTGATCCTGCGTTTCTATAACCGGGTGCATTGGCGACGCGGCCTGCGCAACCTTTACCGCGACCACCGCAAACTGCTGTTGGTGGACAAAGAGCTGGCGGTGGTGGGCGGGACGGGGGTCACTGATGAATTCTGGCGCCCGGACCTGAACAGCAGCGAGTGGCATGAGGTGATGGTCGAGATTCGCGGCCCGCTGGTGATTGACTGGCAAGCGCTGTTCGACCGCCAGTTCCACGCCAACCCTCGGCGGCGGGCGTGGCGGCCAGCGGAAAACTTTGGTCTGCCGCGCTTGCCCAAGGCGCCCGTCGGTGGGCATGGGCTGGGACGCGTGGCGTATGCCGATTCCCGTCAGCATCGGGATATCGTGCAGTCCCTGGTGCGCGCGCTGAACACCAGCAAGACGCGCATCTGGCTGGCGACGCCGTATTTTCTGCCGACCTGGAAAGTCCGCCGCGCCTTGCGTCGCGCGGCCTCTCGGGGCGTAGACGTGCGCTTGTTGCTGACCGGGCCGCGCACCGATCACCCCTCGGTTCGTTACGCCGGCCACCGTTATTACCCGCGCCTGCTCAAGGCCGGGGTGAAAATTTTCGAATACCAGCCGTGCTTCCTGCACCTGAAGATGGTGCTGATCGACGACTGGGTCAGCGTAGGCTCCTGCAACTTCGATCACTGGAACCTGCGCTTCAACCTGGAAGCCAATCTCGAAGCGATCGACCCCGCGCTGACTCACGCCGTGGCCACGAGCTTCACCAAGGATTTCGCCGTGAGCAGCGAAATCACCCTGGACGGCTGGAAATCCAGACCGCTATGGCGACGTGTTCAGGAGCGGGTCTGGGGATGGCTGGATCGGCTGGTGGTGAATGTGCTGGATCGGCGGGGGTAAACGCTCCACAACCCATCGCCCACAAAAAAGCCCGACTCACAGGTCGGGCTTTTTCGTTTTAACGATCGAAATGCTTACTGCACCTCTACCGCGAGGCTCTCACTGATCTTCTTCTGCCAGATGGCGGGACCCGTGATGTGAACCGACTCGCCCTTGCTGTCGACAGCAACCGTCACCGGCATGTCCTTGACCTCGAACTCGTAGATCGCTTCCATGCCCAGTTCCGGGAAGGCCAGCACTTGCGACTTCTTGATCGCCTGAGCGACCAGATAAGCGGCGCCGCCAACGGCCATCAGGTAAACGGCTTTGTTGTCCTTGATCGCTTCGATGGCGGTCGGGCCGCGCTCGGATTTGCCGATCATGCCCAACAGGCCGGTCTGCTCAAGGATCTGGCGGGTGAACTTGTCCATCCGCGTCGCCGTGGTCGGACCGGCAGGGCCCACTACTTCGTCACCCACTGGATCAACCGGGCCGACGTAATAGATGAAGCGACCCTTCAGGTCTACCGGCAGGGTTTCGCCCTTGTTCAGCATCTCGACCATGCGTTTGTGCGCCGCGTCTCGGCCGGTGAGCATTTTGCCGTTGAGCAGGACCGTTTCGCCCGGCTTCCAGCTCTGCACGTCTTCCGGCGTCAGCGTGTCGAGGTTGACGCGGCGGGCCGACGGGCCGGCTTCCCAGACGATCTCCGGGTAAGCGTCCAGCGGCGGCGCTTCCAGCGAAGCCGGACCGGAGCCGTCGAGCACAAAGTGGGCATGACGGGTGGCGGCGCAGTTGGGGATCATGCACACCGGCAGGGACGCGGCGTGGGTCGGGTAATCCATGATCTTGACGTCGAGCACGGTGGTCAGACCGCCAAGGCCCTGGGCGCCGATGCCCAGCTGGTTGACCTTCTCGAACAGCTCCAGACGCATTTCTTCCAGACGGTTCGACGGGCCGCGTGCCTTGAGCTCGTGGATGTCGATGGATTCCATCAGGACTTCCTTGGCCATCACCGCAGCCTTCTCGGCCGTACCGCCGATGCCGATGCCGAGCATGCCCGGCGGGCACCAGCCAGCGCCCATGGTCGGCACGGTTTTCAGCACCCAGTCGACGATCGAGTCGGACGGGTTGAGCATCGCCATCTTCGATTTGTTTTCCGAACCGCCGCCCTTGGCCGCTACGTCCACTTCCACGGTGTTGCCCGGGACGATGGAGTAGTGGATGACCGCAGGTGTGTTGTCCTTGGTGTTCTTGCGGGCGCCGGCCGGATCGGCGAGGATCGAGGCGCGCAGGACGTTTTCCGGCAGGTTGTAGGCGCGACGCACACCTTCGTTGATCATGTCGTCCAGGCCCATGGTGGCGCCATCCCAGCGCACGTCCATGCCGACACGGACGAACACGGTGACGATGCCGGTGTCCTGGCAGATCGGCCGATGACCGGTGGCGCACATGCGCGAATTGATCAGAATCTGGGCCATGGAATCCCGTGCGGCAGGGGATTCCTCACGCAAGTAGGCCTCGTGCATGGCCTGGATGAAGTCAACGGGGTGGTAATAAGAAATGAACTGCAAGGCGTCAGCGACACTCTGGATCAGGTCATCTTGCTTGATCACGGTCATTGGGCGCGCTCCTCTGATTTGGCGGGAACATTCTAATTGCGGGTGGCGACGGGACCGCTTGCGCCAGACGAAAGCATCTTGATCAGGCGTCAGACAGCCGGGCAACACCTCGGCGTGGTCAGGGTAAAAAAGGCGCGGCAGTATAACCCGAGGTCGATTAAGGTACATCCGCCAAAGGCCAAACCGTCGTCGAAAACGCCGTACAGCACCCGCACTGAATCATGCATGAAACAGATTGCTACGGCTGTCCGGAAAGACAGGGATTTGAATAGTCATTTTTTTACGCAAGCACTACAGTGGCAAGCTGCCTGCATTACCGCGCATGGCGCAGGAAGGTTTTGATCTGGTGCCTGAAAAGTGTCACAGGTCATCTTGCCGGTACGGGACGGACCCTTAATACCCATGATGAGTCAACGAGTGACTGCCCAAACTATCCAGCGTTTGCTGCTGAAACGTTTCGCGCTCGCTACCGGCACCTATGTGCTGGGGCTGATGCTCGTATGGATGGCGTATTTTACCGGCTACTATCAAGCCACCTTCTTCGGGATCTGGTGCACCAGTGTGTTGGTGCTTTTCTGTCAGGCCGCCTTGAGCCTGGTGTTTTTCGGTGGCTACAACCGACGCTTCAAAGACCCCAGCCTGACCGAGTTTCAGGTGCTCCTTGGGCTGGCCTGGCAGACGTTTCTCATCAGCCATATGCAAGCCTCCCGCGGCACCTTTCTGATCATTTACGTGCTGGTGCTGATGTTCGGATTGTTTCACCTGCGGCCCAGTATCTTCGCGCGGTGCGCCTTGTTTGCCTTGCTGGGATTCGCCGGGATCAACCTGTGGGACGCCAGTCGCGGGCGCCTGGCCGATCCGGGGCTGGCGGTGATTCAGACCTGCGCGTTGTTCATCGTTTTTTCCTGGCTGTGCCTGTTCGCGCGCTTCGTGCAGAACTCGCGCAACCGCATGCATCAGCGCCGCATCACCTTGCAGGCGCATCAGGAAACCCTGCGCGGCATGATGCTGCAGCTCGAAGAACTGGCGTCCACCGACGAGCTGACCAACCTCTGTAACCGCCGTCACTTCCTGCGTATCGCCACCCGCGAACTCGAACACATGGACGGCAATTACACCGCCGGACTGGCGCTCATCGACCTCGATCACTTCAAGCGGGTCAACGATATCCATGGCCACGCCGCGGGTGACCGGGTGCTGCAGATGTTCGGCAAAACCGCGGCCCAGTGCCTGCGCTCCGATGACATTCTCGCGCGCTATGGCGGTGAGGAATTCGTCTTGCTGATCCCGCGCTGTACCCGTGCGCAACTGGTCGACTGCTGTGAGCGCATCCGGCTCGCCTTCACCCATGTCACGCTCCCCGAGTTTCCGGAGCTGGACCTGAGCCTGTCGATCGGCATGACGGTTATCGAGCGCGGAGATCATATGGACCGTGCACTGCAGCGGGCCGACCAGTCGCTGTATCGCGCCAAGCACCAGGGCCGCAACCGCTGCCACGGCGCCTGGGATTACGCCGATGCCTGAATTGCGAGTGGGCGGCCGGCAATGGTCGGTGGCGCCTGCGGCCAATTTGCTGGATGCCCTGAACGACGCCGGATTGTCCGTCCCCTACAGCTGCCGCGCCGGCAGTTGCCACGCGTGCATGGTCCGTTGCGTCAGTGGCGAACCGGCGGATGCCGCGCCCGATGCGCTGGATGCCGACAAGCGCGCCCAGGGCTGGCGGCTGTCGTGCCAGTGCCGGGTGACGAGCGACCTGACCGTTGAAATCTTCGACCCCTTGCGCGATGGCTTGCCGTCGACAGTCGTGGGTGCTGACTGGCTGAGCCCGTCGGTGTTGCGCCTGCGACTGAACCCCGAACGCCCGTTGCGCTACCGCGTCGGCCAGCATTTGGTGCTGTGGACTGCAAGCGGCGTGGCGCGGCCTTATTCGTTGGCGAGTGTGCCGGGGCACGATCCCTTTCTGGAATTTCACATCGACTGCCTGCGTCCGGGCGCTTTCGCTGATGTCGCCCGCACGCTGCAACCGGGCGATCCGATCCGCCTCGGCGAACTCCAGGGCGGTGCGCTGCGCTACGACCCCGACTGGCAGGACCGGCCGTTGTTGCTGCTGGCCGCAGGCACCGGATTGGCGCCGCTATGGGGTGTGCTGCGCGAGGCGTTGCGGCAGGGCCATCAGGGTGAGATTCGCCTGATACATCTGGCGCGCGAGCCTCAAGAGCATTATCTGGCGGAGGCTCTCGGCGAGCTGGCGATCCAGCATCCGAACCTGCACGTGGAGTCGATCGAGCTGGCGGACTTCTCGGCCGTGCTGAGTGGGCTGCGCGTGACGTCTCGTCAGACCATTGCGCTGGTGTGTGGGTCGCCTGCCAGCGTCGAGGCGTTCTCGAAGCGGTTGTTCATTGCCGGATTGCCCCGTGGTCAGTTACTGGCGGACGTGTTTGTGGAGAAGGGCTGACAGTCCATGGGTTCAAAGCCATAAAAAAGCCCCGCAC
Source organism: Pseudomonas sp. HP_12 (assembly GCF_055283955.1). Taxonomy (NCBI): domain Bacteria; kingdom Pseudomonadati; phylum Pseudomonadota; class Gammaproteobacteria; order Pseudomonadales; family Pseudomonadaceae; genus Pseudomonas; species Pseudomonas sp. HP_12. The sequence continues at coordinate 316,527 of NZ_JBTOQG010000023.1, forward strand.
TCTCACGAGGCGGGGCTTTTCAGTGTAGCGGTGTCGCTTAAACCATTGGGTCGCCGACGTGCAGGATCTTCATGCCGTTGGTGCCGCCGATGGTGTGGTAGCTGTCCCCTTTGGTCAGGATGACCCAGTCGCCTTGCTCGACCAGACCGCGTTTGACCAATTCGTCCACAGCCGACTGGCTGACCTGACCGGCCGGCAGTGCCGCCGGGTCGAACGGAATGGTGTAAACGCCACGGAACATCGCCGCGCGCGCCTGGGTGCCGCGGTGCGGTGAGAACGCGTAGATCGGCACCGAGGAGCGAATACGCGACATGATCAGCGGGGTGTAGCCGCTTTCGGTCAACGCGATGATCGCTTTCACGCCAGGGAAGTGGTTGGCGGTGTACATGGCCGCCAGCGCAATGCTCTCGTCACAACGGGTGAAAGAGTGACCGACGCGGTGGCTGGAGGTCTTGCCGGTCGGATGACGCTCGGCACCGACGCAAATACGCGCCATCGCCTCCACGGCTTCGACCGGATACGAACCGGCGGCACTTTCAGCGGACAGCATCACGGCGTCGGTGTAGTCGAGCACGGCGTTGGCCACGTCGGACACTTCGGCGCGGGTTGGCATCGGGCTGGAAATCATCGATTCCATCATCTGCGTGGCAACGATCACCGCCTTGTTGTGGCGACGTGCGTGCAGGATGATTTTCTTCTGGACGCCCACAAGCTCCGCGTCGCCGATTTCCACGCCCAGGTCGCCACGGGCAACCATGACCGCGTCACTGGCGCGGATCAGCGCATCAAGGGTTTCGTCGTCGGCAACGGCTTCGGCGCGTTCGATCTTCGCCACCAGCCAGGCCGTGCCGCCGGATTCGTCACGCAGCTTGCGTGCGTACTCCATGTCGGCCGCATCCCGCGGGAACGAAACGGCCAGGTAATCCAGGTCCATTTCGGCAGCGAGCTTGATGTCCTGCTTGTCTTTCTCGGTCAGCGCCGGAGCCGTGAGACCGCCGCCGCGACGGTTGATGCCTTTGTGATCCGACAACGGGCCGCCGATGGTCACGGTGCAATGCAGTGCGTCGGCAGTTTGCGTGTCAACGCGCATGACCACGCGCCCATCGTCCAGCAGCAGCTCGTCGCCGACGCCGCAGTCCTTGACCAGATCGGGGTAATCGATACCGACGATGTCCTGGTTGCCGTCGGTCAGAGGATGGCTGGTGGAGAAGATGAACTTGTCACCTACCTTCAGCTCGATCTTCTTGTTGACGAATTTGGCGATGCGGATTTTCGGGCCTTGAAGGTCACCCAGCAACGCGACGAACCGGCCGTTCTTGGCGGCGATGTCGCGGATCAGCTTCGCGCGAGCCTTGTGCTCGTCGGGCGTGCCGTGGGAGAAGTTCAAGCGGGCGACGTCCAGGCCAGCAAGAATCAGCTTCTCGATGACTTCTGGCGAATTACTGGCAGGGCCCAGTGTGGCTACGATTTTGGTGCGGCGAACGGTCATGCACAAACTCCTTAAATGAAGCGCAGCGAGAGGCTACTACTGTATTGCTCTGTAGTCATTGTTCCTTTGCACTACCTGCCCCCCGGATCGCAGGGCAATCGGCAGGTCAGCGGCCGTCAAATCGACCTTGAAGAAATCCCGGAATACGCCGATACAAGGGCTGAGCACAGGAGACTCTCATGCGAATCATGATGATATTAGTGGCGCTGCTTGCCTTGGGTGGCTGCACCCGCTGGGCAATGAACAGCCATTTGAACAACGCCAACCGCGCCTACGCACAGGGCGACTGTGACGCGGTGATGTACAACCTGTCGAAAGTCGATCGCGAGAGCCGTTCGCGTCGCTATGTCCAGCCCGAAGTGTCGATGTTGCGGGGCCAGTGCCTGGAACGCCAGAAGTTCTACATGGATGCCGTGCAGACCTACCAGTACATCATCACCCAGTTCCCGGAAAGCGAGTACGCGTTCCGCGCCAAGGCCCGTCTGGACACCCTGCACCAACTGGGGCATGACAACCTCGCGCCGCCTGCCACACCGCGTGCTGCTTCACGCTAGTTACACCCGACTGGATATACGGTCGCGTTTTCGGGTGGATATCGGGAAAACCTGAGCTAGGCTTCGATGAGTAGGGACCTAAGTGTTTTGACGAAGGCGGCAGCGCCACTGATCCGAAAGCAGGGTGATAAGCGGGGTTATCGCTGATCGGCCACTCGGATCAGTGACTTTTGCCAGTGCCGAATGAGTCAGATGTCGTCATCGGTTTTTCAACTGATGGATTCTGGCGTCACGGGTCTGGCAGTTCCGTGCAACCGAATCCCAAAGCACTAGCGCGGCCATGCTCAATGGTCATCTCAGGGCGAGTGTCCGAATGCTTAATGAAAGACGAATCGAACGTCACCAACTGCCTTACTACCTGCAAGTGTTCAACCGGTATACCGATAAGCCGTTGGGTTGCCTGGGTAACGTGTCTGAGCAAGGCCTGATGCTGATCAGCGATCTGCCCATTCTGGTGGGGGCTGATTTTCAGCTGCGCCTGAAGGTGCCCGACGGCAAGAACGGCCTGTACAACATCGATATCGACGCCAGCTGCCTGTGGTGTCATGAAGACGAGACCCCACGCGTGTTCGATTCCGGCTTCCGCCTGCAAGCGGCGCCGGCGGAATACTTTCTCCTCATTCAGGCCTTGCAGCACTACTTCAGTTTCTATCCGCTGGAGGCTTCCGCCTGAAGGCAGGTGTCCTACAAAGCCCCGGCCTTTTTCCAGCTCATGTATCGGCTGACCAACTCCGGCCCCAACTCACTGGGGCGCACATCCAGCACCGGGATGCCATGGGCGACCAAACGCTCATGCAGCCCGCTGCGTGCGTTGAGCAGATCGACCGTCCCGCAGTAGTCCACGGCCTCTTGCCAGGTCTGCACCGGCGCTTGACGCAGATCGTCGAGCACGGCCTCGCGCAGACTGGCGATCAGCACGCGATGATGTCGACTCAGCTGTTTGACCGCTTCCAGTAGCTGCTCGTCATCCTCGTCCCGCAAGTTGGTGATCAACACCACCAACGCCCGGCGTTTCTGCCGCGCGAGGATATTTCGCATTGCTGCCGAGTAATCGGCGGGGCGCTGGGTCGCGTTGACGTTGTAGAGGTGATTCAACAGCACGTTCAGCTGGCCGGCGCCTTTGACGGGGGGCAGATGCCGGTCCTGTTCGCCCGCGAAGGTTGAAAGACCGACCGCGTCGCCCTGACGCAACGCCACGTAGCTCAGCAGCAGGCAGGCGTTCAGCCCATGGTCGAAATGCGTCAGCTCCCCGTCCTGGCTGCGCATGCGTCGGCCGCAGTCGAGCATGAACAGGATTTGCTGATCGCGCTCATCCTGATATTCCCGCGCAATGGGCGCGCGATGCCGGGCCGTGGCCTTCCAGTCGATCTGACGCAGGCTGTCGCCTTCACGAAATTCGCGCAGCTGATGAAATTCCCGGCCCAGCCCCCGGCGCGGCTGTTGGCGGATGCCGATCTGCCTGAGCCAGTTCTCGACGCCCAGCAATTGCCCGTTGTGCAAACGGGCGAAATCCGGGTACACCCGGACAGCGTCATGGGTGGGCACATAACGCCGGGATGACCACAGGCGCAGCGGGCTGCGGATAACGATCTCGGTCCGTTCGAAGGTGAAATCCCCGCGACTGGCCGGACGCAGCCTATAGGTCAGCTGGGCGGTGCGCTGTGGGCGCAGCACGACGTCCTGGGGCAGATTCTCGGTGTCGTAGCGGGCATCCGGCTCCGAAGGCCCATGATCAAAAAGGGTTAAGGAAAGCGCGCGAGGTGAATCGTGTTCCAGCTCGACCCGCACCTCGCTCCAGCGTCCCATCCCCAGGCTGCCGGCCAGGTGCCGCTTGGCCCGAGGGGAGGGCAGACGCCACAGCCACGCGGCATCCAACGCAGCGACGGCAGTCATCACCCACAGCAGGGTCCAGAAAAAGCCGTCCAGCCGGGCAACCGGGCCGCGCCCCAATGCCTGCAGAATGCCGAGCAGCACCGAGACGCCGAGGAGCACGGCCAGCCACCAGAGCATGCGTGTCGAGGGCTTGAGCAGTTGCTTCATCGACGCGGCGCCGCCACCTGATCCAGCAATTGCTTGAGCACGTGATCCACCGACAAGCCTTCGATGTCCAGCTCCGGCGCAAGCCTCACTCGATGACGCAGCACCGCCAGCGCGCAGCCTTTGACGTCGTCAGGTACGACGAACTCGCCGCCGCGCAACAGCGCCCGCGCGCGGGCTCCCCGAATCAGTGCGATGGACGCCCGCGGCCCTGCGCCGAGTGTCAGGCCCGGCCACATGCGAGTGGCGCGAGCCAGCCGCACGGCGTAATCGAGGACCTGTTCATCCACCGGCAGATCGCCGGCGATGCGTTGCAGCGCCAGCACATCTTTTGCCTGCATCAAGGTGCGAAGGGGCTGGACATCGAGCATGTCGGAGCGCGTCGAACGGGTGACCTGGCGGACCATCTCCAGCTCCTGATCGGCCTGGGGATAATCCATGCGGACCTTCAGCATGAAGCGGTCGAGCTCGGCTTCGGGCAGCGGGTAAGTGCCTTCCTGCTCGATCGGGTTCTGCGTCGCCAGCACCATGAAGGGTTGCGGCACCGGCAGCGCGCGGCCTTCCAGTGTGACCTGACGTTCCTGCATCGCCTCAAGCAGCGCGGCCTGGGTCTTGGCTGGGGCGCGGTTGATCTCGTCCGCGAGCAGCAGATGGGTGAAGAGCGGCCCTTTGCGCAGTTTGAACTGCTCGCTCTGCATGTCGTACACGGCATGGCCGGTCACGTCGCTGGGCATCAGATCAGGGGTGAACTGAATGCGCGCAAACTCGCCGCCGAAACACCGGGCCAGCGCCCGCACCAGCAGCGTCTTGCCCAGACCGGGCACGCCTTCGAGCAACACATGACCGCCGCCAATCAGCGCGGTCAATGCATCATCGATGACGGCGTCCTGGCCGATGACTGCTTTTTGCAACTCATGCCGCACCGCCTGCGCCAGATGAATCGCGCGCTGGCGCTGCTGCGCCGGATGGCTGGCCGAAGCGGTGGCCGGCTCGATGTGTTTGTGGTCCACGGCTGCGGTTTCAGAGGGAGAAGGGTGATCGGCTGCGTGGCCCGGGTTCGCTGGGTGATCGCTCAGTGGTTCTCGAACCGTGTCGAATGTCGAATCTGTTTTATCTGTCATGGATCAGGTGCTTACCTAATTCAGCGTGATTTGAGAGTGTAATCGCACTTTATCAACTCGATCCGAAATACCACGCGGCATCACTCGAACGTGTCGCGGACCGGCCAACTGCACGGTGTAATGCCGACGCCCGACTGAGGGGGACGTGAGGGTGAGCCCTGCGTTAACCACTCCAGAAATCCGGCGCGCAGCCGATATCAAGGTACAACACCGCCAAGGGAAGGCGGCTCTCCCGCTTTCCGGCACGGTGTATCACGATGATTCTTGCTTCTCTTCATAGCTTGCGGGCGCAGGTCGCTATTGTCGTGGCAATGCTCGTGCTCGTCCTTAGCTGCATATTTGGCGCTGTGATCGGTGAATCCTCGATTTCCAGCCTGAAGGAGCAGACCGGGTTGCAGCTCACCGAGTCGGCTTATCTGATGGTGGATCGTCTCGACTTTGACATGAGCGCCCGTGCCAAGGAGCTTGCTGTGCTCAGCGACCTGGAAGCGCTTCGTGACCCGGCGCGCACCGGCCAGGCCCGCAAGCTGTTGAATAGCCTCAGCGACAACTTTCCCAGCTATTCCTGGATCGGACTTACCGATGCGCATGGCACGGTGGTCGCGTCTACCAACAGCGTGCTGGAGGGCGTGGACATTTCAAAACGGCCCGTCTTCGCCAATGGTGTCGACAGGGTTTTTGTCGGCGATGTACATGATGCGGTACTGCTCGCCAAGCTCCTTCCCAATCCCACCGGGGAAGCCATGAAATTTGTCGACATCAGTATGCCGGTGCGGGATGAAACCGGCCGGCTTGCCGGTGTTCTCGCCACGCACCTCTCCTGGAAGTGGGCCTATGAGGTTGGAAGAACCCTGCTGGAGCCTTTGCAGCAACGCTTGCCGAGTCTGGAGTTCCTGGTCATTGGCGAGGACGGAACGGTATTGCTCGGCCCCAAGCAACTGATTGGCAAACCCCTGGGCCTCCATCTGCCTCAAGTGGTCAGCAAAAGCGGGTCGGTTGAAACCTGGCCGGACGGTATTCAGTACCTGACCGGCGCCGCCAAAAGTGTGGGAGTTGGTGATTATCCCGGCCTGGGATGGACCGTCATTGCCAGGCAACCGGTGTCCGTTGCGTTTGCCGAAGCCCGGAAGGTACGCAGTCAAATCCTTGGCTGGGGCAGTGCCCTTTCTATCGCCTTTGCGATCATTGGCTGGTTTGCGGCAGGCATGATCACCAAGCCGGTCAACAAAATTGCCGACGCAGCTGCCCGCCTTTCTGAAGGCGCCAATTTGCGAATTCCGCTGCTCCACGGTTCGCGGGAAGTAGAGACACTGAGTGTCGCGATCCGCCACCTCGTCGACAGTTTGACGTCGAAAAGAAGCCAGTTGGCGATGGTTGAAGGCATCGCTTACCGAGATATGGTCACCGGCTTGCCCAACCGAGCGGCGCTGGAAAAGTATGTCGAAGCGGTGCGCAGCGAATGGAGGGAGGGACTCAGCTACGGCGTTCTGTGTCTGGACCTGGACGGATTCAAGCCCGTCAATGACCGTTTCGGGCATGCCACGGGTGATGCGCTGCTGCAGCAAGTCGGAATGAGGCTCTTGACCACGGTCCGTGACGGAGACATTGCCGTGCGTCATGGCGGAGACGAATTTGTGCTGCTCCTTGCCTTGCGCGCAGGTGAGTCGTCATCCAGCGTTCAGCGCGCAGCTCAGCGGGTGATTGCGAGACTCGCGGAACCGATGACGCTGTCTGGCGAGGTCATTAACGTCAGTTGCAGCGTGGGCGGGGCGATCTGGACGGGCGGCGCTTTCGCCGACGTCCTGGCGCAGGCTGACGAGGCGCTCTATCGGGCCAAGCGGGCGGGAAAAGCCCAGGCGCAGTTTTACGATATCCCCGGCGTGTCGCCTGTTTCCGATGTGCAAAACGCTTGATTGGCCTCCATCACTGTGTCGTCACGGGGCTGTTTGGGTAGGGTTTGATGTCCACCGTATTCCGCGCGAGCGCTCACAAGGCATTTCTGAGGGTTTGCAGGTACGCAACCTGACGGGTGAATTCGCTGCTGGACAAGCGCTGCTCCGGCCGCGGACGCAACGCCTGGCCGATGTTGCTGGTGGACTGGCGCGTCATGCGCGCCAGCGTTTGCCATTGTTCGGTGACGGCCAGGGTCTCGAAGCCCGGATGCCGTTGCCGGGCGCGACGCAGGATGTCTTGCTGCAAGGCGCGCAACGCGGCGTGCTGGCCTTCGCGGCGGAGCATGAAGTCGGCGCTTGCACGCAGGTGTTCGCTGAGCTGACGACGGCCGCGCGCAAAGATCGGTAACATGGGGCCATGGCGCATGCCTGCATGCCACAGCGTGGCAACGAGGCACAGCGTCAGGGCGAGCAGCGCCTGGGGGAAGTATTTCCAGAGCAGCCCGAACAGGTTGTCGTGTTCAGTACGCAGCACCATCGTGACGGTGCTGTCCTGGCTCAGATACCAGAGTAGCCAGGCATTATCGTATTCGCCGATGGCCTGCGTTTTCCACAGGTCGGCGTCGGTGACAACCGTGATTAATCCGGAGCCGTACACCATTTGCAGCAGGTGCGTGGCGTCAGCGCTGTTGGCCCATGACTGCGCATGGTCCTCGGGGTCATCCAGATGGAAGGCCGGGTCGAAGCTCATGTAGGCCGGGTCGTTTTCGTTTTGCACGAACAGCCGGGTCAGCTCGGGCCACGGCGTTTCCGGGCCTTGAATGTCCGGCGTGCTCAACGGGATGACCGGCTTGAGTTGTTCGCGCTGCCGTTCGCGGTCCTGCTCTTGCAGGTCCTGGGTGAGGAATTGGTGAATCTGCAGTTGATCCAGCAACAGGTCGCCGCTGCTTCCCTTGGTCGTGTCCCACAATTGTTCGGCAACAAAGAGAAGACGGCCGCCTGACCGGGTCCAGGCCAGCAAGCGTTTGACCTCCGACGGCGTCATCCTTTCGCGGAAATCCAGCAGCATGAGCGTTTGCGGCTGGTCGCGGATGTCAGGGAGAGTGGTGAGCGTTTCAACGGTTTTCACCTGAATGTTTCGCTGACGCAGGAACGTCTGCGCGGCGAGGTAAGGGTTGGCCAGCGCTTCAGGCGAGGGTCCCTGGTCGACGGTTTCCTGATAACGCTCGAGCCGCTTCAGCGCGGGCACGCTGGCGATGACAAGGCTCACCAGCATCAGCGCGGCGACCAGCCCGATGATCCAGCGCCGGCTCATGCGCCTGCCCCCGGCGCGAACAACTTACGCCAGCCTGAACACAGCGTGTGTCGCGCCTGATCCGGCGGCACTTGGTGACCGTAGGCGAGGTTCTGCCAGTGGCGCGTCAGTTCATAGCTGAAGTCATCAAGGGACGGCTGCTTGAGCTCGGCAATGCGTGCCAGTATTTGGCCCTCGGTGTCGGCGCTTTTCAGCGGCAGTTGGTAATCGGTCAATAGGCGGCTCAGCAATGCGCGATAAAGAAGGCTCAATGCCTCGCGCGGTGACTGTTGCCAGAGTCTTTCCGCTGCATCGGCAACGTCCGTTGGCAGGGTTTCAGCGCGGACCTGCAGGCCAAAGAGTTGGTGAGGGATGTCTCGTGGAGCCGTCGCCTTGCGGGGGCTTTTGCCGACGAAGGTGGCGAACCAGGTCCGATAGCGCCAGATCACCCACGCGACCGTGAGGCCAAGCAGCGTCCACAGCAGCGCGCCGAATACCGCCGACAGGGTCTTGCCTACGTTGAGCGCGCCGACGACCAGTCGCGCCAGCCAGTTCGGTGTCTCGGCTGACTTGGCATCATGCTTGGCATCGTGAGCGGGCTGGGCGATGCGCCATCCGGACACCGGTTTGGGATTTTTGAACGGCGGTTGTTCAAGCACGGCATGGATGGCGTTCTGCGACGCCTGGCTGGTTAGCGGCTGATTGAGCAGGCGAGGTGAATCGGGTGGTGCAACGTCTTCGTCGGTCTGCGGGTTGTCCAGCGGCGGCAGCGGGCAGCTGTTACCCGACTCGCTGGGCATTTCGTCCGCCAGTGGCTGATCTGCCGTCCACTGGTTTGGGCCGGACTCTGCCATGGCAGAAGACGGCAACAACGTCAGCGCGAGGAACCCGCCCAGTAGCAACGCCAGTGCGTTCCCTAGAACACGCTGACGCAGTTTGCGGAAGCCCAGTTCGATATCCCACGCCTCCAATGCGGTTCGGCGATTGAGGTACAGCGCAAATCCGCAGGACACATAAACCGGGCCCCATACGATCAGCACCAGGGCATAAAACCCGTTGGTCAGATGCTCCAGCCAGTTCCACTCACCCTCTATGTCGAGCAGGCTGCGCCACGACCAGTCGGCTTCGATCTGCGGCGGAATCATGGCGTAGAACAGCACCATCAGGCCGATCCAGAAGGTCATTTCAAGGGTGCTGCCCAGGGCGGTCAGCAGACGCGCCGCCCGGGAATCCTTCTGGCCAAGCACGGTAATGCGCTGCGCCCGGGACAACCCGTCGAGTCCCTCCAGTTGCTGCACCGGCTGATAGAAACTGCGGCTGAGGCTCAGACGCCGCCAGGTCAGGCTCGCGAGCAACTGCGGCTTTAGTGCCGACGGAAAGCTTTTCAGCGCCTGCCTGAGTGACGGTGGCGGGCCGAACAGCGCCTGGGACAGAATCAGCAGCGGCAGCCGTTCGTAGGCTGGCTTCAGCCACCAGAACACGAGGACTGCCACTGACGGGTAATCCCACAGCAGCAGGGTCAGCAGCGCGAAGATCGGCAAGGTGACGATGGCCCAGCTGGTCATCAGCAAGGCGCGGTGCCGTTGCGCCAGGAGAACGCCCAGGTCGAGGGCCTCCCACGGCGTGCGTGGGCGTATGACAACGCTGGCGTCAGTCAGGCGCATGGGGCGTGCGTCCGGCAAGAGTCAGGTAGGCGCCGACCAGCAACCACAAAGAAGCGCCCACCCCATATTTGGCTGCCGCGGGCGGCCAGCTCATCGACGACCAGTACGCTTCAATGAATGCCGCGATGAGGAGGAACAGCATGACCCCGCCAATCAGTCGCACGCTGATCCGTGCAGCGCGGCGCAGTGCCTCGCCTCGGCGCAGTCGGCCGGGAGCGACCAGTGCCCATCCGAGTTTCAGCCCCGCTGCACCCGCCAGCATGATGCCGGTCAGTTCGAAGGCGCTGTGTCCAACCACGAACGGCCAGAAGGTTGTGCCCATGCCCGCGTCGGTGAGATGGCCCGCGACCGCGCCAATCATCAGTCCGTTGAAAAACAGAAAAAACAGACTGCCGACGCCTAACAGCAGGCCACTGGCAAAGGTCTGGAAAGCAATGCCGACGTTGTGCATGACGTAGTAACCGAACATCAGCCAGTCAGTGCTCGACGCGCGTTCGGCCGTTTGCCCGATACGCCGTGCGGCGGGCTCGTACATGGCGTGCATTCCGGCGACATCGGCGGGGCTGACGACGCTGTAGACCAGATCCGGATAGCCGTAGACCAGCAGCGCCATGAGCGTCAGGCTGCCAAAAAACAGCAGGCCGGCGAGGGCGACCCATCGCCATTCGGCACGCACCAGACGTGGGAAGTCCGCCAGCACAAAGCTCAGCAACTGCGCACTAAACTGGCTTCGGTGGCGATACAACTGCTGGTGCCCACGCATCGCAAGCTGCTGCAGTTGCTCGACCAGATGACTGGCGTAGCCACGGTCGATTGCCAGCGCAAGCTGTTGGCAGATCTGACGGTATTCGCGGCTGAAGCCGGCACCGGACCCGCTTTTGCGGCGACTCGCTTCCAGCGCCTCAAGGCGTGTTGCAAAACGCTGCCAGTCTTCTGCATGGCGTTGTTCGAACAGGCTTTGCTTCATGACGAGCCGGCCAGGCTGCGGGCTATGCCATTCAATTGCTGGACCGGGTAGTGAGGATCTCGCGAGCTGGACAACTGCAAAGGCTGCGTGACGATGGCAGCAAGCTCTTGAGTCCTCGCCGAAGAAAGTGTGCCTTGCCGCTCGGCAAAGGCTTGTATGGCGCGCTGTTCCTCCAGCAAGAGGGGCAGCGGCGGAATCCTCGCGGTGGCTTCAGCCAGTGGCGGCCGTTGCGGGGGCACGTCCCGATAGATTACCAGCGTGCCCGCCGCCAGATCCCCAAGGCGTTTGAACAGCGGGTGCTGCAAACAGGTAAACGCGCCGACGCAATAGCCGAAGGGCAGCATGTCGACGAAGCGCAGCAGGTTGCGCAGCACTGAAGCCGACCAGCCAATCGGGGTGCCGTCATCGTGAATGACCCGCAGCCCCATGATCTGTTTGCCCGGAGTGCGCCCTTGATGCAGCACTTCGAAGAGCACCATATAGCCCCAGGTCCCGATAAACAGCGCGAGCATGAACAGCCCGGTGCCGAAGTCGCCCAGTGTTCCCAGCACGAAAAACAGCGCACCCAGCAGCGCGCCGCGAATCATCAGATCAATGGCGAAAGCAATTGACCGGGACAGCAACCCCGCAGGGCGCAGGATGAGGTCTATGCCCTCGGGCGTTTCCATGCGAACACGAGTGTCCAGCAGGGCAAGCGGTGCAGTAAATCCTGGCTCTGCATGGGAAAGGGACATAGAGGAAGGTACGCCGGTGGAAGAGGTTTGATGCTAGCCACGCCGGAGTGGCTAAGCAACAGGATGATTCTGGACAATGTGTGGGAAAGAGCCTGTTACAACTTCTGGCCTTCGACATCCGCCACTTTCGCACAAACTGTGTCGCCGCATCCCGGGCCTCGGGGTGTATTCGCTGGCGTCAGGCGCGGAGGGGCATCTGTTAAACTCGCCCGGTCTTTTGTTCAGGATCAGCCCGTGACTTCTAGCATCTTCTGGTACGACTACGAAACCACCGGGATCAATCCACGCAACGACCGGCCGCTGCAAGTGGCGGGCATTCGTACGGACGATCAGCTCAACGAGATCGGCGAGCCGATCAACCTGTATTGCCAGCCCAGCGATGACATCCTCCCCCATCCGGCGGCATGCCTGGTGACAGGCATCACGCCTGACCGGCTCGCGGAAAAAGGCTTGTGTGAAGCAGACTTCATGACCCGACTGCACGCGGAGATGTCTCTGCCCGGCACCTGCAGCGCGGGTTACAACACGTTGCGTTTTGACGATGAGATGACCCGCTACAGCCTTTATCGCAACTTTTTCGATCCCTACGCACGCGAATGGCAGGGCGGCAACAGCCGCTGGGATTTGATTGATGTGGTGCGCACGGCGTATGCGCTGCGTCCGGAGGGCATTGTCTGGCCGGAAGAAGAGGGCCGGGTCACGCTGAAACTTGAGCGGCTGACGGCGGCCAACGGGATCGATCATGGCCATGCTCACGACGCGCTCTCCGATGTCCGCGCGACCATCGCGCTGGCGCGTCTGGTCCGCGATAAGCAACCCAAACTTTACGATTATCTTTTTGGCTTGCGCTTCAAGCACAAGGTGCAGGATCAGATTCGATTGATGCAGCCACTTGTGCATATATCGGGTCGTTTCTCTGCAGCGCGAAGTTATGTGAGCGTCGTACTTCCGCTGGCCTGGCATCCGGTGAACCGAAATGCATTGATTGTCTGTGACCTGTTCCATGACCACAGCCCGTTGCTGGACGAAGACGGCGAGACCTTGCGTCAGCGTCTATATACTCGCCGCGAAGATCTGCTCGAAGGCCAGTTACCGGTTCCGCTGAAATTGCTGCATGTTAATAAATGCCCGGTCATTGCCCCGCTGAGCGTGCTTCGCGAGGAGGACCGTCAGCGTCTGCAACTGGACATGAGTGTTTATAAAACGCGCGTGGCCGCCTTGAATGAAGGGCAGACGATCTGGCAGGACAAGTTGAAAAGCGTCTATGCCAACGACAACTTCGCTGTCAGTGAGGATCCGGAACAGCAGTTGTACGACGGCTTTATCAATGATCGGGATCGTCGTCTCTGCGAGCAGGTGCGCATTGCCGAGCCCCAGCAACTGGCTACCGATGGCTGGCCGTTCGATGATCCCCGATTGCCTGAATTGTTATTCCGCTACCGCGCCCGCAACTTTGCCGAAACCCTGAGCGTTGCAGAGCAACAGCGCTGGTTGGCGTTTTGTCAGTTGCGCCTGAGCGATCCTCAGGCCGGCGCCCCCAATACGCTCAAGGCGTTCAGCCGTGCGCTGGTCGAACTCTCGCTGAAGGCCACGCCCGAGCAACTCAAAGTGCTCGCCCAGTGGCAGGAATACTCTCTGGTGTTGAAACAGCGTCTGGGACTATAAGCGCATAGGGGTAAATGGCAGGCAATAAAAAACGCCAGCATGGCTGGCGTCTTTTTGAGTCGAACATCTCTGCGCGACGGCTGACTCTAAAACCGGCAATTAGCCCAGCAGAGTTGCCCAGCCTTCAACCTCGTCGCCGCCCCACTTGGCTTTCCACTCTTTCAACGTCTTGTGGTTGCCGCCTTTGGTTTCGATGATTTCACCGTTGTGCGGGTTTTTGTATTGCTTGACCTTGCGAGCGCGTTTGGTGCCGACCGGCTTCACTGCAGCGCCACGTGGAGCCTTCATTTTGGAGTCTGGATCCAGCAGCGCGATAATGTCGCGCAGGGATTTCTGATATTCGCCCATCAACGTGCGCAGTTTGCCTTCGAACTCAAGTTCTTTCTGCAGTTTGTCGTCTTGTTGCAGATTTTGCAGGCGGGCTTGCAGTTCTTTGATGGCTTCTTCTGTTGCGCGGTATTCGTTGATCAGTGACATGGGGGATACCTATGTTGTGATGGGCATGATGCGATGGCCGCATAATAATCAGAGTGTTTGCGCAAGTAAACATTTAAGAAAAGTTTTATCCGTAGCATTTTGAAATAGCCGCAGACATACCCTCGATTTAGATACACATGTAGCGTTATAGAACGCCAATGACCTTGCTGTTTTCAGCGAAGTGTCTGGCGTCGAATTTCCGTCGCCGATGAACCGGTACGGCACTCATGCATTTATCCCCGAAGGGTGCGCTTTTTTGCCGCCTGAAATCAGCGGCATACGGGTACTGCACAGTCGTCAGGTAATCGCTAGAATGGCGGCCTTTGCGAAGTTCTGGAGTTTTTCACATGCGCACTTTTCGTCTGGTGATTGCTTGCCCGGACCGTGTCGGTATCGTTGCCAAGGTCAGTAACTTTCTGGCCTCGTACAACGGCTGGATTACCGAAGCGAGCCATCACTCTGACAATCTCAGCGGCTGGTTTTTCATGCGTCATGAAATGCGTGCCGATACCCTGCCTTTCGACCTCGAAGGTTTCCGTGCAGCTTTTGCGCCCATCGCCGAAGAGTTTTCGATGGACTGGCGCATTACCGACTCCGCGCAGAAAAAGCGCGTCGTGCTCATGGCAAGCCGGGAGTCCCATTGTCTGGCCGATCTGTTGCACCGCTGGCACAGCGACGAACTGGACTGTGAAATCGCCTGCGTGATTTCCAACCACCAGGACCTGCGCAGTATGGTCGAGTGGCACAACATTCCTTATTACCACGTGCCGGTTGATCCGAAAGACAAAGAGCCGGCGTTCGCCGAAGTCTCGCGTCTGGTCAAACACCACGAAGCCGACGTTGTTGTGCTGGCGCGTTACATGCAGATCCTGCCGCCGCAACTGTGCCGGGAATACGCGCATCAGGTCATCAACATTCACCACAGCTTCCTGCCTTCGTTTGTCGGCGCCAAGCCGTATCACCAGGCGTCGCTGCGTGGCGTGAAACTGATCGGCGCTACTTGCCACTACGTCACCGAAGAACTGGACGCCGGTCCGATCATCGAGCAGGACGTGGTGCGCGTCAGCCATCGCGACAGCATTGAAAACATGGTGCGCTTCGGTCGCGACGTGGAAAAGATGGTGCTTGCTCGCGGCCTGCGCGCACACTTGGAAGACCGCGTGCTGGTGCATGACAACAAGACAGTCGTCTTTGATTAAGCAGTGATTAAGCAGTGATTAAGCAGTGATTAAGCGGTTTGGGTGAGCCGCTTAAGTTCAGCGGCTTACTGCAACTCGATTGTTTGCGAACAGTGCAGCTTCTCCGGCACGACAGGCGGAATCACCATGACCGACCCCCTCGACAAAGCCACATCCAAAGCCCCGCCGACCCTTGGCGAGGGATGCCTGAGCCGTTACGACGTCGACGCACTGTCGCCGGAAGACGGCACGGACTTCGAGGGGGCTCAAGCGTTATGGAAAGAACTGACCTCTGCCAGACAGGAAGACGAATCAGACCGTCTTGATCCGCAGTAACTTGTTCAAAAGGGGGCGCCCGACCATCAACAGAAACACCGGACCGCCCGCGACCAGATAGAAGTAATAGGTGACGATCCGCCAGATGAGGATCGCCGCCGCTGCCGTCGACTTGCCCACCATCGGCGCCAACAAGGCCGCCGACGTCAACTCCGCCGCTCCCGCACCGCCCGGCGACAGGCTGAACTGCCCGGCGCTCAGCGACAGCATCTGCACCAGAAACGTCCACGCCCAGTCGATATTCACGCCCAACCCTTGCAGCGCCAGGTACAGCACGCTGTAACGCAGACTCCAGTGCACGCAGGTCAGCGCAAACACCTGCAGCAGAATGCGGTGGGGCATTTTCCAGGTTTCAGCCAGCGCGTCGCGAAAGTGCAGCAGCTTGCGCGCCCAGCGAATACGCGTGGTGTTCTTCCGCTTCAGGCGCTTGAGCACCCGACCGTTGAACAGAATGATGCGTCGGTGATACCGCGCGAAACCGGCACAAGCACAAAGTCCGGCGCCGATTAGCAGAGCGCTGGCAATGAGCATCCATTCAAGGTTTTCGCTGAGCTGGTGGAACACCGCGTAGATCAGGATGCCGATCAGCGCGAGGAGAAAAAACACCAGATCCATCAGTTGGTCAGTGGCAAAGGCCGCTGTGCTTTTCGCCGGACCAATACCGCTGCGCGAGAGCAGTGCGACCAGCGTCAAGGGCGCGCCGCTGCCCCCGGGCGTGGCGCAGTAGGCAAATTCCGTGGCCATCACCACAGCGAGACTTTTGCGCATGCCGATGCCGCTGGCGGCGTCGCCGAGCAACAGGCGCAGGCGCATCGTGTTCATGCACCAGCCCACCAACACCATGACGAACATGCCGATCAAGAGCGTCACCGGGAAGTTGCGCAGGCGGTGAAACATGTCTGCGCCGCCCATGAAGAACGGAATCAGCAGGGCGAGTATCAGTGCTGCTGCGAGCCAGCCAAGTCGCCTCACGCCGCAGACCTGGCGGCATTCAGGCCCTGTAACCAGGCAAATTTGCTCATCGGCGTACGGCCGTCGTTCAACAAGCGCTCAAGGGCTTGCAGCCAGTAACGACGGGAAAAGTCGTGGCGCATGTCTACGGGGTGCAGCCCCAGACGGATGGTTGCGGCGTTATGCAATTGAGCCTCACGGTGGTTGCTGACGATTTTCGATACGCCCCGGCGCCAGGCGCTGCGAGCGCTCCAGACGATCCCGGGCGCATCGATCTCGGAAAAGTCCGGCAGACGATACAAGTGTTGGGCATCACTTGTGTAGTCCAACGGCAATTTTCGCAGGGCATTGCGCGTGCCTTCGCTCATCAGCCAGGCGGGAGCGACGAATCCGTGAAGTGGCCAGTCGTTGCGCCGGAACACCTCCATGCCTGCTTCCAGCCGTTGCATCGCCTTATGTTCGTCTAGGGTGTAGAACTCGCCCTCCCAGGTGTAAATGCGCCGCATGAAAAACTCATGGGGCGTGCGCGGGGCAGGGCTGTCGTCGCAATGGTAATAACCGTGCAGCGCCAGTTCATCGCCCCGTGCGAGGCGGTCGTGCATCAACCGCTGGAAATCCGGGTTGGCGTCGATCGGATCGTGCTTGTGGAAATTCGGCACCACCAGCCAGGTGATGGGAATGTTCCCTAGCTTGTCGACCGCCTCAACGAAGGGTCGATAATCCGGCCAGGTTTGCGGGGCCACGTCGTGGAGCACCAGTAACAGGCTGCGCTGCGTGATTGCGGGAATCTCAGCCATGGGCATAGACCGGCTGACGGGCGCCGAGTACTGCCTGGTAATGGCCGAGCAAGCCGGCGACTACGGCGTCCCACGCATAATGTGCCTCGACATGACGCCGCGCCTCTTCGCCTCGGAATGGGGCGTTCTCGGCAAACAGCTGACGCACCGCTGCCGCCATGGCCGGTGGTTGATTGGGTTCGCACAGCAGGCCGCAGTGCTCGGGGACGATTTCGCGGAAGGCCCCGGCATCGACCGCCACCACCGGAATCCCGCTGGCCATGGCTTCAATCACCACCAGACCGAAGGTTTCCTGATCCCCGGCATGTACCAGCGCATCGGCACTCGCCAATAGGCGCGCGACTTCGGCAGCAGGACGAAATTTATCCACAACCGTGACGTTGGCCGGCACGCCGGTCGGCATATGGGAGCCCACCAGCAACAGGTGATAACCCGCGCCCAGCGCCTTCATGCAGTCGAGCAGAACGGTCAGGTTTTTCTCCTTCGAACCTCGGCCCGCAAAGATAAGCAGATGTGTTTCATCCGGCAGGCCCAGCTCGGCCTTGAGACCAGGATCTCGCCGGGAGGGATGGAACGTCTGCAGATCAACCCCCAACGGCTGCACATGAACATTCTTCACACCCAGGCGGATCAGCTTGTCCGCCATCGCCGCGCTCGGCGCCAGCACTCGGTCAAAGTTGCCGTAGAGCTTGCTGACGTAATTCTCGACGTTGGCCCCCAGCCAGGTGCCAATCCGGTTGCTCACCAGCAGCGGCAAGTCGGAGTGGTAAAAGCCAATCACTGGCACGTCCAGTTGGCGTCGGGCATCCAGTGCAGCCCAGGCGGTCAGGTAAGGATCGCCGACTTCAATAAGGTCTGGCCGCAGACTTCGCAGGGCCTCTCGCCAGGGACCGACGCGCAGTGGAAAGCGATAGCCGTTGCCAAACGGTACGGGCGGTGCCGGAACCCGGTACACGCCGTCTTCATGACTGCTTTGCGGGCCCGGGATCAGCAGGCTGTGTCGCACGCCCGGGTAAAGCGCGAGGCGGCGGTGTTTGGCATCCAGGTACGTGCGCACGCCGCCGCTTGCAGGGGCGTAGAACATGGTCATGTCAGCAATGTGCATGGGATGCCTTCGTCCATTGATTCAGTCCTTCTGGGGTTGACCATCCACAGATACAGATGTTCGGTTGCAGATCGTCGCACCCACGCCCATGAACTAGCGTTACGCCGCTTGCGCCAGAGTCTTGCGCTAGAGTAGCGAGGTGGCCTGAGGGAGGCTCGGCGGTGCCGGTCCAATTGGGCTGTCGCCGCAGTCCCCTCGGAAATATCGAATGCAACGCTTGGGTGAACGGATGCCTGACTCACAACAGATTCTTATTGGTGCTGAC
The DNA here is from genome assembly GCF_055283955.1 of Pseudomonas sp. HP_12. Taxonomy (NCBI): domain Bacteria; kingdom Pseudomonadati; phylum Pseudomonadota; class Gammaproteobacteria; order Pseudomonadales; family Pseudomonadaceae; genus Pseudomonas; species Pseudomonas sp. HP_12. Next base: position 335,053 of record NZ_JBTOQG010000023.1, read on the forward strand.
CTGAAGGGCCAGCCGATCGGACAGGCGATGCGTCTGGCCAACCGTCACGGGCTGGTGGCCGGCGCGACGGGCACCGGGAAAACCGTCACCTTGCAGCGCTTGGCGGAAGTGTTCAGCGACGCTGGCGTGGCCGTGTTCGCGGCGGACATCAAGGGTGATCTCTGCGGGCTCGGCGCCCCGGGCAACCCTCAAGGCAAGATCGCCGAGCGCATCGCCGGCATGCCCTGGTTGCACCATAAACCTCAGGGCTATCCGGTGACACTGTGGGACGTGCACGGTGAAACGGGCCATCCGTTGCGCACAACCGTGTCGGAAATGGGCCCGCTGCTGCTGGGAAGTTTGCTGGAATTGACGGACAGCCAACAATCGGCGCTGTACGCCGCGTTCAAGGTGGCGGATCGGGAAGGGCTGTTGTTGCTGGACATCAAGGACCTCAAGGCGCTGCTCAATCATTTGCGCGACAACCCCGAAGTCCTCGGCGACGACAGCGCGTTGATGGCCACGGGGTCGAGTCAGGCGCTGCTGCGTCGGCTGGCGATCCTTGAACAGCAAGGCGCCGAGGCCTTGTTCGGCGAGCCGGCGCTGCAACTGGAAGACATCTTGCACCCCGCGAGCGATGGCCGCGGGCAGATTCATCTGCTGGACGCCAGCCGGTTGGTGCACGAGTCGCCGAAGGTCTACGCCACTTTCCTGCTGTGGCTCCTGGCCGAGCTGTTCGAGCAATTGCCTGAGCGCGGCGATGCCGATAAACCGTTGCTGGCGCTGTTCTTCGACGAAGCGCATTTGCTGTTCACAGATACGCCGAAGGCGCTGCAGGAGCGGCTGGAGCAAGTGGTGCGGCTGATTCGCTCGAAAGGCGTCGGCGTGTATTTCGTCACTCAGTCGCCGGGGGATCTGCCGGACTCCGTTCTGGCGCAGCTCGGTTTGCGCATTCAGCATGGCCTGCGCGCGTTCACCAGCAAGGAGCAACGATCGCTGAAAGCCGTTGCGGACGGGTTTCGCCCCAATCCCGAGTTCGACGCGCTCTCGGTGCTGACCGAGTTGGGCATCGGTGAGGCGCTGGTGGGCACGCTGCAGGACAAGGGCACGCCTGAAATCGTCCAGCGTGTGTTGGTCGCGCCGCCGCAATCGCGCATCGGGCCGTTGACCCAGGCTGAGCGCGACACGCTGATCGCACGGTCGCCACTGGCCGGTCGCTACGACAAACCCGTGGATCGCGAATCGGCTTACGAAATGCTCCTGGCGCGCAAGGGCGCCCCGGCGGATCCTGCGCAGAAGCCCGCCGCTGAGGAGAAGTCAGAAGGCGGCTTTGCCGACATGGCCGGTGGTTTTCTGGGCGGGCTGGCGGGGCAGGCGGTCAAGAGTGCGATGCGCCAGGCCGCTACCCAGATCGGTCGCGAACTGGTGCGCGGGTTGATGGGATCGTTACTGGGCGGCAGCAAGAAACGCCGCTAGAGCACCCACAAAAAAGCCCATTCAATGAATGGGCTTTTCAGGTCAGGCGGTGCAGTCAGGTCAGGCCAGCGCTTTGGACGCCAACCAGAACAACCCTGCCGACAGCGCGACCGTGGCGGGCAGGGTCAACACCCATGCCAGCAGAATGTTGCGAACCGTGCCGCCCTGCAGACCGCTCTTGTTCGCCACCATGGTCCCGGCCACGCCGGACGACAGGATGTGAGTCGTTGAAACAGGCAGGCTGAACACGTTGGCCAGCGCAATGGCGCTCGCGGTGGTGATCTGCGCGGACATGCCCTGAGCGTAGGTCATGCCTTGCTTCCCGATCTTCTCACCGATGGTCAGCACGACGCGTTTCCAGCCGACCATGGTGCCAATACCCAGCGCCAGTGCAACGGCGAAGATGACCCAGAACGGCGCGTACTCAGTGGTCGCGGTCAGGTCCTTGCGCAGCTTCTCCAGATCCGATTTTTCACGGGCATCCAGCGCAGGCAGCTTGCCGACTTTGCGTGCCGTGTCGTCCAGGCACAGCAGGTAGCGACGCACTTCGATCCGACGCTCCGGTGCGAGGGTGTGGTAGTCGTTGACGCCCTTGAGGTTGTTCAGCAGAGCATCAATGGTCGGCTCGGTTTGCTCAGGGTTGCAGCTGAAACGCTCGGGCAAGTCGCCCGCCGCCGATTTGCCCAGCGCCAGATACTCGCCCAGTGTCGCGTTGTTGCGCTGATAAAACTGGCTCAGGTGCTGGGTCGCGTCGCGGGTGCGTTCGATCTGATAAGTCGTGGTGCTCAGGTCCAGCACGAACTGCGCCGGGACGATACCGATGAGCACCAGCATGATCAGGCCGATGCCTTTCTGACCATCGTTGGAGCCGTGCACAAAACTCACTGCCATCGCCGAAATCACCAGAACCAGGCGATTCCAGAAAGGAGGGTGTTTTTTGTCATCGAGCTTGCGGCGTTGTTCCGGCGTCTTGTGCATCTTGGAGAGGGGGCGCCAGGCTTTCAGCGCCAACAGGACCAGACCCGCCACGATGAAACCGGCCAGTGGCGAGAACACCAGCGAGGCGCCGATATCGATCGCTTTCTGCCAGTTCACGCCTTCGCCCAGCGGGATGTTATTGATCAGCGCGTTGGCCAGGCCTACACCCAGAATCGAACCGATCAATGTATGGGAGCTGGACGCCGGGATGCCGAAATACCAGGTGCCGAGGTTCCAGGTGATGGCCGCAGCCAGCAGCGAGAACACCATCGCCAGACCATGACCGGTGTTGACGTTGATCAACAACTCGACCGGCAGCAGATGGACGATGGCATACGCCACGCCGACCCCACCCAGGAGCACCCCGAGGAAATTGAACACGCCCGAGAAAAATACTGCCAGATGGGGCGGCATGGCCTTGGTGTAAATGACTGTCGCCACCGCGTTGGCGGTGTCATGAAAGCCGTTGATGAACTCGAAGGTGAGGACAAACGCAAGGGCGAGCAACAAGCTCACAATTACCCAAGCATCCAGTCCGCTGAATAGATCGATCATGGAAGGTTTTCTGACCCGGTCTTAAGGGGGCGGGATTATGACAGAAAAAAAACTGCGCGATAGGCGCGCCGCTCATTGGTAGCAGCCTGCAACGAAATTTCTGTCCCGCCTGCCCGTCGACTTCCTGCCGGGAAAGAAAGTGCGAAGCACCCCTGAACCCTGGACGAGTCTGTAAAACCTGGCCTTCAACGCGATGAATACGCTTGCCGTCAGCTGTTTGAGTCAGCGACAGGCAAGCGGCGGCTCATGGCTCTTCCTTGAGTTCTTCTTCCATCTTTTGCAGCTCTTGCTTGAACGCCTGGTCAAGCAGGCTGGCCCGTTTGCGCCACGGCTTGCGCTCTGGTTCGGGCTGGGCGGCGTATGTTGTCACTTCGCCGCCGTAAACTTCCTTGTAACGTTGTTCCTGGCGCTCTAATTCTGCGCGCAGTTCATCTTTGGTCACGTTAATACCTGATCGGGTCGAGTTTAATCCGGTGATGACGCCGAGTCTGAAAGTGTCGGACCTGACGATCGCAATGTATCGGATCAGGAATAACCATCGGGCAGGGACGCTGCGCCAAGACGATTCACACTTCAACCAAGGGCGGCTACGTGCACCGGAATGACAAAACTGTCGTAGCAACATTCTTTATTGATTGCCTGCAGGATGGCTGATGACCAAGGTATTGGCCTGCCGTCGCTGAACATTGCGATCGAGTCGAACAATGTCTGCGTGTGTTTGGATCCATGCCAGATGGGGCGAGGATTTAAACACGCGATAGCGTTATTGGGCTTCAATGACGGCCACTATCGCGAAGATGCGCAGGCGAGTCAACTGTCGAGACTGTCGCAGCCGGACAACTGAGGATTTATACCTTTTTTATGTACGAAGGTTCCTAAGTTGGACAGTCTGATTTATGACGCAACTTGGCGAGTCAAATGTTTAACGCCGCAGGCAGTTTTCTGGCGACGTAAAATTCTCGGCTTATGACCGTGCGGACAATGATGTGTATTTAAACGGTTACACATAAATGGGGAGGGCAGAGACAAAAACGGCCTTGGGTTAGCAAGACCGTGCCTGGGACTTCTCAGTGGGTACCTGACCAGTAATCCAAAGAAGCCTCATATGGCATGTGAAAGGTATAAGCAACTGGGCAGCCGGTCAATTGCGATTATCGCCCACTCGTTCGATAATCGCCCAAAGCTGGCTTGCCGTGGGCTTCAAAAACGGCGAGAGTGGCGTTCTACAAGGCTTTCGCGGCCACGACGAACGGTGCCAGCATGAACGATCAATTGCGTAATTCTTTCACGTCACTTGCGCCGCCGATTGTTGCGTCTCCTGCTAAAAGGATTCAGGCGCTCACGGGCGATCCTGACTTCATGACCTCTCTGGCGCGAGGGTTGGCCGTCATTCACGCGTTCCAGGAACGCAAGCGGCACCTGACCATCGCGCAGATCAGCCATCGCACCGAAATCCCCAGGGCGGCGGTTCGTCGTTGCCTGCATACATTGATCAAGTTGGGCTACGCCACCACTGACGGGCGCACTTACTCGCTGCTGCCTAAAGTGCTGACGCTTGGCCATGCCTATTTGTCCTCGACCCCCCTGGCGGTTTCGTCACAGCCCTATCTCGACCGCATGAGTGACCAACTGCACGAGGCCTGCAATATGGCCACGCTGGAAGGCGATGACATTCTTTATATAGCCCGCTCCGCGACGACCCAGCGATTGATCTCCGTGGACCTGGCGGTGGGCGGACGTTTGCCGGCGTATTGCACCTCTATGGGCCGGATTCTGCTGGCGGCGCTGGACGATGTGTCGTTGCGGGAATACCTCGACCACGTCGATCTGCAACCCAAAACCAGCCGCACCTTACGCACCCCGGAAGCCTTGCTCGAATGCCTGCAGCAAGTGCGGCAACAGGGCTGGTGCATTGTCGATCAGGAACTGGAGCAGGGTTTGCGTTCAATCGCCGTGCCGGTCTACGACGCATCGGGTCAGGTACTCGCGGCGCTGAATGTCAGCACCAGTGCGGGTCGGGTGGCGCGCAATGATCTGGAGCAGAAGTTTCTGCCAATCATGCTGAATGCCAGCCGTGACCTGAGCACGCAGCTGTTTACCTGACCCAGCCTGTTGAACCCATGAGCTGCCCGTCACTCTCCGTTCGGTGATCGAACACTTAGTCGGTTATCGGATTGTTCCAGCCCGTGCCCAGGCATAACCTCATTCTCAACGCCACGCCTTAAATGGCGGGGCAAACGAGTGTGAACCTGGAGCACCCCATGGCTGCAATTCTTTCCCTTCACGAGGCTGTGAAGCAGTTCGTCAACGATGGCGACATTGTTGCACTGGAAGGCTTCACCCACCTGATTCCTACAGCAGCGGGACATGAGCTCATTCGTCAGAAGAAGAAAGATCTGACCATGGTGCGCATGACCCCTGACTTGATCTATGACCAATTGATCGGCGCAGGCTGTGCAAAACGGCTGATTTTCTCGTGGGGCGGTAATCCCGGCGTCGGCTCTCTGCACAGGCTTCGCGATGCCGTCGAACGGCAATGGCCGCAGCCTATGGAGATTGAAGAACACAGCCACGCCGACCTCGCCAATGCCTATGTGGCGGGCGCATCCGGGCTGCCGTTCGCGGTGCTGCGGGCGTATGCCGGTTCGGACCTGCCCAAGGTCAACCCGCTGATCAAGTCGGTCACTTGCCCGTTCACCGGAGAAGTACTGGCGGCGGTGCCGGCAGTACGCCCCGATGTGACGGTGATCCACGCGCAGAGAGCCGACCGTAAAGGCAACGTGCTGCTATGGGGCATTCTTGGGGTTCAGAAAGAAGCGGCGTTGGCGGCCAAGCGCTGCATTGTCACGGTCGAGGAAATTGTCGATGACCTCAAGGCACCGATGAACGCCTGCGTACTGCCCACCTGGGCGCTGAGTGCGGTTTGCGTCGTGCCAGGCGGAGCGCATCCTTCCTACGCCCTCGGCTACTACGAGCGCGACAACCGTTTCTATCAGGCGTGGGACGCCATCGCCCGCGACCGTGAGGCCTTTACCGCCTGGATCGACGAATACATCCATGGCACCCGTGACTTCAGTGAGTTCAAGAACAAGCTGGCCCACGCGGCGGAGGCTCACCAATGACTTATTCCACCAACGAAATGATGACCGTCGCCGCCGCGCGCCGGTTGAAAAACGGCGCCGTGTGCTTTGTCGGCATCGGTCTGCCCTCGAAAGCCGCCAATCTGGCGCGCCTCACTTCCTCGCCCGACGTGGTGCTGATTTACGAATCAGGGCCGATCGGCGCCAAGCCTGACGTGCTGCCACTGTCCATCGGTGACGGCGAACTGGCGGAAACCGCTGATACCGTGGTGTCCACCAGTGAGATCTTCCGTTACTGGCTGCAGGGCGGGCGGGTCGATGTCGGGTTTCTCGGCGCGGCTCAGGTCGACCGGTTCGGCAACATCAACACCACGGTGGTCGGCGATTATCACCAGCCGAAAGTACGCCTGCCGGGTGCCGGAGGCGCGCCGGAAATTGCCGGGTCGGCCAAAGAAGTGCTGATCATCCTCAAGCAATCGCCACGGACCTTCGTCAACAAGCTGGACTTCCTGACCTCGGTGGGCCACGGCGAAGGCGGCGACTCCCGCAAGCGCCTCGGCCTGCCGGGCGCCGGGCCGGTCGGCATCATCACTGACATGTGCATCATGGAACCGGAAGCGGGCACTCACGAATTCGTCGTGACCACGCTGCACCCCGGCGTGACCCGCGAGCAGGTGATCGCCGCCACCGGTTGGGACGTGCGTTTTGCCGACACCGTGAAGACTTCCGATGCACCCAGCGAGTACGAACTGACCGCGCTGCGCGATCTGGAAGCGCGAACCGCTGCGGCCCATGGCCAGGCGCCGGGAGAAGCATGATGCGTGACGTTTTTATCTGCGATGCGATTCGCACCCCCATCGGCCGTTTTGGCGGCGGCCTGGCGACCGTTCGAGCGGATGATCTGGCAGCACTGCCGATCAAGGCCCTGATGGCGCGCAACCCGTCTGTCAATTGGGATGAGCTGGACGAAGTGTTTCTCGGCTGCGCCAATCAGGCCGGGGAGGACAACCGCAACGTCGCGCGCATGGCCGCGCTGTTGGCGGGTCTGCCGACCAGCGTGCCGGGCGTGACCCTCAATCGCTTGTGTGCTTCCGGCCTGGACGCGGTGGGTTCTGCGTTCCGCGCCATTGCCTGCGGTGAGATGGAGCTGGCCATTGCCGGCGGCGTCGAGTCCATGTCCCGCGCCCCTTTTGTGATGGGCAAGGCCGACACGGCATTCGGCCGCGGCCAGAAGCTGGAAGACACCACTTTGGGCTGGCGTTTCGTCAACCCGCACATGAAAGACCAGTACGGCGTTGAGACCATGCCGCAGACCGGCGATAACGTCGCTGAGGATTTCGGCATATCCCGGGAGGATCAGGACGCCTTTGCTCTGCGCAGCCAGCAGCGTACAGCGGCGGCTCAGGCTTCGGGCTTCTTCGCTGAGGAGATCGTGCCCGTGCGCGTCGCCCACAAAAAGGGCGAGGCCGTCGTCGACACCGACGAGCACCCCCGTGCCGACACCAGCCGTGAAGCGCTCGCCAAGCTCAAGCCGGTCAACGGGGCTGGCAAAACCGTCACAGCGGGCAACGCGGCAGGCCTGAACGACGGCGCGGCGGCGATGATTCTGGCGTCCGCCGACGCCGTCAAGAAACACGGCCTCACGCCGCGCGCTCGCGTACTGGGGATGGCCAGCGCTGGCGTTGAGCCTCGCGTCATGGGCATTGGCCCGGTCCCGGCGGTACGCAAGCTGGTGGCACGGCTGGGTCTGGCGGTCAGTGATTTCGACGTCATCGAGCTCAACGAAGCGTTTGCCAGCCAGGGCCTGGCGGTCTTGCGTGAATTGGGCATTGCTGACGATTCACCCAAGGTGAACCCAAACGGCGGCTCGATTTCGCTGGGGCATCCGCTGGGCATGAGCGGCGCGCGGCTGGTGTTGACGGCGTTGCATCAACTGGAGAAAACCGGCGGCAGCAAAGCGCTCGCCACGATGTGCGTCGGCGTGGGGCAGGGGCTGGCCCTCGCAATAGAGCGCTAGACGACATTTTTGCAACTCAGCCACCCGAGTCATCGCTTGCCTCCGCGAAAGGGGCAACTTGCTGACTCGGGTGGTTGTCCTTGTGATGTCGAAACGTTACTGCTTAAGTCTAAATGTTGCAGGTTATGTCTTAGACTGGCTGACCTTACTAACACCTGGGGAGATAATAATGACAACGACTCACTACACCGGAGAAGAGCGGCGCAAGCGGATCTTCGCAATTGTGGGCGCCTCATCGGGCAACCTCGTCGAATGGTTCGACTTCTACGTCTACGCCTTCTGCGCCATCTATTTCGCGCCTGCATTCTTTCCTTCCGATGACCCGACCGTTCAGTTGCTCAACACCGCGGGCGTCTTCGCCGCAGGCTTTCTGATGCGTCCCATCGGCGGCTGGCTGTTCGGTCGCGTGGCCGACAAGCACGGCCGCAAAAACTCGATGATGATTTCCGTGCTGATGATGTGCGCCGGCTCGCTGGTCATTGCCTGTCTACCCACTTACGCGTCGATCGGTGCCTGGGCGCCGTTTCTGTTGTTGATGGCGCGCCTGTTCCAGGGCCTGTCGGTGGGTGGTGAGTACGGCACCACCGCCACGTACATGAGCGAAGTCGCGTTGCGGGGGCAGCGCGGGTTTTTCGCTTCATTTCAGTACGTGACGCTGATTGGCGGCCAGCTGTTGGCCGTGCTGACCGTGGTCATCCTGCAGCAGTTTCTCAGTGCCGATGAGCTGAAAGCCTACGGCTGGCGGATTCCATTCGTGGTCGGTGCGGTCGCGGCGGTGATCTCGCTGGTGCTGCGCCGGTCGCTGAAAGAGACCACCACCGCCGAAGTGCGTCAGAACAAGGACGCGGGCAGCATGTCTGCGCTGTTCCGCGATCACAAAGCGGCGTTCATCACCGTGCTGGGCTATACCGCCGGCGGCTCGCTGATTTTCTACACCTTCACCACGTACATGCAGAAATACCTGGTCAACACCGTGCACATGGATGCCAAGGTCGCGAGCTACATCATGACCGGCGCGCTGTTCCTGTACATGTGCATGCAGCCGGTGTTCGGAATGCTCGCTGACAAGATCGGTCGCCGCGCCTCGATGCTGTGGTTCGGCGGGCTGGGCACCCTGTGCACGGTGCCGCTGCTGCTGACGTTGAAAACCACTACCAGCCCGGTCATCGCGTTCGTGCTGATCACCCTGGCATTGGCCATCGTCAGTTTCTACACCTCGATCAGCGGTCTGGTGAAAGCCGAGATGTTTCCGGTGCAGGTTCGTGCGCTGGGCGTCGGTCTGGCCTATGCCGTGGCCAACGCTATTTTCGGTGGCTCCGCTGAATACGTAGCTTTGGGCCTTAAGAACATGGGCATGGAAAACACCTTCTACTGGTATGTCACCGCGATGATGGCGATTGCTTTCCTGTTCAGCCTGCGGTTGCCGAAGAAGCCGGCTTACCTGCACGAAGATCATTGATCTTGAGGCGCGCGTCCTTGCAGGGCGCGTGCTGTATTAGTTGATCACACTCATTCCACGTGTTTCACGGAGCGACTGCCATGGCGTTCGTACAACTCGAAGACGGTGAGCTGCATTATCAAATTGATGGCCCGGTGGAAGCGCCGGTGCTGGTGCTGTCCAACTCGTTGGGCACCGACCTGCACATGTGGGACGCGCAGATTCCGGCGCTGAGCAAGTCATTCCGCGTCGTGCGTTACGACACCCGCGGCCACGGTCAGTCCCTTGTCACCCAAGGGCCTTACACCCTTTCTCAACTGGGGCGAGACGTGCTGGCGCTGCTTGATGCGTTGAAGATCGACCGCGCGCATTTCTGCGGATTGTCCATGGGTGGCCTGATCGGTCAGTGGCTGGGCATTCATGCCAACGATCGGCTGCACAAGCTGGTGCTGTGCAACACCGCCGCGAAGATCGGCGATACGGAAACGTGGGCGCCGCGCATCGCCCAGGTGGAGAAGGGCGGTGAGCGGGCAATGAAGGAAATGGGCGCCGGCGCGGTTGGGCGTTGGTTCACCCCTGACTTTGCCAGCCAGCACGCCGACAAGGTCACGCCCGTCACCGACGTGCTGGCGGCGACTTCTCCGCTGGGTTACGCCGCCTGCTGCGCGGCCGTTCGGGATGCCGATCTACGCAAGCAAGTCAGTTCGATCACCGTGCCCACGCTGATCATCTGCGGCAGCCATGACGCCGTCACCACCGTGGCGGACGGGCATTATCTGCAGAACCACATCCACGGCAGCGAACTCTCCGACTATTACGCGGCGCACCTGTCCAGCGTCGAGCTGGGTGAAGTCTTTGCTCTGCGCGTGACGGAGTTTTTGTTGGCCTAACCGCCGTGGTCTTTGCTTGCAACAGCCTGGAAAACGGTCAAAAAAAAACCCACCAATCGGTGGGTTTTTTCATGCACGTCGTATCAGAACAAGCGGGTAGACGGCACATCGCCCGCGGTGGGCTGACGCTCGCCGGTCGGGGTCTGTTCGTACCAGCCGCCACCCAGCGCGCGGTACAGATTGACCTCGCTGTTGAGCTGGGACAGGCGATCGGTGATCAACGACTGTTGCGCGCTGAACAACTGACGCTGGGCGTCGAGGAAGGTCAGGTTGCTGTCGATCCCGATGCGATAGCGTCGCTCGGCCAGACGATAGTAGTCCTGGTTGGCGTTGACGAAGTCGGTCTGCGCCTTGAGCTGATCGGTGTAGGTCTTGCGTGCGGCCAGACCGTCGGAGACTTCCTGGAACGCCGTCTGAATCGCCTTCTCGTAGTTGGCGACGCCAATGTCTTTCTGGATCTTCGAGTAGTCGAGGCTTGCGCGCAGACTGCCCGCGTTGAAGATCGGCAGATTGATCGTGGGCTCGAACAGCCACGTCCCCGAACCGCCTTTGAACAGACCGCTCAGATCGCCGCTCGCCGTACCGGCACTGGCCGTGAGGCTGATGCTTGGGAAGAACGCGGCACGTGCCGCGCCGATGTTGGCGTTGGCGGCTTTCAGGCTGTATTCGGCCTGAAGAATGTCCGGACGACGCTGCAGCAATTCCGACGGCAGACCCGCTGGCATTTCATTGAGCATGTCAGCGCTCAACGGTTTCGAGGCGGGCAGGTTGGCCGGCAGACTGGTGCCCAACAGCAGCACCAGATTGTTCTCGTCCTGGGCGACCAGCCGCTGATACTGGGCCAGCTTGACGCGGGCGCTCTCGACGGAGGTGCGCGATTGCGCCAGATCCAGCGCCGAGGCCACACCCACTTCGCTGCTGCGAGAGGTCAGGCGCAAGCTTTCTTCGAAGGCGCCCAACGTGTCTTGGGTCAGCTTCAACAGCTCTTTGTCCGCTTCCCACGTCAGATAGGCGTTGGCGACGTTGGCGACCAGACTGATCTGCGTGCTGCGACGGCCTTCTTCACCGGCGAAGTAAGTCTGCAGCGCCTGCTCACTGAGGCTGCGTACCCGGCCGAACAGATCCAGTTCATAGGAACTGATGCCCAGACCCACCGAATACTGACTGGTGATACCGGACTCGCCCGTTTGCGACAGGTCGCCCGGCACGCGCTGACGCGTGCCGGTGCCCGACGCTGCCACGGCCGGGAACAGATCCGCACGTTGAATGCGGTACTGCGCGCGGTAAGCGTCGATGTTCAGCGCGGCGACGCGCAGGTCACGGTTGTTCTGCAGCGACGTCTGAATCAGTTGCTGCAGCGCCGGGTCATGGAAAAACTGACGCCAGCCTTGCTCGGCCGCCGCCTGATTCGCCGCCTGGGCCGGCGAATAGGCCGGACCTTGCGGGAACTGAGCCGGCACCGGTGCGGCGGGCTGCTTGTATTCGGGGATCAACGAGCAGCCGCCGAGAATGAACGCGGTGACCGCCAGCGAGATCAGGGACTTGCTCATTGGCCAGCCTCATCGTGTGGAGTGTGTTTCTGTTTGCCTTTGAACATCGAGGATATCGAAACGAAGAACAACGGTACCCAGAAGATCGCCAGAATAACCGCGGTGATCATACCGCCGATTACGCCTGTACCGATCGAATGCTGGCTACCGGCACCGGCGCCCGAGGAAATCGCCAGCGGGACCACACCGAGGATGAACGCCATGGACGTCATTACGATGGGCCGCAGACGCATCCGGCAGGCTTCGATGGTTGCATCGACGATGCCCTTGCCCTGCTCATGCAGCTCCTTGGCGAACTCGACGATCAGAATGGCGTTTTTCGCCGCCAGACCCACCGTCACCAAGAGACCTACCTGGAAGAACACGTCGTTGGAAAGGCCGCGCAGGCTCGTCGCGATCAGCGCACCGATAACCCCAAGCGGGATGACCAGCAACACCGCGATCGGAATCGACCAGCTTTCATACAGCGCCGCCAGACACAGGAACACGATCAGAATGGACAGTGCGTACAGCGCGGGCGCCTGAGAACCGGACAGACGCTCTTCATAGGACAGACCCGTCCAGGAAAGACCCACGCCGGCCGGCAACTTCTTCGCCAATTGCTCGACCTCGGCCATCGCCTCACCGGTGCTGTAACCCGGCGCCGGAGTACCCAGTACTTCCTCGGCCGGTACACCGTTGTAACGGGACAGCTTCGGCGAACCGAACACCCACTCGCCGGTGGCGAACGAGGCAAACGGCACCATCTCGCCAGCGGTGTTGCGCACGTACCACTTCTTCAAGTCTTCCGGCTTCATCCGCGCACTGGCATCGCCCTGCACGTACACCTTCTTGACCCGACCGCGGTCGATGAAGTCGTTGACGTAGTTGCCACCCATGGCGATGGACAGCGTGGTGTTGATGTCCGACAGGCTCAGGCCCAGGGCCTGCGCACGCTCGTCATCGATAACCAGTTGGTATTGCGGCTCATCGTTAAGACCGTTCGGACGCACGCCCGCCAGAATCTTGCTCTGTGCCGCCATGCCCAACAGCTGGTTACGCGCTTCCATCAGCTTGGCGTGACCCACGCCGCCCTGATCCTGCAAGTACACGTCGAAACCGGTGGCGTTACCCAGTTCCAGTACCGCAGGCGGTACGACCGCAAAGGTCATTGCGTCACGGAAGCCAAAGAAGTGCTGCTGCGCCCGTTTGGCCAGTTCGAAGACGCTGTTGGAGGCATCACGATCGCCCCACGGTTTCAGCATGATGAACGCCAGACCGGAGCTCTGACCGCGACCGGCAAAGTTGAAGCCGTTAACGGTGAACACCGAGTTGACCGCGCCGGATTCCTCTTCCAGCAGGTACTTGCGCATGTTGTCGATGACGGTCTGCGTACGTTCTGCCGAGGAGCCCGGTGGTGTCTGCACCTGGGCAAAGATGACGCCCTGGTCTTCTTCCGGCAGGAACGCGCTCGGAATGCGGGTGAACATCCAGATGGTGCCGCAGACGATCAGCGCGTAAACGATGAAGGCCGGAATCTTGTGCTTGAGCATGTTGCCGACACCGCGCTCATAGCTCACTACGCTGCGGTCGAAGGTGCGGTTGAACCAGCCAAAGAATCCACGTTTCGGCTGCCCGTGCTTCTCGTGATCGATCGGCTTGAGCAGCGTGGAGCACAACGCTGGAGTGAAGATCAGCGCGACCAGGACCGAAAGCGCCATCGCCGACACGATGGTGATCGAGAACTGCCGGTAGATCACACCCGTGGAGCCGCCGAAGAACGCCATTGGCAACAGAACCGCACACAATACGAGTGCGATACCGACCAGCGCGCCCTGGATCTGCTCCATGGATTTGATCGTGGCGTCCCGCGGCGAAAGTTTGTCCTCCGCCATCACCCGCTCGACGTTTTCCACCACAACGATGGCATCGTCCACCAGCAAGCCGATGGCAAGGATCACCCCGAACATGGTCAGCGTATTGATGGTGAAACCGGCGGCAGCGAGGATCCCGAACGTACCGAGCAATACCACCGGCACGGTCATCGTGGTGATGATGGTGGCGCGGAAGTTCTGCAGGAACAGGTACATCACCAGGAACACCAGGATGATCGCTTCACCCAGGGTGTGAACCACACCGGTGATGGATTCCTGAACCACTGGCGTGGTGTCGTACGGGTAAACCACTTTCATGCCAGGCGGAAAGAACGGCTCCAGCTGCGAAATGGTGGCGCGAATCGCCTTGGCGGTGTCCAGCGCGTTGGCGCCGGTCGCCAGCTTGATCGCCAGACCGGAAGCCGGCTTGCCGTTGAACTGCGCGTCAATGCTGTAGTTCTCGCCACCCAGACCGACTTTGCCGACGTCTTTGAGGCGAACCTGCGAACCATCCTGATTGACCTTAAGCAGAATGTTGCCGAACTGCTCGGCGGTCTGCAGACGGGTTTTACCGATGATCGTGGCATTCAGCTGCTGACCCTTGAGCGCAGGCAGACCGCCGATCTGGCCGGAAGACACCTGAACGTTCTGGGCAGTGATGGCCGTCTTGACGTCTACCGGGGTCAGCTGAAAGTTGTTCAGCTTGGCCGGATCGAGCCAGATACGCATGGCGTACTGGGCACCGAAGACCTGGAAGTCACCCACACCGGAGGTACGAGAGATCGGGTCCTGCATGTTCGAGACGATGTAGTTGGACAAGTCTTCCTTGCCCATGCTGCCGTCTTCGGACACCAGACCGACGACCATCAGGAAGTTCTTCACCGCCTTGGTCACGCGGATACCCTGTTGCTGCACTTCTTGCGGCAGCAGCGGGGTGGCCAGGTTGAGCTTGTTCTGCACCTGAACCTGAGCGATGTCCGGGTTGGTACCCTGGTTGAACGTCGCGGTGATGGTCATGCTGCCGTCGGAGTTACTTTCCGACGACACATACCGCAGGTTGTCGATGCCGTTGAGCTGCTGCTCGATCACCTGAACCACGGTGTCCTGCACGGTTTGCGCGTTGGCGCCCGGGTAGGTCACGGCGATCGCGATGGCCGGCGGCGCAATGGCCGGGTATTGGTTGATCGGTAGCTTGAGGATCGAAAGCGTCCCCACCAGCATGATCACGAGGGCAATTACCCACGCGAAAATCGGCCGGTCGATAAAAAATTTCGACATGAATTACTCCCCTTTGCTGCCTGCGGCTTTATCAGTTGCCGGGGCAGGGGCCGGGTTAGCTGCATTGACGTTGGTGGCTTCGGCCACTTTCACTTCAGCACCTTGCTTGACGTATTGCAGCCCTTCGGTAATCACGCGATCACCTGCGTTCAGGCCCTTCTCAACCAGCCAGTCGCTGCCGATGGTGCGGTTGGCAACCAGCGTGCGGGACTCGACCTTGTTATCGGCGTTCACCACCAGTGCGGTCGGTGTGCCTTTCAGGTCACGGGTGATGCCTTGCTGTGGAACCAGAATCGCGTTCTCGGCCACGCCCGATTGCAGTCGTGCATGCACGAACATGCCTGGCAGCAGCGTGTGGTCCTGGTTCTGGAACACGGCGCGCAGGGTCACGGAACCGGTGGTCTGGTCGACCGACACTTCGGAGAACTCAAGTTTGCCTTCGATCGGGTAGAGACTGCCGTCTTCGAGTACCAGCTTGACCTTGGCGGCGTTGTCGCCGGCTTTCTGCAGCCTGCCGCTTTCCAGATCGCGACGCAGCTTGAGCATTTCGGCCGAGGACTGGATCACGTCGACGTAGATCGGGTCGAGCTGCTGAATGGTGGCCATCGCATCGGCCTGACCATTGCTGACCAGCGCGCCTTCTGTCACCAGCGAGCGGCCAATACGGCCGGAGATCGGCGCGTAGACCTTGGTGTAGCGCAGGTTGATCTCTGCGGTCTGCACCGCCGCCTTCGCTTCGCGAGCCGAACCCACCGCCGTGTCGTATTCCTGACGGCTGACGGCTTGCTCGTTGATCAGCTGCTTATAGCGGCCAGCGAGAGAGTTTGAGGATTCATAGGTGGCTTTGGCGCTGTCCAGGGTGGCCTGGTAAATCGCCGGGTCGATCTGGTAGAGCTGCTGACCCGCTTTGACGTCTGCACCTTCGGTGAACAGGCGTTTGAGGATGATGCCGTTCACCTGAGGACGCACTTCGGCGATACGGAACGCGGTGGTCCGGCCGGGAAGTTCAGACGTCAGGGTGTAGGCCTGGGTTTTCAGAGTGACGACGCCGACCTGAGGGGGCGGTGGTGCTGCGGCCGCTTCTTCCTTCTTGCTGCATCCGGAGAGCAGCGATGCCAGGGCGACGGCAGTGACCAGTACGGTAACAGCTGGCTTGAATTGCATGAAGATCCTCGGGTCAGGAGCCTGAACTCATGGAAAGTGGAAAGGGGGCAGGAAAAGTATTCCAGCTAGATAAGTAGGATGCTAATGAATATACTTACATTCACGGTTGTTTGTAAACACCCGCGAGTGCGACACTCCAACGCACCGAGGGCATCGATTGTAGGTCCGGGACAAGGCATTACAAAGGCCGCCCGACGTGCTGTGCAGGCCACTCGACCAGAGCGCCTGAGGCATTTTCATTGAGGTTTTTACTGCCATGGTTCGACGCACGAAAGAAGAGGCTCAGGAAACGCGCAAGCAGATCCTCGAAGCTGCCGAGCAGGCTTTCTACGATCGAGGGGTCTCCCGCACGACGCTCGCCGACATCGCGGCCCTGGCTGGCGTGACCCGCGGCGCGATCTATTGGCATTTCAGCAATAAGGCCGATCTGGTCCAGGCCATGCTCGACAGTCTGCACGAGCCCCTCGAAGAAATGGCGAGGGCGAGCGAAAGCGAAGATGAAATTGATCCGCTGGGGTGGACGCGCAAGCTTCTCACTCATTTGTTTCAACAAGTTGCCAGCGACCCTAAAACCCGCCGCATCAATGAAATTCTGTTTCATAAATTCGAATTTACCGACGAAATGTGTGACATGCGGCAACAGCGTCAGTTTGTCTGGCTTGACGCCAACGAGCGAATTGCGCTGGCGCTCGGTAATGCTTCTCGACAAGGCCAGCTCCCCGCTGACCTGAATCCCCAACGCGCCGCGATCTGCCTGCATGCTTATGTGCACGGCATCATCGGCCAGTGGCTGTTGGTGCCCGAGAGCTTTTCGCTGCAGGACGATGCGGAGCGACTGGTCGACGGCATCCTCGACATGCTCCGCTTCAGCCCGGCGTTACGCGATATTTCGTCGAACTAAATGGCGTTTGGCCTCTATCTATACCGCGCCTGACCTTCGCTGAACAGGCGGTTTACCTTCGCTTTACTCAGCGCGCCCGGTGATTCGGCGACCATTCAGTCTCTGATACCCATTGAAGTGCCGAATGCTGCCCTATTGCAATCCCCCGTCTACGCTTGCCCCATAACCAATAAGAGTGGGGGCGGAGCGATGGCAGTCGTGTCAAAAAACGTGTGCAGAAAACTCCTGATGGGTGCGCTCGCCGCCCTGTGCATCGGGCAAGGCTGGGCCGCTGGGGATGAAGCGCAAGAAGCAGCAGCGGCCAAGGCGCTGCTGGAAAAAGCCGTGGCCCGTTACCGCGTCCAGGGGGATAAGGTGCTGGCCGAGTTCAGCCGCCAGGGCGAGTTCGTCGATGGCGAGCGTTATGTCTTCGTCACCGATACCAAGGGGATCATGCTTGCCAGTGGCGGGCCATCAGTGGCGTTGATCGGCCGCGACGTATCGTCAGTGCTCGATCCGGAGCTGCAAAAAAACTTCAAGCAGGTGCTGCAGACGCCGGAAAGCGCCGGCGTTCAGCAGGCCGAATATCGCTGGCAGAACTGGCGCGACGGTAAGGTCGAGCGCAAGCGTGTGTATTTCCAACGCATCGGCGATCGGGTTTTGTCGGTCGGTTATTACTTGCCCCGCGCTTCGCCTGAGCAGGCGAGGGCGTTGCTCGACAAGGCGTCCAAAGCGCTGGAACAGGACAAGGACGGCACACTCCGCGTGATCAACGACCTCAAGGGCGGATTTCTGCAGGACGATCTGTACGTCTTCGTGGTGAACATCGACACCAAGCGCTATGTGGCTCACGGCACCAACTTGCGGCTGGTGAATACCGACTTCAGCAAGGTCAGGGATCCGGAAGGCAAGCCGGTCGGCATTCCGATGCTCGAGCTGGTCAAGCAGCAGCCCGAAGGTGAATACGAATACCGCTGGCGCAATCCGGTCACCAGCAAGATCGAACACAAGCACGCCTACGCGCGCAAGGTCGGTGAGTTCATGGTGGCGGTGGGTTATTACAGCGGCTGATCACCCTGACCGGTTCGGTTAACGGTCCTTGTCGTCCCGCCCGCGCAGCAGGTTATTGGGCATCGCCAGCGCGGCGGACAGTCCCAGCAGCGACACCGCCGCGCTGCCCATCAACAGGTGCTGAAAGGTCATCGACAGCTGCCCGCGCAGCAATTCAAGGGCCGGGCCGCTGGCGGCGTGCAGGCTGTCCATCAGCAAATTGCCAGAGCCTTCACCCGCAATTGAACTGCCGCCGACCTGGGCAATGCCGGAACCGGCGAGCATCGCCAGCAACAGCGCCGACATCGTTGCCACGCCGACTGCGCCGCCGAGTGAGCGAAACAGGTTGGTCGTGCTGGTCGCCACGCCCATGTCTTTGACGTCTACCGAGTTCTGCGTGCCCACCAGCGAGGTCGGAAATTGCATGCCGCTGGCGATGCCGGTGAGGACCATGAACAGGCTCGTCAGAATGGCCGACTGCGGTGGCGTGAAGGCAATGCCGAGGATTGCCAGCGGCATCAATGCTGCGCCGGTGAGGATGATCGGTTTGTAGCGGCCCGTCAGCGAGGTGCGTCGGCCGCCGAAGTAAGCGCCCAGGGGCATGCCGATAGCCAGCGGCATCAGGTGCAACGCCGCGCTGTCGGCCCCTGCGCCGGTGACGGTCTGAAAGCGCAAAGGCAGCAGCACGATCAGCGAGATGGCCTGAAAGCTGGTAAAGAAAATCGTGCACCAGCACAGCACCGCGCTGCGATTGGCGAACAGGTGCATGGGCAGCAGCGGTTCGCGGGTGCGCCGTTCATACAGCACAAAAATCACCAGCGCGAGCAGCGCCACCGACAATTGCATGACCACTGACTGGTCACGCCAACTGTGGCCCTGACCGATTTCGGTGATGCCCAACAGCAAGGCTGTGAGGCCGATGATCATCAGCACCGTGCCCAGGTAGTCAATCACCGGTTTGCGCTGGGGGATCGGCAGGCCGATCAGCGTCTTGCGCGCCACCCACCAGGCCGCCAGCCCCAGCGGCAGATTGATAATGAACACCCAGCGCCACGACAGGTACTCGGTCATGAAGCCGCCGAGCACAGGGCCCGCGACGCTGGCCGCTGCGTACATCCCGCTGAAGTAACCCTGATAGCGGCCACGCTCTCGGGGAGGGACGATGTCGCCGATGATCGCCTGGCTCACGGACACCATGCCGCCGGCGCCGATGCCCTGCAGCACACGCGCCAGCACCAGTTGTTCCATGCTCTGGGCCATGGCGCAGAACAGTGAGGCGAGGGTGAAGGTCGCCAGCCCGAACAGCATCAAGCGACGCCGGCCATACAAATCCCCCAGCTTGCCGTAAATCGGCACGGCCACGGTGAGCGCAACCATGTAGGCGGAGATCACCCAGGCAAGCAGGTCGAAATCCTGAAACTGGGCTGAGATGGCCGGCATCGAAACCGCAACAATGGTCTGATCCAGCGCACTGAGGAAGACGGCCATCATCAGCGCGAACAGAATGCTGCGGATGTCCGGACGGGGTTGATTAAGACTCGTCACAGAAGGGACTCGAGTGGCAGATTGACCTGCTGAACACCCGCAGGAATTTGTGCCAAGTCTAGTCCGTTAGCTTGCTAATCGATAGCAGGCTGTGGGGAGTTTCGCAGTACGTTGACCCGCATTACGCGGACCGGCTTTTGCCATCAACGAAGGGCGCTGAACGTTGCATCAGTGGGCATGCAATGTCCCATTGTGCAGACCACCGCCATGCGGGGCGTCTGCCGCATTTGTTCGATTCGGTAAGCACCTGCGCCGTACAGGCTCAATACAGCGGCAACGGCGACAACATAAACGCACTGTCTTTTTATTGTGGTTCTCATGACATTTGCCTCGATCCGGTAGGACATCTTTTTCAGAGCGGACACTCTGAGTGTAGGTCGCTATTGGAGAGTGGGTCGGGCGATGGGGATTGAATGTTTGTATCAGCCGGGCCGTTGGGGAAGAGTCGGCATTGCCCCTCAACCGGTGTGCCGCTCAGCCGATTGCAGCGACAGCCATTCCAGCATGTCCTGAAGCGGGGAAGGCGCCTCGGCGCGCTTGGGGTGCACGAAGTAATACGCCGCGCCGCTCCGGACTTTCAGCTCGAACGGCATGACCAGGCGCCCCGCGTTCAGGTCTTCACCAATCAGCGACCAGTCGCCGATCGCTACACCCGAGCCTTGTGATGCGACGGTCATCGCCAAGTCCATCGTGTCGAAGTGCTGGCCTTGCGCGACATTGATCAGCTTGGCCCCGGCGGCCTTCAGCCACAGTGCCCAGTCACGCTCATCGAGGGTGGGGTGCAGGAGCATGTGCTGTTCCAGATCGGCGAGACGGAAGAGGGGATTGCTCGCCAGCAGCGACGCTGAGCACACGGGTGTCAGTTGTTCGTCGAAGAGGTGCCGTACGTAAGTGGAATCACCCGGATGGGCGCCGAACACAACGGCGGCGTCGAACTCTTCCCGCCGAAAATCCACCGTGTGGGCGCTGGTCGTGGTCAGTTGCACCGGCACGTCAGGCCGCTCTTTCTGCCACTGCATCAGGCGCGGCAATAACCAGCGGCTGATGCAGGTGGGCGCCTTGATTTGCAGCGCCCTAGGTTTGGCATCGACCTGATCCACCGCTTCTTCAATCAGGCTGAACACCTGTTCGATGCGCGGCAGCCATTCACGACCTTGGGCGGTCAGGCTCAAGCCCCGGGCCTGACGACTGAACAGGCGATAGCCCAAATGTGCTTCAAGCCCGGAGATCTGCCGGCTGACGGCACCCTGAGTGATATGCAGCGCCTCGGCCGCTCGGGTGAAATTGCAGCACTTCGCCGTGATCAGGAACGTGTGCAAAGCGGGCAGGGGCGGGAGGCGTTTCATCGGGGGGACGAGCCATGAGCTGAGGACATGGCTAAGCATGACATTTTTTGCGTTGTGGTCGATACGGCCCTGCAGCTTCAATGGTCGCCTATCGAGCCTGGCAAATTGCGGGTGGCGTTGGGAAATGCATACGAAAGGGGCAGACACATGGCGACGTGCGGGGAAGTGCTGGTCAGGTTGCTCGAAGGCTACGGGGTGGAGCGGGTGTTCGGGATTCCGGGCGTGCACACGGTCGAGCTTTACCGAGGGCTGGCGGGTTCGTCGATTATCCACATCACCCCGCGCCATGAGCAGGGCGCAGGCTTCATGGCCGACGGTTATGCGCGCACGCGAGGCAAGCCGGGCGTGTGCTTCATCATCACCGGCCCCGGCATGACCAACATCACCACGGCGATGGGCCAGGCCTATGGGGACTCGATTCCGATGCTGGTGATTTCCAGCGTGCAGTCGCGCAGTCAGTTGGGCGGCGGTCGCGGCAAGCTGCATGAGCTGCCGTCCCAGAATGTGCTGGTCGCGGGCGTCGCGGCGTTCTCCCACACGCTGATGTCAGCGGCCGAGCTGCCGTCGGTGCTGGCACGGGCGTTCGCGGTGTTCCAAACGGCGCGGCCGCGTCCGGTGCACATCGAAATCCCGCTGGACGTGCTGGTGGAAAATGCCGATGCCCTGCTGCACAGCCCACCGGTATCGGTGAGTCGCGCGGGGCCGGCGCCTGCGGCGATCCGGCAAATGGCGTCTCTGCTTGCCACCGCCCAACGGCCGCTGATTTTGGCGGGAGGCGGCGCCATTCACGCCGCCCCGGCTTTGACGCGTCTGGCCGAACGGCTCGGCGCACCGGTCGCGCTGACTATCAACGCCAAAGGCATGCTGCCGAGCGCTCATCCGCTGCTGATCGGCTCGACGCAGTCCCTCGATGCAACCCGCGAGGTCATTGAAAGTGCCGACTTGGTGCTGGCTATCGGCACTGAACTGGCCGAGACCGACTACGACATCACCTTCCAGGGCCACTTCAAGATTCCAGGCGCGTTACTGCGCATCGACATCGACCCCGATCAGACTGTGCGTCATTTCGCGCCGACGGTCGCGTTGGTGTCTGACGCTCAATACGCCGCCGAGGCCTTGGTCGATGCGCTGGCGAGCGAAGTGCTGATGCCACGCCGCGAGGAGTGGGGCACTGCGCGGGTTGCCGCGCTGAAGGCAAGTCTTGAGGCGGGCTGGGACGATGCGACCCGTGGGCAGACGCTGTTTTTGCAGACGGTGCTCGACGTGCTGCCGGAAGCCGTGATCGTGGGCGACTCGACCCAGCCGGTCTACACGGGCAACCTGACCCTGGACCTCGACAAGCCCCGTCGCTGGTTCAATTCATCAACCGGTTACGGAACCCTTGGCTACGCATTGCCCGCTGCAGTGGGCGCATGGCTGGGCAGCCGCGACGCCGGAGAATCCAACCCGGTGGTGTGCCTGATTGGCGACGGCGGTCTGCAATTCACCCTGTCCGAGCTGGCGAGTGCGGTGGAAGCGCGAACGCCCATCGTCGTGCTGCTGTGGAATAACCAGGGCTACGAAGAGATCAAGAAGTACATGGTCAACCGCGCCATCGAGCCCATCGGCGTCGACATTTTCACGCCTGATTTTGTCGGTGTGGCCAAAGCCCTGGGATGCGCCGCGGAGGCGGTCGGCCGTGTTGAGCAACTGAAGGCGGCACTGAGCTCAGCCAGTCAGCGTGACGGTCCGACGTTGATCGAGATCGATCAGCAGCGGTGGATGAGCAGCCTCGACTGATGGTTTACGTTGACTGACCGGCGCGCTTCAAACCGTACTGCGCAGCCGCGCCAGGTCGCGTAACGGTGGCGCACCGAACAGGCGGCTGTATTCGCGGCTGAACTGCGAAGCGCTTTCGTAGCCGACCCGGTAACCGGCGGCCGACGCTTCGAGGCCGTCCGCCAGCATCAAGCGCCGGGCCTCCTGCAGACGCAGTTGCTTCTGGTATTGCAGCGGGCTCATGGCCGTGACGGACTTGAAACGGTGGTGCAGCGTGGAGATGCTCAGGTTTACCTCCTTCGCCAGATCCTCAATCCTCAGCGGCTCCTGGAAATGGTCGTTGAGCCACTTGATCGCCTGGGTGACGCGATGGGTCTGGCAGTTGGAGATGGCGATTTCATACAGCCGGTGCCCTTCGCTCCCACGCAGAAGCCGGTAAAGGATCTCCCGATTGATCAGCGGCGCGAGCATGGGAATGTCTTTCGGCGTGTCCAGCAGGCGGATCAGCCGGATGACGGCATCGAGCAGCTGTGAATCGATCCGCTCGACGTACATGCCGCGCCCGCTGTGACGCGTCGGTACGCTCATCGGGCCGGCCTCGGCGATCAATGCGTTGATTTCCACCGGATCGATTTCCAGGCGCAGGGCCAGATGCGGCTCTTCTGGCGTCGCATAAATCACCTTGCCGCTGATAGGCAGTGCCACCGACAGCACCAGATAATTGAGCGGGTCGTAGGTGTACAGCTCGCCGCCCAGTGTCACGTCCTTGCGGCCTTGGGCCATGATGCACAGCGCCGGTTGTACCAGCCCCGGCACCGATTGCGACGGATGATCGTGGCGAACCATGAACAGCGGCTTGATCACCGTCTGGAAACTGCCATCGGCGGGCGCATGACGGCGGATCAGCTCCGCCAGTTCGGCGCACTGTTGCGTCATCTGCGCGCTCAGCTCGGCAACAGGTCGAGCATCCGGGGCGGACGGCGCAAGAGCGGATAGCGACATGGGGAATTCCTCTGACAGAGCATTGATGCAGCACAGCTTATTTTTGGGCAAGCGCAAGCGTTAGGCGAATCCTGCCGGATGCTTGCCTGATTCTGTTACCGCTGTGTTGCGTTGCCATGAACGTGCCCTGTTCGCTTGGGATCGTTGCTCGAAAGTCCATGGGCATCACGCGGCGCAGCGGCGAGCCCCGACGTAACGATGAACCTGTCAGCGCAGAATCAGGCAATAACCGGGCAGTAATTGGCTACCGCAGGTCGCGCGCCTGCCCCTAACCTTCACTTCCCGTCGCAGCTCGTTTCATGGATTCCCGATCCCGGCGCGCGGCACGCACGCAAAAGACACGCACGCAAAAAACAGGAGCGCAGAGCATGCTAAATACTTCAGTTGTGAGCCATTGGGTCTCCGTTCGCGCCCGTGCTGGACGCAGTGCCCAACTGGGTGCCCGTTTGAGCAGTCTGATCAGCCCGTCGGCGGCTGCTGCGGGTTGTCTGCACTTCGCGCTGCAGAAGTCTCTGACCGACGAAGACCTCTGGGTTATCACCGGTACGTGGGCCGATCCTTCCGCGATGAACGACTGGTTTGCCGCGCCTGAACTGAACCTGTTTTCCGAACTGCTGACCGAAATGCTGGTGGCGAGCCTGGACTTTCAAACCTTCGCCACCGTGACGGCGTCTCAGGTACAGACGGCTTATGCCCCTGAGGGGGCTCGTCTGGCGGGCTAACAGGTTTCGGTGCTTTTGCTCGGGTGCAGGCGATGGGCCTGCGAAGAAAACCTTTCAGGTGTTCGAACGCCTGCGTTTAAAATCTCGCCTTCATTTTTCCAGGCAAGGCGTCGAACCATGGCACGCAAAGAATTCCAGCACCACGAAGCCGTCTCGGCCGCAGTCCCCGGTGACGACGGTTACAGCGCCGCAATCGCCGTCAAGGCCCGGGTCATGGGCGGTGCGCCGACCTTTCACCGCGTGCTCGCCGAACAGAAATTCCCTACCGCGCTCGCCGCTGACGACGCCGCCGTCAAAGAGCTGGAGCGGCTCGCCGACGTCACGCAAGAGGGCGAACTGGTGTTCGCCGAGGATTGATCAGACTTTTGGTCGATACATTTTGAACAGCGACTCCGCGCTCAGCTGGAAATAGTCAGCCGGGCCGCCGCCGCGCAGGATGGGCTCGCCGGCTGCAGTGTCATACACACCTTCCTTCAGCAGCCGCTTGGCGATATGCACCGCCACCACTTCCCCCAGAATCAGCCAGCTCGGCACGACTTCCTTGTCGGCGCGTTGCAGCTGGATGATCTGCGTCACTTTGCATTCGAACGAAACCGGCGTCTCTTTGACCCTCGGCACGGAAACGATGCGCGACGGTTCTGCGGTCAGGCCAGCCAGCTCGAACTCACTCACGTCCGCCGGCACTGCCGCGCAACTCATGTTCATCTGCTCGGCCAGGCTGCGCGTGGCGAGGTTCCAGACGAACTCGCCAGTCTGTTCAATGTTGTTCAGGCTGTCTTTGCGACCGATGCTGCAGAACCCGATGATGGGCGGCACGTAGTTGAAGGCGTTGAAGAAACTGTAGGGCGCCAGGTTCAGCTTGCCTTCGGCGTCTTGGGACGAGATCCAGCCGATCGGACGTGGGCCGACAATGGCGTTGAACGGGTCGTGGGGCAGTCCATGACCTTTGGACGGTTCGTAGAAATGAATATCGTCTGACATGGTGTGTTCCTGAATGAGGGTGTGCCGGCGAGGCGGCCAAGGTATGCGCATGTGCGGCATGCAGGCCGACATAGTGCAAGGCATTGGGTGAGGATTCCAGCAGCCTCCGAACCCCGGGCAAAAAAAAAGCCCGACAAGCGTCGGGCTACAAAGGGAGTTCAGGAGGTGAAACATGAAGCGGTAAACATGCGGCGGGATGATGCGGGCACCGATTAGCTGGCGCGGTTGGCACCGACGCGATCAGCACCGTCAGAGGCCAAGCGGTTTGCACCGATGTGATCAGCGCCATCAGCGGCCTGGCGGTTATTGCCTACGCGGTCAGCGCCGTCGGCGGCAAGACGATTGGCGCCAACGTGGTCAGAACCATCGGAAGCCTGACGATAAGAACCGGTGTGCGACGCATTGGTGTGAGAAGAACCGCCTTCTGCTACGACAGTGCCATTAAATGCAGAGTGCTGTTCGGAAACAGGCAGAGCGAATGCGCTCGATGCCAGGATGGACAGACTAAGACCAAAAATAATATTTGAAGTTTTCA
This sequence comes from Pseudomonas sp. HP_12, assembly GCF_055283955.1. Lineage (NCBI taxonomy): Bacteria > Pseudomonadati > Pseudomonadota > Gammaproteobacteria > Pseudomonadales > Pseudomonadaceae > Pseudomonas > Pseudomonas sp. HP_12. Next base: position 361,130 of record NZ_JBTOQG010000023.1, read on the forward strand.
TGAGTGTTGCTCCAGTAAGTTCAATAATTAGTTAACTTGGGAATGGAGCCAATATTACGCGCGTACGGATTAAGTTGAAGTTAACGGTATTGGTAACGACCATCGCCAAAAATGATAGTGGGCTGGAGCGCCCGGTTTTAAAGCGTTGCAGAACTTTTTGCGCTGACATGGGGCAATTTTCGCTCGTGATGGCGAATTTGTCTGTTGACTTGGGTGTCATTTGTTTGCTGGCGCTGTGGCCGGGTAGGGGGTCGGCTGAGCATGAGCGTTAGCAGGATTGGGGTGGAAAGCTGCTGCGTTTCCGATGGATACCCGCCATGCGCCCATTCGAACCAAGGGTTTCAGTTTTTTAACGCAGAAAAATTAAGCCCGGCATTAAGCCGGGCTGAGAGAACGTCATGGATGTATCAGCTCAGGCGATTTGCACCAACATGGTCCGAGCCATCAGCAGCGAGATGATTTGCGCCTACGTGGTCCGAGCCATCAGCGGCCTGGCGGTTTGCACCGACGCGGTCAGCGCCATCAGCAGCGAGGCGGTTGGCACCTACGTGGTCAGAACCGTCAGCAGCGACGCGACCGATATTAGTGTGGTGCGAGCCGTTTTCTGCAACGACCGCAGCATTCACCGCGTGGTGCGCATCAACGGCTGGAAGTGCAAAGGCGCTGCTTGCAAGAAGGGAGAAAGCGAGGCCGAAGATCAGTTTGTTAGTTTTCATGGTAGTTGCTCCAGATCGATTTAGTTAGTAGGTAACTCGGTATGGAGTGAACTTTACTCGCCTCAAAATTATTAGGAAGTCAATCGCATTAGTAGCGATCATCGCTGAAATTGATACTGCAAAAAGCGATCGTTATTCATGCACTTAGCCACGCCTGCGAATGCAAAAGGGCAGCTCATGTGAGTGAGCTGCCCTTTTTTTCGCCCTCTGTAAGCTGCTCGACAGCTCCGTTTCAGGTCAGTCGGTTTCGATCCGCGAGTGCTTGCGGGTGTCCTTCATGAACACATACACCAGCAGCGACACCGCAATGCAGGCCGTGACGTACCAGTAATAGCCGGTCTCCATGCCAATGCTCTTGAACCACAGCGCGATGTATTCAGCCGTACCGCCGAAGATCGACACCGTCAGTGCGTACGGCAGGCCGACGCCCAGGGCGCGTATCTCGGTCGGGAACAGTTCGGCTTTCACCACGGCGTTGATCGACGTATAGCCGCTGACGATGATCAGCGCGGCCATGATCAGGAAGAACGCGCCCCACCAGCTCTGAATGGTGTGCAGGGTGGTGAGGATCGGCACGGTACACAAGGTGCCCAGCACACCGAAGGCAATCAGGATCGGGCGGCGGCCGACCTTGTCAGACAGCGCGCCGATCACCGGTTGCAACAGCATGAACAGGAACAGCGTCGCGGCAGAAATCGTCGTCGAGTCGGTGATGCTCATGCCGACCGTGTTCACCAGGTACTTCTGCATGTAGGTCGTGTAGGTGTAGAACGCCAGCGTGCCGCCCATGGTCAGGCCGACGACGGTCATCAGCTCTTTCGGATGGCGCATCAATGTGCGCATCAGGCTTTCTTTGGGTTTGTCCTTCTTGCGGGTGAACGACTCGGTTTCTTCCATGCCGCGACGCAGGAACAGCGCCACCACCGCGCACAACGCGCCGATGGCAAACGGGATGCGCCAGCCCCACGTTTGCAGTTGTTCAGTGGTCAGCGTCTGCTGCAGCACGATGAGCACCGCCAGCGCGATGAGCTGGCCGGAGATCAGCGTCACGTACTGAAAGCTGGAGAAGAAGCCCCGGCGTTCCTTGGTCGCCATCTCGCTGAGATAGGTCGCCGAAGTGCCGTACTCGCCACCCACCGACAGGCCCTGCAGCAGGCGCGCGAACACCAGCATGATCGGGGCGCCGACGCCGATGGTTTCATAACCAGGGGTGAGGGCAATGATCAGCGAACCGAAACACATCAACAGCACCGACGCCATCAGCGCGGCCTTGCGGCCTTTGCGGTCTGCGTAGAGGCCCATGAGCCAGCCGCCGATGGGGCGCATCAAGAAGCCCACGGCAAAAATCGCGGCCGTGTTGAGCAACTGGGCAGTGGTGTCGCCCTTGGGGAAGAAGACTTTGGCGAAGTAGAGGGAGAAGGCGGCGTAGACGTACCAGTCGTACCACTCGACCATGTTGCCGACCGAACCGCTGAAAATGGATTTCAGGCGACTTCCGGTGGTTTTCTCGGCGACTGGCGTGGCAGCCGCTCCGTGGGAGGCAGAATTGGGGATGGCCATGGGATTTCCTGCAGGTCATTGTTGTTAGAAGGAACGCATCGAGGCGTTCTGACGACAGTGATAGCAGGAGCTGTGCCAAAAGCTGAAAGGCCCGGAGTAGAGGGGTTGGCGTGGGGTGGATGAGCGGAAATCCGCTTGTTGCGTAAGATGCCTGAGCGAAAATCCGCTCATCGCCGCAATTCTCTTCCCGGCTGAAGCCGGTCCCACTGACGGACTGCGATCATCTAGTGGGACTTGCTTTAGCCGGGAAGGCGTCGGGTGTTACGCCGCGAAATCGAGGGTGCTCAAACGGGCCATTTCCCGGCTGAAGCCGGTCCCACTGACGGACTGCGATCACCTAGTGGGACCGGCTTTAGCCGGGAAGGCGTCGGGTGTCACGCCGCGAAATTGAGGGTGTTCACGCTGGCCTCTTCCCGGCTGAAGCCGGTCCTACTGACGGATTGCGATCATCTAGTGGGACCGGCTTTAGCCGGGAAGGCGTCGGGTGTCACGCCGCGAAATTGAGGGTGTCATGCTGGCTTCTTCCCGGCTGAAGCTGGTCCCACTGACGGACTGCGATCATCTAGTGGGACTGGCTTTAGCCGGGAAGGCGTCGGATGTTACGCCGCGAAATCGAGGGTGCTCAAACGGGCCATTTCCCGGCTGAAGCCGGTCCCACTGACGGACTGCGATCATCTAGTGGGACTGGCTTTAGCCGGGAAGGCGTCGGGTGTTACGCCGCGAAATCGAGGGTGCTCAAACGGGCCATTTCCCGGCTGAAGCCGGTCCCACTGACGGACTGCGATCACCTAGTGGGAC
>NZ_JBTOQG010000024.1:0-51498 GCF_055283955.1 Pseudomonas sp. HP_12
GCCAGGTGCGCTATAGATTTGCGGCATAACGCCTGACGCCTTCCCGGCTAAAGCCGGTCCCACAATTTAGGGTCAGCGAGCACACTGCATGCACGCGACGCTTTTAGGGGGACCGGCTTCAGCCGGGAAGAGGCCACTAGGTGCGCTATAGATTCGCGGCATAACGCCTGACGCCTTCCCGGCTAAAGCCGGTCCCACAATTTAGGGTTCAGCGAGCCCACTGCATGCACGCGATGCTTTTAGTGGGACCGGCTTTAGCCGGGAAGCGGCCGCCAGGTGCGCTATAGATTTGCGGCGTAACGCCTGACGCCTTCCCGGCTAAAGCCGGTCCCACAATTTAGGGTTCAGCGAGGTTACAGACCATTCATGTACCCATATGTACTGAAGGCGGCGAGATTAAGAGCAACCTTGCCGCTCCGGTTTGGCGTGCATCACTTTGGTCACTCGGTACGGGTCAATGCGCGAATAGCGTGCAAAAACGCTCACCAAATATCCAACTCCGAAAGTCGATTCGAACCTTTCCCTATACCCGTCTATAAAAGGCGCAGGCTGAAAGGCCCTAAACCCGTCTCCTGCAGGACATTACGATTATTCCTACGGACTTTTCCCAAAACTGGCACGCACGCTGCAATAGGTTATATATCACCAGTTTTGGGGACCTTGGTACAGGCAGGCCGGGGATTCCCCTCTTTTATTCCTCCCGGAGACTGACCTCCAGTCTCCAGCGCCCGTCCTGGGTCGCACCGCGCCAGTCGCCGTGCAGAGGACGGGCCGCCAGCAGGTTCAGCAACAGCCCCTTATCACTTCGTTGCACCCTCCAGCGTACGTCTTTGCCGTTGAGCTTCAGTTCGCCTTTCTGCGCCTGACCCTGGGCGTTGAACAGCAGCGCCACAGCACCGTCGATGTGTTCACCATGAAGCTGCGGCTCGCGGTTAAACCACACGGCAACGCCGTTCGGCAGCACTTCGACGGTTTGCAGCTGGATGGGGTCCGGGGTCGTCACGCGGCCGATCATCAGCCCGACCATCACACCGACAATCGCCACCGAGCCCAGAAACTTGGGCCATAGCTTCGGTCTGGGGTCTTCTTCAGGGGTAGAATGCATCCCGTCCTTTCGTTCGGAGCCGTGCATGTTTCACGTGATCCTTTTTCAACCAGAAATTCCGCCGAATACCGGCAACATCATCAGGCTCTGCGCCAACAGCGGCTGCAGCCTGCATTTGATCGAGCCGCTGGGCTTCGAGCTGGATGACAAGCGCCTGCGTCGAGCCGGCCTTGATTACCATGAATACGCCACGCTTCATCGTCACGCCGACCTGCCGAGCTGCCTTGAAAGCATCGGCCACCCGCGGCTGTTTGCTTTTACCACAAAGGGCTCGCGGGTTTTCCACGATGCGCAATTCCAGGAGGGCGATGCTTTCCTTTTCGGCCCGGAAAGCCGAGGGCTGCCGCCGGAGGTGCTGGATCCGCTGTCGAGCGATCAACGCCTGCGCCTGCCGATGCGCGAAGGCTGCCGCAGTCTGAATCTGTCGAATACTGTCGCAGTGGCGGTGTATGAAGGCTGGCGGCAGTTGGGGTTCCGGTAAATGCTAAAGCCCCCGGCTAACACCGGGGGCCCGCACGATAGCTATAAAACACTCAGGCCGGGGTGCCTGTAACTTTCAACTTCCGCATTTCGGAATAGTACTCTCGGTATTCCTCCCCTTGCCCAAAACTCCACTTGCACCCAACGAATACTTCCTCACCTACCCAGTAGCGCAAATATCTCTTAGCCATTGTGATGTTTAACGCTCCCCGGATCCTTCCGTACTTCTCATTGAAAGCCACGGGCGTCACCGACAAAGTCGTACCACCGAAAACCACCACTGGGGCCACAGTACCTGATCTACCATCAGGCGTTGCCTGTCTAAAAACCAGATCCTCGGAAGGCGTCGCATCAAGATCAAACTCCGCTTTATCAGCAACGATATTGTCGCAGCTCAGCGCGGGCAGTTGATCGTCAATCAAGAATAGCACCCTCTCTTCCGAGTAAGCCTTATAACCCTCCTCCCCCTGCACCTTGGAGTTGAAGGTTATATATCCGTTGATCAATGGGGTAGTCGCCTCTTTGCTGAGCTCAAGTGCAATATCCTGGGTGAGCACACTCGTTGCTGTATCTGTGTTTTCGTTCTGGAACTCAGCAGCGGCGCTAGAAAAGCTGCCGCTTGCGCGTGTACGGAACTCAACGCTCACTTTTCCTCGAGGATGATTAACCAACCAATCACTCTTCGACCAGCCAAAACTCAGCTTTCCTTCCTGTAAACTTTGATAGTTAACATAGCCAGTATTTGTATAGAACTGAAAAACTGGATTACTGCACCCATCCACGTCAGCGTCAACTGCGCCATCTTTCTCACTGTTCATAACCACTCATCCATGTGACTGTTAGGGAAGGGCAGAAAATCGTGCCCTCCCTAATAGTAAAAGAGGTCATCAACAATACAAGCGTTCTTAAAGACCAAATCGAAATAAACCCGTCAACTGTAATTGCGACTAGCCAGAAACCTGGAAACACCGTGGTGATTAATTCGAATACCTGAGAATACCGGTAAATAGATAACTAGGCCGTCGTCATCCAGCCCAGAACAGACGCCCACAAAAAAGCGCCCATCACAGGCGCTTTTTTATTGCAGCAACAACGCTTACTGAACGGTAGGCGTTGGCGTTTCGCCGCTTTCCTGCATGCGTTGCAGTTCTTGCGCGTACAGGGCGTCGAAGTTCACCGGCGCAAGCATCAGCGCAGGGAACGAGCCACGGACAACCAGGCTGTCGATGGTTTCGCGAGCGTACGGGAAAAGAATGTTCGGGCAGAACGCGCCCAGGGTGTGGCTCATCGAGCTGGCATCCAGGCCCTTGATCAGGAAGATACCGGCTTGCTGGACTTCAGCGATGAAGGCGATTTCGTCGCCGTTCTTCACTTCGACCGACAGGGTCAGCACGACTTCGTAGAAGTCATTTTCCAGCTGCTTCTGGCGGGTGTTCAGGTCCAGGCTAACGCTCGGGGTCCATTCTTGACGGAAGATCGCCGGGCTTTTTGGCGCTTCGAACGACAGGTCGCGGACGTAGATGCGTTGCAGGGAAAACTGCGGTGCTTCTTCTTCGTTGGAAGTGGCGCCGTTATTCGGTTGATCAGTCATCTCAGATCCTTACATTGGGGTCTTGTAGGCTTCCGGGCTGTGCAAAAAACCATCGTTTCCACATCCCGGTTCGAATTCAGGCGCTCAGCAGCTTATCCAGCTTGCCGGCGCGCTCCAGCGCGAACAGGTCATCGCAACCGCCAACATGGACCGGGCCGATCCAGATCTGCGGAACCGAGGTACGCCCGGATTTTTTAGTCATTTCAGCGCGAATCTGTGGCTTGCCGTCGACCTTGATCTCTTGGAAGCCGACACCCTTGCCCGCCAGCAACGACTTGGCGCGGGAGCAATAAGGGCAGTAATCGCTGGAGTAGACGACGACGTCAGTCATTTCACTTCACCAGCGGCAGGTTGTCACCGCGCCATGACGAAATACCACCGGACAGCTTGGCGGCGTTGAAGCCCGCTTTCAGCAGTTCCCGTGCGGTATGGCCGGCGTGCTGGCCAGCGGCGTCGACGATGATCAGGGTTTTAGGCTTGAATTTCTCCAGCTCCGCAGTGCGGGTCAGGATTTTGTCCTGGGGGAAATTCACCGCGCCGACGATGTGGCCGGCAGTGAAGTCTTTCTTGGCGCGGACGTCGATGACAACGGCTTCGTCGCGGTTGACCAGAGCGGTCAATTCGCCGGTGCTCAGGCTGCGGCCGCCTTTGCTAAGCTCGGTTGCGATCAGCAGGCCCAGCAGGATGACGAAAGCACCCGTCAGCAAATAGTGATTCGTGGCAAATTCAATCAGGTGAGCAACCATCATCAGGTTCCAGGGCGTTAAAATGTCGGCCAGTATACACAGCACCCAAGGTCGGCCAAAGCCCGTACGGCAGTGACGTCGTTTAGCTTGTTGCCGATTTGAACTTGTCCCTAAACTGTCGATCTTTTTTCTACTTCACCTATTAGCCAAGAGTGGGATTCATGACTACCACGCCTAAACCTTTGGTTCTGATCATCCTGGACGGCTTCGGTCACAGCGACAGCCACCACGGCAATGCGGTCTACGCAGCGAAGATGCCGGTCTTCGATCGCTTGTACCAGACCATGCCAAACGGCTTGATCTCCGGGTCCGGCATGGATGTCGGTCTGCCTGACGGGCAGATGGGCAACTCCGAAGTCGGCCACATGAACCTGGGCGCCGGCCGCGTGGTGTATCAGGACTTCACCCGCGTGACCAAAGCGATCCGCGACGGCGAGTTCTTCGAAAATCCCGCCATCTGCAAAGCAGTCGATCAAGCGGTCGGCGCCGGCAAGGCCGTGCACATCCTCGGCCTGTTGTCCGATGGCGGCGTTCACAGCCATGAAGATCACCTGGTGGCGATGGTCGAGCTGGCCGCCAAGCGCGGCGCCGACAAGATCTACTTGCACGCCTTCCTCGATGGTCGCGACACGCCACCGCGCAGTGCCCATCAATACCTGCAGACCATGGAAGCAGCCTACGCGCGCCTGGGCAAAGGTCGCACCGCCACGATCATCGGCCGTTACTTCGCCATGGACCGCGACAATCGCTGGGACCGTGTCGAAGCTGCCTACAACCTGATCGTCGACGGCACTTCGGAGTTCCACGCCGACAACGCCAAGGCCGCGCTGGACGCCGCTTATGAGCGAGGCGAGAACGACGAATTCGTTAAAGCCACCAGCATCGGCGCGCCGGTGACAGTCGAAGACGGCGACGCGGTGGTGTTCATGAACTTCCGTTCCGACCGCGCCCGCGAACTGACCCGCGTATTCGTCGAAGACGATTTCGCGGACTTCGCCCGTCGCCGTCAGGCCAAGCTGGCCGGCTTCGTCACGCTGACCAAGTACGCCGCCAACATCGACGCACCCGCGGCGTTCGAAAAGGCCGGCCTGCACAACGTGCTTGGCGAATACCTGTCGAACAACGGCAAGACTCAGCTGCGCATCGCCGAGACCGAGAAGTACGCCCACGTGACGTTCTTCTTCTCCGGCGGCCGTGAAGAACCCTTCCCCGGCGAAGAGCGGATCCTGATCCCTTCACCAAAAGTGGCGACCTACGACCTGCAGCCAGAAATGAGCGCGCCGGAAGTCACCGACCGAATCGTCGACGCCATCGAGCATCAGCGTTATGACGTGATCGTCGTCAACTACGCCAACGGCGACATGGTGGGCCACAGCGGGATCATGGAAGCAGCCGTCAAGGCCGTTGAGTGCCTGGACGTCTGCGTCGGGCGCATCACCCAGGCGCTGGAAAAGGTCGGCGGCGAAGCGCTGATCACGGCCGACCACGGTAACGTCGAACAGATGACCAACGAGGAGACCCACCAGCCTCACACCGCTCACACCACCGAGCCGGTACCGTTCATTTATGTCGGCAAGCGTGACCTGAAGGTGCGCGATGGCGGCGTATTGGCGGACGTCGCGCCCACCATGCTGACGCTGCTCGGCATGGAAATCCCGCAAGAAATGACCGGCACATCGATTCTGGTTGCCAAGTAAGCCTCTCGAACCGGTCCGCCAGTCGCTGGCGGGCCGGTTTTGTATGAAATGTCTGACGGCCAAGTCGTCCGAGCGTTTTTTTTGCAGCCACCGCCGGGCATACTAGTCCCGTCTTCACTCCTGGTATCGCCCAACCTCATGCTTCGCGCCCTGATCACCCTCGCTTTGATTTGTATGCTCAATCCGGCCTTTGCCGACGATGATCGCGCACAAACGCAGAAACAGCTGGATGCCACGCGTCAGGACATCACCGAACTGAAGAAAGCGCTGAGCCAGCTGCAGGAAGAAAAGTCAGGCGTTCAGAAAGACCTGCGCTCCACTGAAACGGAGATGGGCAAGCTGGAAAAGCAGGTGGAGGCCCTGCAAAAAGAACTAAAAAAGACTGAAAGCGAGCTGCAACGGCTCGACCAGGAGAAAAAAAAACTCCAAAGCGCACGCGTTGAACAACAACGACTGATCGCCATTCAGGCCCGCGCTGCGTACCAGAGCGGCCGCCAGGAATACCTCAAACTGCTGCTCAATCAGCAGAACCCAGAGAAATTCGCCCGCACCCTCACCTATTACGATTACCTGAGCCAGGCGCGCCTGGAGCAGTTGCGCAACTTCAATGAAACCCTGCGCCAGCTGGCCGGCGTCGAGAAAGACATCGACCTGCAGCAAGCGCAGCTCTTGGTGCAGAAGAGCTCGCTGGATGACCAGAAAGCCCAGCTCGATACCGTCCGCCAGGAACGGCAGGTAGCGCTGGCCAAGTTGAATCAGGACTACAAGGTTCGCGACCAGAAGCTGCAGTCGCGGCAGCAGGATCAAGCCGACCTGACCAAAGTCCTCAAGACCATCGAGGAGACCCTCGCCCGCCAGGCCCGTGAAGCCGAAGAGGCGCGCCAGAAGGCGTTGCTCGCGCAGCAAGAGGCCGAGAAACGGCAGCGCGAGCAGGAAGCGTTGGCGAAAAGCCGTGAAAAAGACAACATCAAGGACGACATCGATGAAGCCCCGCGTCGCCCGACCAAAGCGCCCGGCGCGATGGTTTCCAGTGCCGGTCAGTCGTACGGCGGCGCTTTTGAGCAAGCAAAGGGAAAACTTCCTTGGCCCGTCGATGGTCGATTGTTGGCGCGATTCGGTGAAAGCCGTGGCGATGACGAGCGCACCAAGTGGGACGGCGTGTTGATCAGTGCGGCTGCAGGCAGCCAGGTCCGCGCGGTGCACGGCGGTCGGGTGGTCTTCGCCGACTGGTTGCGCGGCGCCGGGCTTCTGGTCATTCTCGACCACGGCAATGGTTATTTGAGTCTGTACGGTCACAACCAGAGCCTGTTGAAAGAGGCCGGTGACGTCGTAAAAGCCGGAGAAGCGATCTCCACTGTCGGTAACAGTGGTGGCGGTCAGGACACTCCGGCGTTGTATTTCGCTATTCGTCAGCAGGGTCGCCCTAGTGATCCGGCCCAATGGTGTCGCACTCAAGGATAAGTCGACACCTCACTCAGGAGTTCGTAAGACATGCTGTTTTCGTCCCGCCTCACCTCGCTGGCCCTGACTATCGCCGTCGTTATCGGTGCTCCTCTGGCCCAGGCTGCCGGTGCCGCACCTGCCGCTGCGCCAGCCGCCACTGCGCCCGCCAATGCCGCGAACATCAAGGCGCCGCTGCCGCTCGACGAGCTGCGCACCTTCGCCGAGGTCATGGACCGGATCAAAGCCGCGTACGTCGAACCCGTAGATGACAAGACCCTGCTGGAAAACGCCATCAAGGGCATGCTCAGTAACCTCGATCCGCACTCCGCTTACCTGGGCCCGGAAGATTTCCAGGAGCTGCAGGAAAGCACCAGCGGCGAGTTCGGCGGGTTGGGTATCGAAGTGGGCGTCGAAGACGGCTTTGTAAAGGTGGTCTCTCCCATCGATGACACCCCTGCGTCCAAGGCCGGCATTGAGGCAGGCGACTTGATCGTCAAGATCAACGGCACGCCGACCCAGGGCCAGACCATGCAGGAAGCCGTGGACAAGATGCGCGGCAAGCTCGGCGAGAAAATCACCCTCACGCTGGTACGTGACGGCGGCACCCCGTTCGACGTGACGCTGGCGCGCGCCACCATTCAGGTGAAGAGCGTGAAGGCGCAGATGCTGGAGCCGGGTTACGGCTACATCCGCATCACCCAGTTCCAGGTCAAGACCGGTGAGGAAGTCGGCAAGGCGCTGGCCAAACTGCGCAAAGACAACGGCAAGAAGATGAGCGGCCTGATCCTCGACCTGCGCAACAACCCGGGTGGCGTGTTGCAGGCGGCAGTCGAAGTGGCTGACCACTTTCTGACCAAGGGCCTGATCGTTTACACCAAGGGCCGCATCGCCAACTCCGAACTGCGTTTCTCGGCAGACCCGGCCGACGCCAGCGAAGGCGTGCCTCTGGTTGTGCTGATCAACGGCGGCAGCGCCTCGGCGTCGGAGATCGTCGCCGGTGCCTTGCAAGACCAGAAGCGCGGCATCCTGATGGGCACCGATACGTTCGGTAAAGGCTCGGTGCAAACCGTTCTGCCGCTGGCCAACGACCGCGCGCTGAAGATCACCACGGCGCTGTATTACACGCCGAACGGCCGCTCGATTCAGGCTCAGGGCATCAACCCGGACATCGAAGTCAAACGCGCCAAGCTCACCGCCGAAGCCGATGGCGACAACTACAAAGAGGCCGATCTGCTCGGTCACTTGGGCAACGGCAACGGCGGCGCGGACAAACCGACCACCAAGGCCAAGGCTGGCAAGGCGCGTCCGCAGGACGATGACTACCAGATGAACCAGGCCCTCAGCTTGCTTAAGGGTTTGAGTGTCACGCGCGGCAATTGAGGTGCGCGTCTGGTTGACCGGGCTCATTGGCGCCCTTGTCGTGACAACGGGTGCTGCACACGCAGCGCCCGTCGAATCCCCAGCGACCGCCGGCAAAGCGCCGAAGGTCGCCTATCTCAGTTTGATCATCGACGATCTCGGGCAAAACCCTGAACGGGACAGCCGCGCGCTGGCCCTTCCCGGCCCCGTGACGCTGGCGATCATGCCCGACACCCCCCACGCCACCGACTTCGCCCGCCAGGCGCACAAGGCTGGCAAGACGGTCATGCTGCACATGCCCATGGATCCGGCGACCGGGCCCTACGCCTGGCATCCCGAACTGCCCCTGCCCGAGCTCGAATCGCGCCTGAACGCTGCGCTGCTGAAAGTCCCCTACGCCGCTGGCATCAATAACCACATGGGCAGCCGCATGACCGCTGAGCCGGTGGCCATGGGCTGGCTGGTAGGTGAGCTGCAGCGACGTCATCTGTTTCTGGTCGACAGCCGCACCAGCGCCAAAACCGTTGCGGCGGCTGAAGCCCAGAAGATTGGGCTGGCCAGCGTGTCCCGGGATGTCTTCCTCGACGACGAGCGCACCGCAGAGGCCATTAGCGGCCAGCTTCAGACGGCGATCAAGCTCGCTCACAAGCAAGGCTCGGCCGTAATGATCGGCCATCCCTATCCGGTGACGCTCGACGTGCTTGAGCGCGAGCTGCCCAAGCTTAAATCCCAAGGTATAGAGCTGATCGAGATCCGCCACATGGTCACTGAGCGCGGAAATGAGGCGATGGCCGGCCATGGCAAGAACGGGCGTTATCGCTAGGCCGAAGGCGCTTCGCCAGAGGTCCGAGAAGTGATCAGAGGTATTTGGCGAAAATTGAATCGACCACGCCTTCTCTGCGCAGTTGGTCCAGCGCACTTTGCAGCCGCTGGACCACGGCATCGGGGGTGTCTTTGTTCAGCGCCAAAAACAGTTCGGCGCTGTTGAAGCGCAGCACGGTCTTCAATCCCGTAATGCCCTCCTGCCGCGCCAGGTACCGCCCCGCCGGATCGCCGGTGGCCCACAGATCGAGCTGACCATCGACCAGCTTCCTGGCGTTGTCTTTGTCGCTGAGCACGGTGATCGGCTTCATGCCCTGACGCGCAAGCTCCACTGCGATGGCGTCGCCCTTGTAGGCCCCGATTCGGTAAGACCGCGCGGCCTCAAGCGTGCTCAGCTGGATTGGGCTGTCAGCCCGCGCCAGCAGAATCCAGTCGTCGGGGCCAATGGGGCCGACCCACTTGAAGAGCGTTTCGCGCTCGGGCAATCGCGCAGTCACAAAGACGCCGTAGCCGGGATTTTCCATCGCCAGTTTGTAGATGCGATCCCAAGGGAAGCGCAGGGTCATGTTGTAGCCAATACCGGCACGCTTGAAGGTCTCGCGCACCACCTCAACGGCGATGCCCTTGATGTTGGCTTCCTGGGCGAAATTCTTGCCGTCGGTGGCCATGTTGTAAGGGGGGAAGTTTTCGGTCAGAAGGACTATCGAATAGGCCGGTGCATCGTCGGCCCGGACGGCTCCTGACAGCAACGTCGCAACGCTGATCAGTGCAAGAAAAACACCTTTGAACATATCCCTGGCACCTGACCCTGACGACGGCAAGAGAGTGCCGTTAACGATCTGCAAAGTCCAGTTCGGCGGTAGGCATGGTCGTTTTCGGAGCAGGTCGGTCATGACCCCGCCGCGGCGCACCCCCCCCAATGTGGGAGCGAGCTTGCCCGCGAAGAATGCTAAGCGGCCGCCGATATTCAGCGGCTGAACGGCCGGAGGCGCCTCAGCGAACCACGATCCCTTGGGCCGCCATGTACGCCTTCGCTTCTGGCACGGTGTATTCGCCGAAGTGGAAGATACTTGCTGCCAGCACGGCGCTGGCGTGGCCTTCCAGCACGCCGGCGGCCAGATGCTCAAGATTGCCCACACCACCCGATGCGATGACCGGGATGCCAAGGGCATCGCTGATCGCCCGGGTCACGCCAAGGTCGAAACCGTTCTTCATGCCGTCCTGATCCATGCTGGTCAGCAGGATTTCGCCAGCGCCCAGGTCTTCCATCTTCTTCGCCCACATCACCGCGTCCAGGCCCGTCGGCTTGCGACCGCCGTGGGTAAAGATTTCCCAGCGCGCTGTTTCACCGGGCAGCGAGACCTTCTTGGCATCGATGGCCACAACGATGCACTGCGAGCCGAAACGGGCAGCGGCTTCGCCGACGAACTCAGGGTTGAATACCGCAGCGGTATTGATCGACACCTTGTCGGCACCGGCGTTGAGCAGGTTGCGAATGTCCTGCACGGTGCGCACGCCTCCACCCACGGTCAGCGGGATGAACACCTGACTGGCCATGCGCTCGACGGTATGCAACGTGGTGTCGCGGCCATCAACGCTGGCGGTGATGTCAAGGAAGGTAATCTCGTCGGCACCCTGCTCGTCATAACGCCGGGCGATCTCGACCGGATCACCGGCGTCGCGGATGTTCTCGAACTTCACGCCCTTGACCACACGGCCGTTGTCGACGTCCAGGCAAGGGATGATGCGTTTGGCGAGGGCCATGGGCCGGTTCTCCGAAAACGGTTGGGAATCTGCCCAACATCACAACATTCTGATTTGAAGCACGTCCCTGTAGGAGTGAGCTTGCTCGCGATGCGCCGGGTCAGTCAGCAAACATACGTCTGACACACTGCTATCGCGAGCAAGCTCACTCCTACACGGGGGCGTGGCAGTCAGCCTTTGTACGAATCACAAAACGCCTGTGCTTCAGCCACATCCAGCGTGCCTTCATAGATCGCACGGCCGGTGATTGCGCCGATGATGCCCGGTGCTTTTGCGTCGAGCAGCGCCTTGATGTCGCCCAGGTTATGGATGCCACCCGAGGCGATCACCGGAATGCGGGTCGCAGCGGCCAGCGCGGCGGTGAACGGGACGTTGCAGCCCTGCATCATGCCGTCTTTGGCGATGTCGGTATAAACGATGGCCGAGACGCCGTCGGCTTCAAAGCGTTTGGCCAGATCGATCACCTGCACGGTGCTGACTTCGGCCCAGCCGTCGGTGGCAACGAAGCCGTCTTTGGCATCCAGACCCACGATCACTTTGCCCGGGAACGCGCGGCAGGCTTCGGCGACGAAGTCAGGATCCTTGACCGCCTTGGTGCCGATGATCACGTAACTCACGCCGGCTTTGACGTAGTGCTCGATGGTGTCCAGCGAGCGGATACCGCCGCCGATCTGGATCGGCAGATTCGGGTAACGACGGGCAATCGCCGTCACGACCTCGCCATTGACTGGTTGGCCTTCGAACGCACCGTTCAGGTCCACCAGGTGCAAGCGACGGCAACCGCCTTCGACCCACTTGGCAGCCATGCTCACCGGATCATCGGAGAACACCGTGGAATCTTCCATCCGGCCCTGGCGCAGACGTACACAGGCGCCATCTTTAAGGTCGATCGCGGGAATAATGAGCATTCTTTTTCCTTCGTCAAAAGAGCTGCGAGCCGCGAGCTATAAGCTGCAAGTCTGCGCATCTAACCATTCTTGCAGCTTGAAACTTGCCGCTTCTAGCTGCTTTTCTCCAACGCCCACAGGTCGCTTTCGATGCTTTCGAAACGCTCCTTGAGGTGCGTCTGAACATCGAAGATCGCCCGGTTGTAGTAATGCGGCGCGATCTCGCGGGTGAACAATTCCAGAATTTCAGCCGCTTCGAACGAACCCATGTCCAGCTCGAAACGGTCTTCCATGAACCGCTTGATCGTGTGGCACGCCTCGCTCTCCTGTTCGGGAGTGAGGGTCAGAATCGGCGGTTTGGTCTTCTTGCTCATTACCGGCGGCCGTCCCACGCCGCGAAGTTCTGCAGCAACTGCAGGCCATGGGTATGGCTCTTCTCGGGGTGGAATTGCACGGCGAAGCGCGAGCCATCGGCCAATGCAGCGGCGAAGTCGTGACCGTAATGGCCACGGCCGACGATCTGCTGGGGGTTCGGCGATTCGATGTAGTAGCTGTGCACGAAGTAGAACCGCGCCATGTCCGGAATGTTGGCCCAGAGCGGGTGATCCACGGCCTGCGCCACTTCATTCCAGCCCATGTGCGGGACTTTCAGATGCTGGCCGTCTTCGTGGAGGTCCTTGCCGAAGAAACGCACCTGACCGGGGAAAGTGCCGATGCAATCAACGCCGCCGCTCTCTTCGCTGCGCTCCATCAACGCCTGCATGCCGACGCAGATCCCGAGAAACGGACGGTCCTGGCTGACTTCACGCACCAGAGCATCGAAGCCCAGGCGACGAATTTCCGCCATGCAGTCGCGAATCGCACCAACACCGGGAAACACGACTCGATCAGCTTCACGGATGACGTCGGCATCGCTGGTGATCAGCACGCGACCGGCGCCGACGTGCTCCAGCGCCTTGGCCACCGAGTGCAGATTGCCCATGCCATAGTCGATAACGGCAACGGTCTGCATTACAGCACGCCTTTGGTCGACGGCATCTGGCCAGCCATGCGGTCGTCCAGCTCTACCGCCATGCGCAACGCACGGCCGAACGCCTTGAAGACGGTTTCGATCTGGTGGTGGGTGTTGTGGCCGCGCAGGTTGTCGATGTGCAGCGTGACATTGGCGTGGTTGACGAAACCCTGGAAGAACTCCTGGAACAGGTCCACATCGAAGCCGCCGACGGTGGCGCGGGTGTAAGGGACGTGCATTTGCAGGCCGGGCCGTCCGGAGAAGTCGATGACCACGCGCGACAGCGCTTCATCCAGCGGGACGTAGGCGTGGCCGTAGCGACGGATGCCCTTTTTGTCGCCGATGGCTTTGCTGAACGCCTGCCCCAGCGTGATACCGACATCTTCCACGGTGTGGTGATCGTCGATATGCAGGTCGCCTTTGCATTCGATGTCCAGATCGATCAGCCCGTGACGGGCAATCTGGTCGAGCATGTGTTCAAGAAAAGGAACGCCGATGTCGAATCGGGACTTTCCTGTGCCATCCAGGTTGATCGAGGCTTTGATCTGGGTTTCCAGAGTGTCGCGCTCGACGAACACCATACGTTCGGCCATCACCAGCTCCGCAAAATCATTGGGCGAAAAGGCGGCCATTATAGGCGTGTGGCAGGGAAACAGAAACATGAAGCGAGCAATGCCGGACCGAGGGAATGCGGCCTGCATGCGATAGACATGTGTGTACAAGCGAATACATTTCGGCAAAAAAAGTGGGAGCGAGGTTGCTCGCGACGAGGTCCTTACATTCGACATATCTGTCGAATGTCTGACCGCCTTCGCGAGCAAGCTCGCCCCCACCCTCACACTAACGGGTTCAGCCTGAAATCTTCAGACCGATCCCGCCATGGTTTTAGTGAAACAGCACCGCAGTTTTCTGCAGAGTGATCCACACGCCCCACGCCAACGGAATGCCCACTGCCAGCCAGGCCAGAATCGCCAACGGCTTGGTGCTCGGGTCCGCTTTCCATTCCAGCGAGGTGCTGTGGTCGGCGCCGGCATCGTGGCCGATGGCTTGTTCAGCCTTCAATTGCTCGTCGGTCATGAAGTATTTGTCGGCCACCGGACGAACCAGCAGGTTGCAGATAAAGCCCAGCACCAGCAGACCCGCGAGGATGTACAAGGTGATGTCGTAAGCATCGGCCCGTGCAACGCCGTGGCTCAACTGATACTCACGCAGGTAGTTCACCAGCACAGGGCCGAGCACGCCAGCGGCCGCCCATGCGGTCAGCAGACGACCATGGATCGCACCGACCATTTGCGTACCGAACAGGTCAGCCAGATAAGCCGGAACGGTCGCGAAACCGCCGCCGTACATCGACAGCACGACGCAGAACGCCGCCACGAACAGCGCAACGCTGCCCAAGTGGCCCAGGGTCGGCACCGAGGCGTAGAGCAAGAAGCCCAGCGCGAAGAACACGAAGTAGGTGGCTTTACGGCCGATGTAGTCCGAGAACGAAGCCCAGAAGAAACGACCGCCGATGTTGAACAGGCTCAGCAGACCGGTGAAGCCGGCCGCGATCGCCGCGATGGCCGCCAGTTGCGAGGCATCCAGTTGGCCGAACGGCTGATCGGTGCCCAGCAGCTTGCCGCCGAACACTTCCTGCAGCAGGGGCGAAGCCATGCCGAGGATGCCGATGCCTGCCGAAACGTTCAGGCACAGCACCAGCCAAACCAGACGGAACTGAGGCGTCTTCCACGCAACACTGACGTGCACATGGCGGTTGGTGATCATCGCGCTGTTGGCTTTCTTCGCCGGAGCGGTCCAGCCTTCAGGTTTCCAGCCGGTCGGCGGAACGCGATAGGACAGTGCGCCGCCAATCATGAAGATGAAGTAAATCACCGCCATCACCACGAAGCTCTGCCATACACCAACGCTGTCAGGCGTAGCGAAGTGGCTCATCAGTGCGGTTGCCAACGGAGCGCCAACCATCGCGCCACCGCCGAAACCCATGATCGCCATGCCGGTCGCCATGCCGCGCTTGTCCGGGAACCACTTGATCAACGTCGAAACCGGCGAGATATAACCCAGGCCCAGACCGATACCGCCGATCACGCCCGAGCCGATCCACATCAGCCAGATCTGGTGCGTATAAACGCCCAGGGCCGAGATCAGCAGACCACCACACCAGCACAGTGCCGAGACGACACCGGCTTTGCGCGGGCCTGCGTGTTCCAGCCAGCCGCCCCAGATGGCTGCGGAGCAACCCAGGAAAATGAAGAACAGGGTGTAGATCCAGCCGAGCATGGAGATCGGCCAATCACAGCTGGACGAAACGACTTGCTCGAAGAAACCCATGTCAGCCGGGCAGGCAACAGCGGTCTTGATGCCGATTGCCTTGGACAACGGCAGCCAGAACACCGAGAAGCCGTAGGCCATGCCGATACACAGGTGGATTGCCAATGCAGCTGGCGGAACCAGCCAACGGTTGAAACCGCGTTTGGCGATAATGCGCTCTTTGGACAAGAACGCAGGCTGAGCGGCAGTACCGCCCAGAACAGTGCTCGTGGTCATTTGATTGTTGCCCCCAATTTATAGTTGTATCCCGCAAGAACAGCGACATAGTTCCGCCACCACTCTTAAAGCACGCAGGCCTCGGTGGTTTATCGGCAGGACATCTCTTTACGTGACAATTCGACGCAGCAAGGCTGGCGAATGGCGCGAGATTACCATTTGCAGCCCAAAAGAAAGCATTCTGCTATTACCTTTTTCGCGCCGTTTGTCACTGTGCGGGGCGCCGCCAATTCGAACGACGGCGTCGGTGGCGATCCAAAACCCGGTGCTTGCCTGAGAACGCTATACTCGCGGGCTAAATTTTGAACGACTCGACACAAGGACTCGCCCATGAAAGCGTTCGGCAAAATCCTGGGGCTCACCCTTCTCGGGCTGTTGCTGATCATCGTGGCTCTCGGCTTTGCCTTGACCCACTTTTTTGATCCCAACGACTACAAAGACGAGATTCGAAAACTGGTTCGCGATCGCGCCCATGTCGAGCTGACGCTCAATGGCGATATTGGCTGGAGCCTGTTTCCGTGGTTGGGCCTGGAGCTGCACGACGCCAGCGTCGCCACCTTGAGCGAGCCGACCAAACCCTTCGCCGACTTGCAGATGCTCGGGCTGTCCGTGCGTGTGCTGCCGCTGCTGCGCAAGGAAGTGCAGATGAGCGACGTGCGCGTCGAGGGCCTCAACCTGACGCTGACCCGCGACGAAAACGGCCACGGCAACTGGGAAGACATCGGCAAAGTGCCTGCCACCGCGGCCAATCCAGCCCAGCCCCCCGCCACGCCGGATGCGCCAGCTGATACCGCGTCGGCCAAGCCCGACAAGCAGTGGCAGCCGCTCAAGCTGGACATCGACAGCCTGACCGTGAACAACGCGCGGATCGATTTCAACGATATTCCCAAGGCCCGGCAATTCAGCGCCGAGAGCATCCAGTTGAGCACGGGGCCGATCCACAACGCGACTGACATCCCGCTGAAACTCACCGCCTTCCTCAGCACCAACCAACCCGTCGTGCGCACCAAAACCGAACTGACCGGCAAGCTGCGTTTTGATCGCGTGCTCAAGCGTTACCAGTTCGACGACATGCGTTTCTCCGGCGATGTGACGGGCGATCCGCTCCAGGGCAAGACGCTGACGTTCTCGGCCCAGGGCCAGTTGCTGGCAGACATGTCCGCCAACGTGGCGGAATGGACCAATCTGAAGCTGTCCGCCAATCAACTGCGCGCCATCGGCGAGCTGCATGTACGTGATCTGGACAAGACGCCGCAGCTCACAGGCGGCATTTCGATTGCCCAGTTCAACCTGCGCGACTTCCTCGACAACATCGGCCAGCCTGCGCCAGCCCTTGGTGACGGCAGCCTGAACAAACTGGAACTGGTCACCCGCATCGCTGCAACGCCCAACAGCGTCTCGCTGGATGACCTGACGGTGAAACTCGACGACAGCACCATCACCGGCCACGTCGCTGTGGAAGACTTCGCCAAACAGTCCCTGCGCCTTCAACTCAAAGCCGATACGTTCAACGCCGACCGCTACCGCGTGCCCGAAGGTGAACAGGCGAAGAGCGCCGGCGCCGCGCGCAGAGCAGAAGTTCAAGGTGCCGAGGCCGAAGCGATGGTGGCCTCGGGCACTTCGCCGCTGCCAAACCAGCCGACCCAAGGTGCCTGGAGCGACGCAAAGCTGCTGCCCCTCGAGCGCCTGCGCAAACTGGATGTCGACGCCGACCTGAGCTTCGGCAAGCTGACGCTGGAAAAACTGCCGATCCAGAATGCGGCGCTGAAGACTTCTGCGCTCGATGGCGTGATCACGGTCGACAGCCTGCGCGGCGATTTGTACAACGGCAATTTGGAGGTCAAAGGCAATCTCGACGCGCGTCCCGAAGTGCCCTTGGCCAGCGTGCAGACGCATATCGCCAAGGTGCCGGTGGAGCACTTCATTCAGAGCCAGGGCACCACGCCGCCTCTGCGCGGCCTGCTCAACCTCACCAGCGATGTGACCGCCAAAGGCAACAGCGAGAAGGCATTGGTCGAGAGCCTTAACGGCACCGCCAGTTTTGCGCTGAACGACGGCGTGCTAGTCAATGCCAACCTTGAGCAGCAGCTGTGCCGTGGCATCTCGACGCTCAACCGCAAGAGCTTGCGTGGCGAACCGCGCGGCAAGGACACGCCCTTCCAGCAGTTGAATGGCAACCTGGTGTTCCGCAACGGCGTCGCCAGCAACCCGGACCTGAAAGTTCGCACACCGGGCTTGACCGTCAACGGCGATGGCGACATCGACCTGCGTGTTATGGGCATGAATTACCGCGTCGGCGTGATCATCGAAGGCGACAAGAGCGACATGCCGGATCCGGCCTGCGAAGTGAACCCGCGTTTTGTCGGCATCGAATGGCCGGTGCTCTGCCGTGGCCCGCTCGAAATGGGCGCCAAGGCCTGTCGTCTGGATAACGACGGCTTGGGCAAAGTCGCCGCGAAACTGGCAGGCGACCGGATTGGCGACAAGATCGATGAAAAGCTGGGGGACAAGGTCAGCCCCGAGCTCAAGGATGCGATCAAGGGATTGTTCAAGCGTTAACCCTGACTAACAGGCGCCGCGCCGTTAAGTTGTGGGAGTGAGCTCACTCCCACATTCAGTTTTGGCTGGCCTCCGACAGCGCGGCGTCTGGCAACGTATATAGCAACCCAACATCTTTTGATCACCGGAAGCCTTGATGCAACCCGAGCAGTTCTCCTCCGCCGTTCTCGACTGGTACGACCGCCACGGCCGTCACGATCTTCCTTGGCAACACGACATCACCCCGTACCGGGTGTGGGTGTCGGAAATCATGCTGCAGCAAACCCAGGTCAGCACGGTGCTTGGCTATTTCGGCACATTCATGGAAGCGCTGCCCACGGTGCAGGCTCTGGCCGAAGCGCCGGAAGATGAGGTCCTGCATCTGTGGACCGGGCTGGGCTACTACACCCGCGCGCGCAACCTGCAGAAAGCCGCGAAAATCGTGGTGGCCGAGCACGGCGGTGAGTTTCCCCGCGACGTGGAAAAGCTCGTCGAGCTGCCCGGTATCGGCCTCTCGACGGCAGGCGCGATTGCCAGTATCAGCATGGGCCTGCGCGCGCCGATCCTCGATGGCAACGTCAAGCGCGTACTCGCCCGCTTCACCGCCCAGGAAGGCTATCCCGGCGAGCCCAAGGTGGCGAAGCAGATGTGGGCCACGGCCGAGCGCTACACGCCGCACAGCCGGGTCAATCACTACACCCAGGCGATGATGGACCTGGGCGCCACGCTCTGCACCCGCACCAAACCCAGCTGCCTGCTCTGCCCCCTTGAGCGCGGTTGCGAGGCGCACATGCTCGGCCAGGAAACCCGCTATCCCATCCCGAAGCCGCGCAAGGTCGTGCCGCAAAAACGCACCTTGATGCCCATCTTCGCCAACCACGAAGGCGCGATTCTGCTTTATCGCCGCCCTTCGACCGGGCTGTGGGGCGGACTGTGGAGCCTGCCGGAACTGGACGACTTCAACGACATGCAGCATCTGGCCAATCAGCACGCCCTCGAGCTGGGCGAGCATCAAGCCTTGCCGGGCCTGATCCACACCTTCAGCCACTTTCAGCTAAGCATCGAGCCCTGGCTGGTCCGGGTCCGTGAGTCCGCCCATCACGTGGCCGAGGACGACTGGCTCTGGTATAACCTCGCCACCCCGCCGCGCCTGGGCCTTGCCGCCCCGGTGAAGAAACTGCTGAAACACGCAGCCGACGTATTGAATGCAGGAGAGTCCTCATGACCCGCACCGTGATGTGCCGCAAATACAAAGAAGAATTGCCTGGCCTGGACCGTCCGCCGTACCCGGGCGCCAAAGGTGAAGACATCTACAACCATGTCTCGCAGAAAGCCTGGGGCGACTGGCAGAAACACCAGACCCTGCTGATCAACGAGCGCCGCCTGAACATGATGAACGCCGAAGATCGCAAATTCCTGCAGACCGAGATGGACAAATACCTGTCCGGCGAGGAATACGCCAAGGCCGACGGCTACGTTCCCCCTGCCGAATAAGCCTTTGCAGACAGTGGTCGTCGTAAGCGGAGGAAATAATTCAGATTTTTTTCGACACCATGCTTGACGACCTCCTGAAAAACACGTTTAATGCGCCCCGTTGCCCAGATAGCTCAGTCGGTAGAGCAGGGGATTGAAAATCCCCGTGTCGGCGGTTCGATTCCGTCTCTGGGCACCACCTTTCGTTTTCAGGTGATGCCAAGCACACCTGAAAACACACAAGAAGCCCGCCTCGTGTGGGCTTTTTGCTTTTCACGGTTCCCTACCGTTTCCATGTAATCCCGGATAGATGTGAATGGATTCGTGAGCTCAGAGCCGGATCTGCGTGAAGACGCCGAGGTGCTGGCCGGCGTCTCCGACAATCGCGCTGTGTCGTCGCTCAAGTCGCTCGATTGGAGGTATGGGAGCAGATCGCCGGTCTATCGATCATGCTTGTTTTTCTTGTGCCCATGTCGCTTGCCGTGAGATCGATTGTTGCCGCCGTCATCTGCCAAGTTGCTACCCACTGCGCCTCCGGCAGCGCCGCCCAAGCCGGCACCTATGGTTGACCCTGTTGAGCCACCCAACTGGTTACCAATGACAGACCCACCCGCTGATCCCAGCCCCCCGCCGATAGCCGCTTCGGTCTTGCTTCCTCTTTTGGCGCCCAAAGCCCCGCCAGCGGCTCCGCCGACACCAGCACCAACCGCCGCGCCGGTGCTTCCACCCATTTGCTGTCCAATGACATTCCCAAGCGCACCGCCTATGCCTCCGCCCACTGCGGATGTTCCATCCCCAGCCGCCAGCGCGCATTGAGCGCCAAGCATTCCTAAAAGTAGTACCGGTACAGTGATTCGCATGGATTCAATCTCAAGTGGGTGAAGTAGCCTCTCGGAGAAGCATCGAGCAGGACTAAAACAACGGTGCTGGACTGGGCAAGGGAGATTCAACTCAGAGTATGTCCAGCGGGATGCTCATACCCACACATCGGCTGCCGTCGTTAAATCTTGATAGGGTAGAACTGCTGGCGGGTGGCCAGCGCCGGGATGGATAGCCACTCAGACCTACCCCTTGCGACTCCGTCTCCGGGCACCATAAATACCGAAAAACCCCTGCATCGAAATATTCAGGGGTTTTTTATTGGGCGTGATTTATTAACATTGCAGGCTTGAGCCGACTAGAGGACTTCGTGATGGCATCTGTCAGCAAGCAACAGAAACGAGCCAAGCGCGCCAAGACCAAAGCCAAAGAGCAGCGAGTCGCTCGCCAGCACCCGCAGACGCCCAACCCGATCGTCCCGGATTACTTCATGCCTGATTTCTTCTCGGACGACGACACATCGCTGCTCGACGACGATACCCTGCTCAAGAATTTCGTAGAGCCCGACATCCTCGAAACAATGGACGAGGAAGAGCGGGAGGCGATGGCGGCGGTGATCAGGGGCGAGGACATCGGGATGTCGATCACTGAGGACGAAATGCTGTTGACGGAGGTCTATCAGTCCCCTGCGCCAGAGCCGTCTCATGAACAACGCCTCGCCCATTACGAAGTGCTCAAGCGTGCCGAGCAGCAAAGTTTCCTCGATCTACTCGATGCCTTCGCCAGAGGTCCGATAGCGGCCCACGCTTTCTACGACATCGACTTCGACAACTACCTCGACGTCCTGGTGAACACGCTGGGCGCCTACATGATGTGGGCCCACGGACTGGATGAGGCGACCGTCAGGGCGCGCATTCACGACGACGATTTCTATGAAGCCTTCCGCGCCGTTCTCGGCGAGATAGAGATGGAATCCACAATGGAGATGCTGGGGATCGACCGCAACAAGTACGACGAACCCTCACAAGACTGAATACAATACCCGCCCGATGATCCTGGGCCATGCGAATGGCTGCACCGCACAAGGAACCGCCGTCATGGCCTCCCCCGACAAACAGCAAAAACGCGCCCAACGGGCAAAGGCCAAGGCCAAGCAGAACCGTTCCGGCAAGGCCCGGCCGAGCGTCATTCACCCGGTGCTCAATCATGCCTTCGTCAACGAGCCCTTTGATGACGTCGAGATCGACCTGAGCACGTTCGATTTCAAAGACATCGAAGAGAACGGCTTCGACCCGGCGGATTTCGACGACCTGTTCGAAGCGATGAAGCAGGCTGAATCGATAAGTTTGCTGGCGCTGTGCATAGTCTTCCTGCAATACCCGGTGCTTGAGCTGGTGATCGCTGAAGAAGATGAAGAGCCGGCGACCGACTTCATGATGGGCCTGCTGATCACCTACCGCGGGCTCTTCCATGAGGAAGACGAAGACTCGGCCGTTGAATGGATCGGCAGCGACGCCTTCCAGACCGCCTACAACGAAGCGTCGATGATCCTGCAGAAAAAGAATGCACAGGCAGCAGGCGGGCGTTCTTAAAACGTTTTTTGATTTACATGACACCGGTCAAAACGGTAGCTTTGCGCCATTACGAGAATGCAACTCCTTCTCAACTAAAGGCTGGCCGTTTTGACACTCCCAAACACTCCTTTGCCTGAACCGGCTTCAGGCGAAACGAGCCCTTACTCCCGAACCCGAATTTTCCTGCATTGGCTGTCTGCAGCCGTCATCCTGTGGGCGACCTTCAGCGGCTTCGGCGTGGCATTACTGGATCAGAACGAGCCATTTCGGCAGTGGGTTGAGTCGTTCAACCCGCAACTGACCAGCCTGTTTATTCCGTTTTTCGTCTGGCGGTTGTGGCTGGCGATCAAAGCCCCTGCGCGGCACTCCGCTAAAAACATCCAGGCGCGACTGGCGAGCGCTGCGCACAAGGCGATCTATGCGGTGGTGGCTGGCGTGCTGATTACCGGGGTGCTGATGATGAGCCATCCGGTCATGCTGCTGGCGCTGGTGCCGCTGCCACAGCTCATCCACTCGAAAATCATGCTGCTGGAGCTGCATCAGGTGCATCACGTTCTGTGTGCCGTTTTGGCAGGGTTGGTGGCGCTGCATCTGGCGGCGGTGGTGCTGCATCAGGTGCGGGGGAGATCGGTGCTGGCCAGGATGAGCTAAGACGCTGAACCTCCCACCGTGACCCAACCGTCGAGACAAAAAAAACCGCCATCATCCCTGATAGCGGCTTCTCGACAGCGGTCGGTCACAACCGACTCACTCCCCCATCAATTCAGCACAACCTTCCCTGCCTTCCCCGCCTTGCGACGGTTCGACACGATCAAACCGGCCGCCACGACCAGGATGCTCAGCAGCCCGGTGGCGATGATTTCCATGCGGTGGCCTTCCTGGAACAGCATGATGGTCAGTACGGCGACGATGAACACGATCACCGCCCAGGTCAGGCCCGGGAACAGCCACATGCGGAAGTCGATGGCCTGGCCTGCTGCTTCACGCTTGCGGCGCATACGCAGCTGGGAGACGGCGATGACCAGATACACCAGCAGCGCGATCGCGCCCGAGCTTGCCAGCAGGAAATCGAACACTGCTGCGGGTGCGACGTAGTTGGCGAACACGGCGGCAAACGCGGCACCGGTCGACAGCAGCACTGCCCAGTAAGGCGTGCCGGCTTTGGTGGTGCGCTGGGAAACAGCAGGCGCGTCGCCACGTTTGCCGAGGGAAAACAGCATGCGCGAAGCCGTGTACAGCGCCGAGTTCAGGCAACTGGTCACGGCGACCAGCACGACGATGTCGACAATCAGCTTGGCGTTCGGAATGCCCATCAGATCAAGCACGGTCTGGTACGAGCCCACTTCAGCCAGACGGCTGTCGTTCCACGGCACCAGCGAGACGACGAGGAGGATCGAGAGCAGGTAGAACAGGCAGATCCGCCAGATCACCGAGTTAGTGGCCTTGGTGATTTGCTGACCGGGATTCTTCGATTCAGCTGCCGCGATGGTGACAATCTCGGTCCCCATGAACGAGAACATGGTGGTCAGCATCGCTGCGAGCACCGCACCCATGCCGTTAGGCAGGAAGCCCTGCGTGTCGTACAAGTGGCTGACGCCGCTGACCTGGCTGTTCGGCAGCAGACCAAACACCGCCGCAATGCCCAGCAGCACGAAGCCAATGATCGCAATGACCTTGATCAGCGCGAACCAGAACTCGAACTCCCCGTAGTTCTTCACGCTGAACAGGTTGGTCGCGGTCAGCAGAAGGGTGATCACCAGCGTGAACGCCCAGATCGCCACGTTCGGGAACCACGCGTGGAGAATCGTCGCGGCGGCGTTGGCTTCCAGCGGAATGACCAATACCCAGAACCACCAGTACAACCAGCCGATGGTGAAGCCGGCCCAGTGCCCGATTGCGCGATCGGCGTAGGTCGAGAAAGAACCGGTGTCAGGCGAAGCGACGGCCATTTCCGCCAGCATGCGCATCACCAGCACCACCAGCGTACCTGCGGCGCCGTAGGCCAGAAGTACGGCCGGTCCGGCTTCGGCAATCGCGTGACCGGAGCCTACGAAGAGGCCGGCGCCGATTACGCCGGCGATCGACAGCATGGTGATGTGCCGCGGTTTGAGCCCTTGTTCAAGGTTTGAAGCGTTGGGTGTGCTGCTCATGGAACCAACCTTAGAAGGATTTTTGTACGGATCAGGACGTGTGGCGGCTCTTCGTAAAGAGAACACAACAGCTCTGTTATTTATTTTTTACGCAAGAATTACGCCAGGATGTTTCAGATACGACGTCGCAGCGGGATACGGCCGTTCCAGACGATTTCCGCAAGTCCATGAATGCAATAGCAATTCGCCAGTCGTGTAGGAAACGTTACCGAGCGCAACAGGAGGGAGACGATTGGCCGCACCGAAAATACACATTTAAAACGAAACGGCACCAAATAAGCGCACAAGACCGGCCGCCGATCGCGCCCGTGGCCGAAACACCCTTCCCCACGGCGGTTAAAGCTGGCACCATCGCGCCCTTTTTGCGCAAAGGCATTCTGAGCCGGCGCCCATCAAGCTCATCTTCATAAGCCTTCGCGCGATGCGCCAGTTGCAACTGCCAAGTAGCGTGTAACGGGTCAACCGATGAGCCCACCGAACACACGAGGACTGAACATGGCCGAGGCCACGCCCGCCCTGGAAATCCGCAATCTGCACAAGCGCTATGGCGAACTCGACGTGCTCAAGGGCATCTCGCTGAGTGCGCGCGATGGCGACGTGATCTCGATTCTGGGTTCCTCCGGCTCAGGCAAGTCGACGCTGCTGCGCTGCATCAATTTGCTGGAGAATCCCCATCAGGGGCAGATTCTCATTGCCGGCGAAGAGCTCAAGCTCAAAGCCACCCGCAAGGGTGAACTGATCGCTGCCGACAACCGTCAGATCAACCGCCTGCGCAGCGAGATCGGCTTCGTCTTTCAGAATTTCAATCTCTGGCCGCACATGACCGTCCTCGATAACATCACCGAGGCGCCGCGTCGCGTGCTGGGGCAGAGCAAGGCCGAGGCCACTGAAGTTGCCGAAGCGCTGCTGGCCAAAGTGGGGATTGCCGACAAGCGTCATGCCTATCCGGCGCAATTGTCGGGCGGCCAGCAACAACGTGCCGCCATTGCACGCACGCTGGCGATGCAGCCCAGGGTCATTCTGTTCGATGAGCCCACGTCTGCCCTCGATCCCGAGATGGTGCAGGAAGTGCTTAGTGTTATTCGTGGCCTGGCCGAAGAAGGCCGAACCATGTTGATGGTGACCCACGAAATGAATTTCGCCCGGCAGGTGTCCAGCGAAGTGGTTTTCCTGCACCAAGGGCTGGTAGAAGAACAAGGTTCGCCAGACCAGGTCTTCGATGACCCACGGTCGGCGCGCTGCAAACAATTCATGTCCAGCAATCGCTAACGGAGCAACATCGATGCAGACCCTGAGAAACATTCTGTTGGCCGCTGCCGCCACCCTGGCCATGGCATCCAGCGCCTTTGCTGCCGACACCCTGAAAATGGGCATCGAAGGCGCCTATCCGCCGTTCAACAACAAGGACGCCAGCGGTCAGGTCGTGGGCTTCGACGTCGAGATCGGCAACGCGCTGTGCGCGAAGATGAAAGTGACCTGTGAAACCGTCACCTCCGATTGGGACGGCATCATTCCCGCACTGAACGCGCAGAAGTTCGACTTCCTGATCTCGTCGATGTCGATCACCGAAGAACGCAAGCAGGCGGTCGACTTCACCATTCCGTACTACTCCAACAAGCTGCAGTTTGTCGCGCCTAAAACCACTAACCTCAGTGGCGACCTTGCCGCGATCAAGGAGACGTTGAAAGGCAAGACCATCGGTGCCCAACGCGCAACCCTGTCCGGCACGTGGCTGGAAGACAACTGGGGCGACGACGTGACCGTCAAGCTGTACGACTCCCAGGAAAACGCCTTTCTCGACTTGGCTTCGGGCCGCCTCGACGCACTGCTCGGCGACAAATACGCCAGCTACGAGTGGCTGAAAGGCAAGGAAGGCCAGAGCTTCGAGTTCAAGGGTGACGCGCTGCCGGTTGACGACAAGATCGGCATCGCCGTGCGCAAAGACGATCCGCTGCGCGACAAGCTCAACGAAGCGCTGAAAGAAATCATCGCCGACGGCACCTACAAGAAGATCAACGACAAGTATTTTCCGTTCAGCATCCTCTGACCTGCCTGACCATCGCCGCCGCCTGCTCGTGCAGACGGCGGCGTCTGTCCTTTAGACAAACAACGCCATGAACTTCGATCTCTATGGATTCGGCCCGGCCCTGGCCGCCGGCATGCTGATGACCCTCCAACTTGCGCTGTCGGCCCTCTGCCTGGGTCTCGTCCTCGGCCTGCTCGGGGCGCTGGCAAAAACGTCGCCGAATCGTGCCTTGCAGTGGCTGGGCGGCACCTATTCCACGCTGGTGCGCGGCATCCCCGAATTGCTGTGGGTGTTGCTGATCTACTTCGGCACGGTCAGCTCGATGCGGGCGATCGGCAAGCTGTTCGATATTCCGAACCTGTCGCTGAGCGCTTTCGCTGCTGGCGTCATTGCCCTGGGCCTGTGCTTCGGCGCGTACGCCACCGAGGTGTTTCGTGGCGCCATGCTGTCGATCCCGAAAGGCCATCGCGAGGCCGGGCTGGCGCTGGGCATGTCGCGCTCGCGCATCTTCTTCAAGCTGGTGATGCCGCAGATGTGGCGCATTGCACTGCCGGGGCTGGGCAATCTGTTCATGATCCTGATGAAGGACACCGCGCTGGTCTCGGTCATCGGGCTTGAGGAGGTCATGCGTCACGCGCAGATCGCCGTTACGTCCACCAAGCAGCCTTTCACCTTTTATATGGTCGCGGCGCTGATGTACCTGTGCATGACCGCGCTGTCGATGATGGGCCTGGCGTGGCTGGAAAAACGCGCTTCGGTGGGCTTTGCGAGGAGCGCGTCATGAGCTGGGAATTCGTCCTCAAATGGCTGCCGAAACTGCTGCACGGCGCCACCGTCACGCTGGAACTGGTCGCCGTCGCGGTGATTGCCGGCCTCATCCTTGCCATTCCGCTGGGCATCGCCCGCGCTTCCCGTAACCCCTACGTTCGGGCGCTCCCCTACGCTTACATCTTCTTTTTCCGTGGCACGCCCCTGCTGGTGCAGCTGTTTCTGGTCTATTACGGCCTGGCGCAGTTCGAGGTCGTCACCAAAGGTCCGCTTTGGCCGTACCTGCGCGATCCGTTCTTCTGCGCGGCGCTGACCATGACGCTGCACACGACCGCCTACATCGCCGAGATCCTGCGCGGCGCCATTCAGGCCGTGCCGCCCGGCGAAATCGAAGCGGCGCGCGCACTGGGCATGTCCAAAGGCAAAGCGCTGCTGTACATCATCCTGCCCCGCGCCGCACGCATCGGCCTGCCCGCGTACAGCAACGAAGTCATTCTGATGCTCAAGGCCAGCGCGCTGGCGAGCACCGTGACCCTGCTCGACATCACCGGCATGGCCCGCACCATCAACGCGCGGACCTACATGCCGGAGCAGACCTTCCTCATCGCCGGGTTGATCTATCTGGTGATGTCGTTCGTGCTGGTGCAAGGCTTCAAACTGCTGGAGCGGTATTTGCGGGTGGATGCCAGCCAAGGGCGGTGAGGACCGAGGCGCATCCTAGCGGAGATCCCCCGTCGTTCAGACGCCGGGGTTTCGCGCATTAAACACGGTCCATGTGGGAGTGAGCTTGCTCACGAAGGCGGCAGCTCAGCCGCCATAGATTTCCATGCCTGATGAGCGCTGCCCTGCCCCTGAATCACCGTATGCTGCACATCACCGCTCAACTGCCATAACCCAATGCCACTCACACCCGCCCAACTCCAATCCCAATTCACCGCGCTCGATGCCTTCCTCCTAGAGCATCAGGCCCTGTGGCGCCCGCGCCCCTTCACCCATCGCCACCTGCCGTGGGAAGCGCAGCACCCGGAGCTATCACGCTGGCTGCGACAACGTTCGCTCGAAGAGGCAGAAACTGCGCACAACCATCCCGAACAGCTCGATGCGCCGCAGCCCTTTGCTCAGTTGGCCTCGCTGTCGAAGGCGTTAAGCGAGATCGACGCGTTGCCCCCCGTTAGCCTGGAGCCTGTGCCATCGCGCATGAGCGTCGACGTGCCCGGCCGCAAATGGCAGCAAATCGAAGCCTTCGCCAGCAGCTTGAGCTTCCAGCGGCAGCCAACCCACTGGCTGGACTGGTGCTCGGGCAAAGGCCATCTAGGTCGGCGCCTCGCCCATGGTGGCCAAGCCCTGACCTGCCTGGAATACGACGCGCACCTGGTTGAAGCAGGACGGCAACTCAGCGACAAACTGGGCATCACCGCGGACCATCTGCATCAAGACGTCATGGCCAACGATGCCGGCTCGCGCCTGGAAGCCCATCACACGCCCGTCGCCCTCCACGCCTGCGGCGATCTTCATGTGCGCCTCATGCACCTTGCCAGCGACGCCCACTGCCAACAACTGGCCATCGCGCCCTGCTGCTACAACCGCATCGCCGGTGAGCGCTATGTTCCGATCTCCAAGCAGGGCCAAGCGTCCGCGCTTACGCTCTCAGTCGATGACCTCGGCCTGCCCCTCAGCGAAACCGTCACCGCTGGCGCCCGCGTACGCCGCCAACGCGACACCTCCATGGCCCGACGCCTCGGCTTCGACCTGCTGCAGCGACAGCTACGCGGCGTCGACGACTATTTGCCAACGCCTTCGCTGCCCAGCGCCTGGCTCGACAAACCCTACGCCGACTACTGCCGCGACCTCGCCGAACTCAAGCAACTGCCCTCCCCCGGCAGTCAGGACTGGACCGCCCTTGAAGCAGCGGGATGGGCGCGCTTGGCCGAAGTGCGCAACCTCGAACTGCTGCGCAACCTCTTCCGCCGACCGCTGGAAATGTGGCTCATCCTCGACCGCGCGCTTTATCTGACTGAACGCGGGTACGACGTACGCATCGGCACCTTCTGCGACAGCCAAGTCACTCCGCGGAATCTGCTCATTCTTGCAGAACGGCCTTGAGCATTTTTTGACGCACGTGCCTGTGGATAAGTCTGTTGATTAAATTCCAGCGAACGCCCGGAAATCCTGCTTTGGAGGGGATGTAACCATTTGTTCATTTTTTGGCCAGCATAAAATTGGCGCTAAAACAGTAGCTTGCGAACGATTGAGAATGGTTCCTGAATCTGACCGATCGTCGCCTTCGGTTTGTGCGGAATGTGAATAACGGTTATCACCTTCCGGCATAAGGGCCGCGAAAAAACTGAAATTAGGGCTTTACTCGCCAGATCAAATCCCTATAATCAGCGCCCACAACGCCGGTATAGCTCAGTTGGTAGAGCAACTGACTTGTAATCAGTAGGTCCCGGGTTCGACTCCTGGTGCCGGCACCAAGATATAGCGAAAGAGGCTCACCGAAAGGTGGGCCTTTTTTGTTTGTGCCAAATGCCACACTGCCAATCCGCGTAGGCGCGCGCTTGCCCGCGAAAGCGCCCTCCGCCGCACTACCGTCCTACCTCCCCGCCCAACCCCCACAAAAAGTCCGAAATCCCGTAGGACGCTTCTGAAATTAAGCGATATCCTCCCGACCGCTTGAACGTGTCTGATCCGGCGACTACCTTCCCGCTTGTCGTTGCGAACAACGACCGGGTTTAGTCGCCCGAACACGTCAGGCGCGTAACGCCCCATAACCTGAGCCGCTGTCATCGACATCGGTTCTGTCCTTTTATGGTGGCTGTACGAGGGGCACCTTCGGGTGCGCCGGGTGCCTGACTTCCCGGTCGACTAACCCGCGTACAGCCGCCACCCATTCGTTTAGTCGCGAACGGTGTCGGTCTCATCCAAGTCAGGAGAGACACCATGATCAGATCCACCCCTCACCCACCCGAAACACCCGCCCCCCAATCAACCTGCACTAACGCCAACCTCGGCAACCTGAGCCTGTTCTCGGTCAAGCCCGGCGTCAGAGCTGAGGACGCATTGCTCACCGCCTCCGAATACCTCGCCTGCGCCGCAGCCACCGCCTACGAAGTCGCAGATAACTGCACGCTGGAATTCCGCCCGTTGGCGCGCTTGGTGGTGCATCAGCTTGATGCAGCGCGGGCGTTGATTGAGGTGTCGATCGCCAAGGTGGGCGGTTCGTCTTTGTAGCTGCCCTACTGCGATCTATTCGCGTAGGCATTTCCCTGCGCCAACCTTCACCCGTCTCGTTCTCCCGGAAAGAGACGGGCGCTCCTACCGCTGCTGTGTTCGAGGTGCACTTGGGTTTGCACGGCAGGCGTCGCCTCCCGGTAGCTGCAACCTGGTTGCGCCTGATGAAAGCTACGTGAACCTTCTGTAACAAGTCATCCGCCATGCGAGGGATACCCTGCACGCACACAAGCTCAAAGGCTTTCATGAGCTACGAGCGGCGTACGCATGTGAGCGCTATGAGCAAATCACCCAACACCGCGCGCCTCTCAACGGCGGTCGATGTTTTCAGCTAGATAGAAATCTTGATCATGAGGCCCGGAGACAAATCAGCTATGAGCTAGGGCACTGTCGGATCGACGTGGTCGCGGCCTACATTGGTGGGCGAGCATGAGTAAGCCATTCGATATG
Source organism: Pseudomonas sp. HP_12 (assembly GCF_055283955.1). Lineage (NCBI taxonomy): Bacteria > Pseudomonadati > Pseudomonadota > Gammaproteobacteria > Pseudomonadales > Pseudomonadaceae > Pseudomonas > Pseudomonas sp. HP_12. The sequence goes on from NZ_JBTOQG010000024.1 coordinate 30,483, forward strand.
GGTTGTTTCTAGCAGGGGTGCTGACTGGGTCCCACGCTACACGGCAACGTCATTTGCGGCAGGCGCAGATCATCCAGGCTGCAATTGCAGAGCGCTGGCAGCGAGAAACACCTTGGGCTTGGCAAAGAAAAAATTTGGCTTGGTTTCTCGAACATCGCATGCGTCAACACAGCGACGCTACGCGATACTACTACTTGCTGACTGTCCGGCTGCTTGCTCGACGTTTAGAAGCGTCATGGATTTTCAATCTCTAAAGCAGCAAATTAGTCAAGAGAAGAAGACCCATTGACCATCGCTAGACGTGGTGATGGCGCTGAGCTATCGTCGCTACAGCTTCGGTATATGCTATGTATTATTGCGCTTCGACCTAACCTCCCAGTTATATCATAGGGAAATCCATGACTGATTGTAAGCAGCAAGGTGATGATTTGAGCAAGGTTATAGAGCAAAAGATAAAAAATCAGTTTGAGGTAATTAAACGGATAGATGTTTACATTGGCACGACCAACACCAAGTGTACAATTATCATGTCTTACTGCGCGGCAGTAATTGCACTAATATTTGCTTTGCTTGGTAAGCTGGAAGTGGCAAATACAACTCAAATTATCGTGTGCATTGGCTTGTTTGGTTGTTTTAGCTTGATTGCCGCTGTTACCTGTATGCTAATGGCATGCTTTACTATATTCCCTGTGACATTTAGTAGTCCAAAAAAAAACAGAGGAGAGTCGCTAATTTTTTATGGAGATATAGCAGGCGCTAAAAGCGGTTCTGATGGTTACGCAAAACGAATCATTGAAGTCTCTGATGAAGACTACCTAAATGATTTGAGTGGCCAAGTATTTACTTTGGCAAAAATTGTCGACCGAAAATTTTGGATCATACAAAAATTGTCCGTTGTTCTGTGTGTTCATTTTTTGTGTGTCTCAGTATTTCTTGTAGCTTTTGTTATTAATGCTTTTTCGTAGAGGGATCTGTGTTGAAGAGAAGTATTTCAAGAGAATCTTTTGCCCGGATGTTGGATTCGGAAATAAAGAAGAGCAATAAAAATAAGTCTTTCGCAATGGATGCTTCGCTGGGGCGCGCATCAATGGAAAGCTTGAATGAACATGTTGAAAAATCACTAGCGACATCAGATGCTTTTGATCAGGAAGCAATCCAGCAGGATATTCGCACTTCGTTTAGAAGGGATGGAGTTAACCAAGGTAAAATTGGAACTCATCCTGACTTTGTGCATCTCGCGGAAACTGATGACCAGGAGAATCATTACATCTGCTCGCTTTTTCTAGATATAAAAAACTCAACAAGACTTACTTTTATATATGAGCTTCATGAAGTCGTGGCTATCAAGAATACGATTTTGAAAGCTGCAGCTGAAACCGTGCGAGCCATGGACGGGCATGTTCATCGGTTTATGGGAGACGCCTTGCTAGCTTTCTTTGGAGGTAAAGCACAGGATAAAGACGACAGCATAATTAATGCTATTAATTGCGTTTCAGTTCTTGAGTCCTTGATGACGGGAACCATCATTCCTGTTCTTGAGCAGAAATATTTTCAGAATCCCAAGGCAGATTATTTGGGTTTTCGCATTGGCTTGGACTACGGCTCTCACGATGACGTGTTGTGGGCGTCTTACGGATTTAGAGGAGTTTACGAAGTAACTCCAACATCCTTCTTTGTAGATGTTGCGGCGAAGCTTCAAGGTATCGCTGGCAAGAACAAATCGATGCTTGGTCGAAGTATCATGGAAGAAATTGATCTTCCTGAGGATTACACAAAAATCAGAACTCGCACCCAAAAAAATAAATACGGCGAGATAGAAACTATCCCCCTGCCGAATCTCCCTAAGTCATATACGGATCGAGAAGGACGGGTTCACACATACAAGGTAAGGGAGCTGGATCATGCTAAGTATAGAGATTTGCTACCATTTGCAACTGAGCTAAAAGAATCGCATCCAAACTCGATGGTGGTGTCATGCCCTGGCATATCTTTTAAGTGCTTCATTGCAGATGGAAATACTTTGGTTGAGTACCCGTCGATTTCAAGAATGCTCAACAAAAACCTCAGCCTTAAATTCAAAGTTATATTTGACAAGTCGGTTCATGCTAGCCAAGACTTCCCCCTCGAGCTGAAGTTGACAAAGCGAAATCATGGTACAGAAGCTCAGCTGAAAGGGCAGCGAGGGACTTTCCCTATTACAAAAACTTCAGTTATTAAAGACAACAACTATTTGACAAGTTTCTTTAGGGCTGCCCCTCAGATCCATACGGATTCGACAGCGTATCGCGGGTTGCATACCATGGAAGCTGTAGTAACTGATGCTAAGGGGGCTGTTATTTTTAAAGATATTATCGGAGTATATATCAGATAGCTTTTGAGCAGCCTTTTCCCAGACAGTGTTGTTATTAGGTTTTGCTTGGTATGAGACCACGATCCAAGGCAGTTTTTGACCGATAGTTCCCTACGCCAAGCTCAGCGGGGGGCAGCCTGCTGCCCCCCGCAACCGTCCGGTTCTTTAAGAAGGGTACGCTGTCATCTATCGGCCATATGTTCAAAGTCCGTCTTATGCCGCGCATGTCAAACATCAGGCGACTGCCAAAGGATAGTTTTAGGGATAGAATGAAGTATAAGTTATTAAAAAATCTATGAAAATCAGATAGTTATTACAGACTTCGACTCCTGGTGCCGCACCAGATTCAGCAAAGAGACTCACCGAAAGGTAGGCCTATTTTGTTTGCGCGTTCCATAACCAAATGACAGGGCCTCAGTCGACACAGCCCCTCATTGTCCCGGCCCCAATCCACGGGCATCATCGTGCTTCGACATAAGGACGCGTCTCCATGGCCAACCCCAAACTCCACCTCCTGTGCGGAAAAATCGCATCCGGGAAATCCACCCTAGCTAATTCTATAAAAACCGAACACGCAGCGATCCTGCTGACCGAAGACCGTTGGCTCTCAAGGCTCTACCCAGACCAGATCCACTCGGTCGCCGACTACGTAACGCTCTCAAGAAGACTCCGAGATGTCGTAGGTCCTCTGGTCATCGACATGCTGAAGGCCGGGATCAATGTGGTTCTTGATTTCCCCGCCAACACTCCCGCAGACCGCCAATGGTTACGCAGTCTGGCGGATACCGCCCAAGCCTCTCACAGCCTTCATTTCATCGACGTCGACGACGAAACTTGCCGGGCCCGGCTGCACCTCAGAAACGAGCGCGGCGAACATGACTTCGCAGCGACTGACGCTGAGTTCGATTTGATCACCAGCTACTTTGTCGCCCCAGATATGGAAGAAGGGCTCAACGTAGTCGTTCACCGGGATCACGCCTAAACGACTGCCTCCATGAGAGAACCAAACCGTCAGCTTCAAATGGCGTCCGTTAGATTCAAAGCGCCCCCTCCCCCATCCCGCCCCCATCGAGTAACGTATACCCATCCAACGGGCCCTCGCGTCTGCGTCAGGACAGCGACCCGCCATCAGAATCACGATAGAAGGCCCAACCGTGCACAAAGTCCGATTGATCAAGTATGTCTGGACCCACCAGACCCCGGAGATTTCGTCCGAATGGTCCAAGCTGCTCTACGAAGTGGAGCTGCCGTTCGTCCCCTTTCATGGCTTGAACATTCAGCTGCCGATGCAACGCGTCTGGCGGATTCGGGATGTGGAGTGGAACGTCGAGGAGCAGACCTTTCGGTGCCATATCGAGGACCAGTTCATGAACCTGCTGGACGTGGACGACTCGTACGAGGACTGGATCGAGACGTTGCTGGAATGTGGCTGGGTGCTGAGCGGGCGCTACACCAATGAGCACAACAAGACCTAATTCGCCTTCGCTCAAATATTCCCCCGGAATCGACGCTGGATGCGCACTGCGCCCGGCAGAGATGACAAACCGATGCCAGACTGGATAACACACCTGGCACAAGGACTGTCCCGGCGCCCTATTCCCTTTGAGCATGACTGCCATGAAATGGATTTCCCGCTGTATCCATTGCGCGGCCAGCGCGCTGTTGGCGTGCTCGTCAGCAGCGTTTGCGCTGCCGACCGTCGACTTGTTCGTGGCCGAAGCGCCGCCACTGACGATGGACAGTCAAGGCGACCGGCACGGGATCGCGGGCGACATCAGCCTTCAGGCCATGGCGATGGCGGGGTATTCCGCTCACTTGCTGTCGCCGCCGTGGCCGCGCGCGCAACGCGATGTGGCGCTTGGGGCGAACAAGCTTATTGCGCCGCTGACCCGCACTCAAAGCCGGGAAGACAGCTTCACCTGGATCGCTCCGCTGATGACGATGGACCGGGCGTTTTTCAGCCTTGATCGTCACGTCGAGAGTTTTGAAGAGGCGCGCAAGACCTTCAAGATGATCGCTGTCGGCAGTGGCTCGGCGCAGGAGACGCGTCTACGTGAGGAAGGTTTTTCAGCGGCTCAGATTTATCCGCTGAAGATCGGCGAGAACCCGGCGCTGATGCTGCTCAAGGGCCGGGTAGATGCGTGGTTTAACGGCGTCCCGGAAACGCTCTACATCTGGAAGCAGATCAGCGATCGCCCGCTGATGATGAGCCGAGCGTTGATGACCGCCGATCTGTATCTGGCGTGCTCGAAGGACTGCGACCCCCAGATGGTCGAGAAGCTGAAGGCAGCGATCGACACGCTTCAGGCAGACGGGTCGATCAAACGCGTTCAGCATGACTATCTGAAAGGGCTGCCCGTCCAGTGATCGGGTCAGCCCTGCACTAACGCCCATGCTCGTCTGTCACGGCAGCAGAATCACCTTGTCGGCGCCGCCCTGATTGACTTCGGCGTAACGCGCCAGGCCCTCTTCCAGTGGAGACTCAAGCAGCCCGGTCGGCCGCGGCAAGGTGCCGTCGTCGAACTGCTTGCCGAACTGTTCAAGCATTCGCGCGCAGGCTTCAACGCCGTACAGCAGCGAGTTGATCCCAACCACCGAACCGCCCTTGCGGTACAGCGCCAGCGCCGGCAATTGCACGTGGCCGTCCACCGGCGCGGCGATGATTGCGATGCGACCGAATTGCGCCAATGCAGGGACAGCCGCCGGCAGCCAGAAGCCGGTGGTGTCGAAGATCACGTCGGCGCCGCCTGGAAAAACAGCGTTCACTTGAGCACCCAGGTCTTCTGGCTTGTCGAGCTGGATCGCGTTGAAGCCTTGCTCTTGCAGCGCTTGCAGTTGGTCCGTTTTACGCACCGCCGCCAGCACCTGGGCGCCGCGCACTTTCGCCAGTGCGATGGCGGCGCTTCCCACTGCGCCATTGGCACCGATGACCAGCAGCCGAGTGCCGGCCTGCACGAGGCTGCGCTCAAGTGCGTCCCACGCCGTGGTGTACGGGACGCCCAGACTGGCGGCCTGAGTGAAGCTCAGCGACGCCGGCTTGATCGCCACGCCCTTGGCCGACAGCGTGATGTAGCCCGCGTGGGAGCCGTCGCGGACAAAGCCGATCTCCTTGCCGGTGCCCCACACCTCCTTGCCGATCAGTTCTTGCGGTCCTTCAACGACCACGCCCGCGAAGTCACGACCCGGAATGCGCGGCATCGTGGTGTAGGGGAAGCGGCCAAGGACGTTTTTGACGTCGCTGGGGTTCAGGCCTGCGGCTTTGATCTGCACCAGAACTTCGCCGGCCGCGGGGACAGGCGTGGGCAGATCGACGACTTCCAGCGCAGCCAGGTCGCCGGTGCGGGAGAATTGCAGTGCTTTCATGATGGGTTCATCCGAAGTGGGGAAAGGGAGGTCGTCGATTCAGGAGGCCAGGTTGGAGAAGAACTGCTTGCCCACTGGCCATAGCCATTCACCGGCCTGCATGCCGAGCAAGCCAACCAGTGCGACGAGAGGCGGTGCCGGTGAGCGGAAGTCCAGCAGGCCATACAGCAACCCGACGGCGATACCGATTGCGAGGGAAATGACGTAGCTCATGACAAACTCCGGTGCGTGGGACGCGCAGCTCGATGGCGGCGGCGCGACTGCGTTAAGCGATGACCAGAGTGTAAGGAGGGCCGGCGAGCGCTACCGGCCAAGTGCTTCTGAATTTCGGACAGAGTCGGCGCAGGCGCTAGTGGGATGGATCAATGACCGGGTACTGGGAAGGCGCCATGCCCAGTTCGCGGCGGAACATGTCGCTGAAGCTGCTCGGTGAATACCCCATTGAACGGGCGATGGCATTGACCGGCACGCCCTGAATGATCTCCGCCACCGAGGTCGCCAGTTGCACCTGCCGCCGCCATTCGGCGAAGCCCATGCCGAGCACTGCCTGGAAAAGCCGCGACAACGTTCGCACACTGGCGCCGGCGTTTTCCGCGTGCTGCTCGAACGACACGTCGATGGACGGCTCGATCATCACCGCCTGACAGACGTTCATCAGCCGGCGGTCGCTGTCATCGGGCATCGGCACTTTCAGCAGCGAGCGCCGGGCGCGCTTGAGTTCGAGCAACGCCAGATTGACCACGGCATCGTAGTAGTCCGATTCCTTGTCCTGCTCGGCCACCAGACCGACGATCAGCTCGCGCAACAAGCGACCGACTTCCAGGACCTGAACCGTGGTGTCGAGGGTTCGGGCGAGCGCCGGGCGCAGGTAGATGTTGCGCATTTCCAGATCCGACACCACGCGGATGCCATGGGGCACGCCGGGCGGCAACCAGACCGCGCGCTGTGGTGGCACGACCAGCGCTTCGTTGGGCGTCTCGACCCACATCACGCCCGACATCGCGTACAGCACCTGCCCCCACTCATGCTCATGGGGCTCGATGTACAAGCCGCGCGGATACGTCCGTGACAAAGGCTGCACGGGGACGGCGGTATTGGAGAGGTCGGGTGGCGCGGCGATTGCCATGATGAAACCGGCTGGAGTGGGATGCCGCGATGGTAGCGGCAGAGCGGGCAGGATCGCCAGTGCGGTGAAGGCTCATAGCAGAACGCCCCGATCTTGCGACTGGGACGTCAGGGTAAATCAGTCAGCTCTTCAGCCGATCGACATCAGAACACGTTGATCGGGTAATCGACGAAGATCCGTGTTTCGTTACCGCCAACGTTGTATTGATCCACATCGTTGGAGACGCGCAGGAACGAGTTGCGCAGGCGTACCGAGAGGTCTTTGACCGGGCCGCTCTGGACCACGTAGGTCAATTGGCTGAACAATTCGCGCTCTTCGCCACGGCCCCGACCGCTGCCATCGTCGATGTTGTCGCCGCGCACGTAGGCCACGCGGTAGCTCAGGCCTGGAGTCACAACGGTGCCCAGGTTTACGCCATAGCCCACCTGCCACGAACGCTCGTCTTTGCCGTTGAAGTCCGACCAGTAGGAGTTCGCCAGGTAGATGGTATTGCCGCCATCGCCGGTGCCGCCTGCGTTGCGGTAGCCGCCGTAGGTGTAACCGGTCTCGCCGGTGCTGCGCTGATGCGCGATCGTGAACGAGTGGATGCCCACCGCCCACGTCGCCGCCAGGCTCCAGATCTTGTTGTCGCGGGCGTCGTCGACGGCGAAGTCTTTGTCCAGCTTGGTCTTGTAGCCGTTGAAATCGAAGGTCAGCGACTGATCTTTCGGCATCGCCCAGACGTAGTTCAGGTTCACGTACTGCTTCTTCAGCACGTCTTCGTCGTCGGAGGCGTAAAACGCGGCACTGAGGGCCTCGGTGAATTTGTAGCTGCCGCCGTAGACGTTGATGCTCTTCAGATCACCGCTGTCGCGGCCTTCGGCGCTCTTGCGGGTTTCGGCGGTAAAGCGGCCGGCCACCAGCGTGAGGCCCTTGATCTCTTTGGAGGTGATCATGGTGCCGGTGTACGACTCAGGCAGCAGGCGAGAGTTGTCGTAATTGAGTACCGGCAGCTCCGGCATCATGTCGCCGTACTTCAGTTCGGTATTGGACACCCGGAATTTGACCGCGCCGCCAAAGCGCGACAGGTCGTCCGCCGCGTTGCCGCTGTCGCCCTGCTTGAAGAAATCAATGCCGCCCGCGCCGCTCTTGCCCTTGCCACCGTCCAGACGCGCGGCGTACAGACCGAAAGCGTCAACGCCAACGCCCACCAGGCCTTGGGTGAAACCGGATGTGTAGCCGGCCATGAACGCCTGACCCCATTCCGAGCGGTCCTGCGGTCCGTTTTTGTAATCGCGATTGATGTAGGCGTTGCGCAGATTGATCTTCAGGCTGCTGTCTTCAACAAATCCTTTGGAATCTGCCTGACCGTCCGCCATGGCGTGAGTGGCGGCGAGGATGCCCAGAGCGAGCAGGCCGATACGCTGTTTCATCTTGTTGTCCTTGTGAGCGGATTAATCGCGCGCTGTGGCAAATGCCCCGGGTGGGCAGTTGCGTCTTCCGGGACTGGAACCGTTCCGGAAGCCCGCACGAAATCATCGCAGTGGACTACTGATGCACGTACATGGCGCTAGGCCACAGGCGGTGGAGGCGCGAATGCTATCCCCCGTCTGCCGATGGTGTCAATTTGATGGGAGTCAAACGGAGGCCCTGTAATGCCTGTTGCTCTAACTTCGTCAGCTGTGGAGCACGCCCAGCAACGCTTCGATCTCGGCGTCGTTGATCAGCCCGCTGGGGTACCGCTTCGTTAGCATCTTGCGAAAATCGCCCCGTTGTTTCAGCGCCTGTTCGTCGTGCATGGGCACCATCGGGATCCGGGTCGTCCGTAACCAGTCCGCCATCATCTGCCGTGCTTCACTGCTCGCAGAAAAACCTCGAGTCACTCGCAACTCATGACCTGCGTTCATAAGGACAACCTCTTATGTCGTGGACTGCGAAATCTACGGAGCTTTTGTTACAGACGGACGACCTTGCGGGGGCATTTACGCACCGCTGGGATCCCATCTTCCTACGGCTGACCGGAAACCGTCCGCCCATAAAAAAGCCCATCGTCTGATGGGCTTGATGACAGCAAGAAGCGAACCAACTCAGCCCCGGTGGGGGGCCGGTTGCTGCTGCGTCAGGCAGTGAATGTTGCCTCCGCCCAGTAGCATTTCGCGGCCAGGGACCATGACCACCTCGTGTTCCGGGAACAGCTGCTGGAGGATCTGGCGGGCCGTGTCATCCATCGGATCGTCGAAACACGGGGCAATGATCCCGCCGTTGACGATCAGAAAATTCACGTACGAGCCGGCCAGACGCACCGATGGGTTGCGCTCCTGACTGCCGTGCACCTGATCCACCCCGGCGCACTCTTCTTCGGTGGCATACAGCGGACCCGGGATCGGCATCTTGTGTACGACAAACGGACGTCCCTTGGCGTCGCGGGCATTTTCCAGCACCTTCATCGCTGCCTGGCAGCGCGGGAAATTGGGGTCTTTCGGATCATCTGTCCAGGCGAGTAACACTTCACCGGGGCGTACGTAGCAGCAGAAGTTATCCACATGCCCGTCGGTCTCGTCGTTGTACAAACCATCCGGCAGCCAGATGATTTTTTCGACCGACAGGTGATCGCGCAGCACGGCTTCGATGTCTTCGCGGGACAAGTGCGGGTTGCGGTTGCGATTGAGCAGGCATTCTTCGGTGGTGATCAGCGTGCCCTCGCCATCGACGTGGATCGAACCGCCTTCCAGCACGAAACCTTCGGTGACATAGCGCGGGCAGCGCTCGATTTCCAACACTTTGCTGGCGACCTGTTCATCCAGGTTCCACGGTGCGTAAAGCCCGCCGTCGAAACCGCCCCAGGCATTGAAGCCCCAATTGACGCCGCGAACCTCGCCCGCGTCGTTGATAACGAAGGTAGGGCCGCTATCGCGCACCCAAGCGTCGTTACTGCTCAGCTCGACGACGCGAATGTTGGGCACATTCAGTCGTGCGCGGGCGTTGTCGTACTGTGCGGCCGAGACGCCAACGGTGACAGGCTCGAAACGGGCGATGGCCTTGGCCACTGCGACGTGATCGTTCTGCACGGGCTTGCCGCCCAGACGCCAGTTGTCAGGGCGCTCGGGCCAGATCATCCAGGTTTGCGTCTGCGGCGCCCACTCGGCAGGCATGTAGAAGCCATCGGCGCGGGGGGTGCTGTTGAGAGTGGTCACAGTAATCAGAACTCCATGAAACGACGAGGGCGTCTACAGCAAAATAAGAGAGACGTTATAGACGATAAAAATCGGATTTAAAAACATTAATCAAGCTTCCTGCGCTTGCCGTGGCAATTTACACCGATATATATCGGCCAATTCAAGGCTGGGACAGCCCACTCAACTCTCCAGCTCACTGAGCACCTTCGACACGCTGTCGACAAAGAAGTCCACGCTCCGGCGGCTGGTCACCATTGGCGGTTTGATCTTAAGGATGTTCAGATGATCCCCCGTAGGCTGCATGAAGATCCCCAGCTCACGGAGACGATCACACAAGTAGGCCGTTTCCTCGGTTGCAGGCTCCAGCGTCTCCTGGTCACGAACCAGCTCAAGCCCCAGGTAGAACCCTGAACCATGGACGGCCCCGGCCAGCGGATGTTTGTCGATCAGCGCCAGCAGGCGCTCCTTGAAATAGCCGCCCACCACGCGGGCGTTTTCCCACAGCTTTTCTTCCTCCATGACGTCGAGCACTGCCATGCCGATGCGGCAACTCACCGGGCTGCCGCCGGACGACGAAAAGAAATAGCCCTCGGCCTCTAGCGCCTCCGCGATCTCGCGACGGGTGATGACGGCGCCGAGGGGATGACCGTTGCCCATGCCTTTGGCCATGGTAATGATGTCCGGCGTCACGCCCTGCTCTTCGAAGCCCCAGAAGTAATGACCGAGACGGCCGTAACCCACTTGCACTTCATCGGCGATGCACACCCCGCCTTGGGCGCGGACTTTGTCGTACACCTGCTGCAGATAACCCGGCGGCAACGAAATCCCGCCGGCGTTGCCGTATACCGGTTCGCAGATGAAGCCCGCCACTTGCCGACCTTGCTCCTTTAGCGCGGTCAAGTGCGCGTCTACGCTGCGCAGGTAGAACGGCGTGCTGTCCGCGCCACGAAACTCGCCACGATAGGTATTGGGCGCGACCACAGGATGGACCCAGTCGGGACGCGTGCTCAGCGCTTGCGGGTTGTCGGCGATGGATGTCGAGATGGCATCTGTCGCTACCGACCAGCCGTGATAAGCCTCCAGCACGCTCAGGACGTCGCGGCCGCCGCTGTAGGCCCAGGCCAGACGAATCGCCAGATCATTCGCCTCGGTGCCGCTGTTTACCAAAAACACCCGGTCCATGCCAGCGGGCGCCAGCTTCAGCAGCCGCTCGGAAAACTCGGCGATCGCCGCGTAATGGAAGCGTGAATTGGTGTTGAGCAGCGACCACTGCCGCGCCGCAACCTCAGCCATGCGTGGATGGCCATGACCGAGCACCGCGACGTTGTTGAGCATGTCCAGATAAGAACGGCCCTGCAGGTCGATCAGGTGGTTGCGCCAGCCGCGCTCAATCTGCGGCGGGGCTTGGTAATAATGCTTTTGCGAACGGGCAAAACTGGCGTCGCGACGGGCGAGCAACGCGGCGGAATCTGCCAGTGCGGGCGCATCGCAATCAAAACCCAGCAGCCCTTTGGGGGACGGACACAACGCACGCCAGGCGGCTGCCCGCGAAGGCGTGGTGAACAGCGGCGGGCTCACGTCCGGCTCCGAACACAGCTGCACGATCAACGCGCCGCCGCCCTGCCCGATCACGTCGCCCGCGTCGAACTCGACGCCGGAGTCGAAATCAGAACGCACGCCCCACAGGCGCAGACTCACTTCCGCGCCCACCAACTGCAACGCGCCGTCGGCGGTGTGACGCAGGCTCCCGGCAAATGGCGCATGGACAGCGGTGCCGTGGGGGATCTGCAATTCGGTGTGCAGCGCGAAGGTGTCCGGCTCTTTCGCGCTGTCCGGCAGCGTGCGGGACAGCCGGTATTCGCCATAGCGGCTGGCCGCCAGGCCGTGGTGTTGAGCCGCGTCTTTCAGCAGTTGTTCGTCGATGCCACTGTGTTCCCAGTTGCCCGCCACGAAATGCTCGCTGAGCACACCCAGATCGATAAGGGTAAAACCTTGCCCGCTCAAACTCGGCAACAGCGGCGAAAACGCCTCGGCTTCTTCGTCCGCTTCCCACTCACCCACCGCGTCGAGAATCGCCGCTTCCATCAGCGCAATCGGCACGGAGGTGGCGACGTCGAAGATGTTCCACTCGCTGGCCAGATTGGCCTGGATGTAACCGTTGTCTGGCTCGATGCTCGCCTGTTGCTCGCTGCTCAAGACCAGAACAGCCGAGCGCGCGACGATCAACGGCCACAGCGCCAGCAGCTCCTCGCTCTGAAGCGGGTTGATTTGGTGGTAAGCCTGAATGGCGGGCAGGATGAAAAAAGGATCCCCCTCGGCATGGTGCAGCAGCGCGGCGCAGGTCACCGAGAGGTCGGCGATGCGCCACGTGCGGACCAGATCGCCAAAGTCGATCAGCCCTTGAAGCTGCCACTGGCGATGGGCGTCCCGAGCCCAGACCACGTTGTACTCGGTGATGTCCATGTGAATGGCTTGCACCGGCAGCGACGCCACCAGCGGCAGCAAATAGGCCTGGGCCTGCTCGGCGGCCTCGGCGATGCAGGCGCGCTTGTCGGCATCGGCAATGACCGGGAGCAGATGCTCAATCAACGCAAACGCGTGCCGCGGGTCCCACTGCAACACACGGTCCAGACCTGGGTGCTCGAAACCGGCCAGCGCGACATCAACACGGGCGCAGAGCTGCGCCAATCCGGTCACGACGTGCCGGTTCAGATGGGCGACGTGGGCCAGTGATTGTCCGTCGATAAACTCGAGAACGCGCAGGTGCACGGCGTTGCCGTTGTGATCGACAGACAACAAGTCTTCACCGTTCAGCCCTGGCATCACGGCCGGAACGCGCACCTGCGGCTCAGCACCCAGATGCCGCAACGCTGCATGCTGGGCCGCAAGCTCGGTGGTTGAGTAAGCGCCATGGCAGATCTTCAGGACGAAACGGCGTCCGTCCCCGCAGTCCAGCAGGAAGTTTCGGTCTTGATGGCTGCCCAACTCCTTTAATGTTCCCGACAGCCCGTAATACGTCGCCAGCCATTCACCGGCATGCACGGCGTCGACGTCCGGGCATGGCAGGCTGGAACGGCGAATCAAGGTGTCGAGCGACATGAAAGGAGTCCTGAGAGAGAAAGGCGCGAACAATATCGCCAGTTGCGCGACCGTTAATCAACCCCGCGCCATTTGCCAATAAAGAAATGCGTTAACGGACCGATAGATAGGCCAGGCGTTAAGCCCGTGAAACATCCGCGGCGGTTTAATGGCGCTGATTGCCATGGGCCATCAATTAATTTCATCGCTTGTTGGCGGATTGCTCCTTGCGTCAGTCAGCAAGGCCCCACAAGCTATGCTCCATCGTCCTACGCCTTTATCGTCTTACGTCTTTCCAGGGAAGAAGGTTTATCCATGCGAATACTTGTTACCGGTGGCGCCGGCTTCATCGGCTCTGCGCTGATCCGTCATCTGATCAACAACACCGATCACGACGTCCTCAATTTCGACAAGCTGACCTACGCCGGGAATCTTGAGTCGCTGCAGGGCATTGCGAACAACACTCGGTATGAGTTCGTGCAAGAAGACATCGTTGATCAGGCTGCGGTGAGCAAAGTCCTCGCGCGCTTCAAGCCGGACGCGATCATGCACCTGGCGGCTGAGTCCCACGTCGACCGTTCGATTGACGGCCCGTCGGAGTTCATTCAGACCAACATCGTCGGCACCTACAGCCTGCTGGAAGCGACCCGCAGCTATTGGCTGACCTTGCCCGAAGCCGAGCGCGCAGCTTTCCGCTTCCATCACATCTCTACGGACGAAGTGTATGGCGACCTGCACGGCGTGGACGATCTGTTCACTGAAACCACGCCCTACGCGCCAAGCTCGCCGTATTCGGCCAGCAAAGCGGCGTCGGACCATCTGGTTCGCGCCTGGCAGCGCACCTACGGGCTGCCGGTGGTCGTCACCAACTGCTCGAACAACTACGGCCCGTTCCACTTCCCCGAGAAGCTCATCCCGCTGGTGATTCTCAACGCCCTGGCCGGGAAGCCGCTGCCGGTGTACGGCAACGGCTTGCAGGTGCGTGACTGGCTGTTCGTCGAAGACCACGCCCGCGCATTGCTTAAGGTGGTAACCGAGGGCCAGGTCGGCGAGACCTACAACATCGGCGGCCACAACGAACAAAAGAACATCGACGTCGTGCGCGGCATCTGCGCGCTGCTCGAAGAGCTGGCACCGGAACAGCGCAAAGGCGTGGCCCACTACGCGGACCTGATCACCTACGTGACCGACCGCCCGGGCCATGACATGCGTTACGCCATCGACGCCAGCAAGATCGAGCGCGAACTGGGCTGGACACCGGAAGAGACATTCGAATCCGGCCTGCGCAAAACCGTGCAGTGGTATCTCGACAATCTTGAATGGTGCCGCAACGTGCAAGACGGCAGCTATAAGGGCGAACGCCTGGGCACCAACGTGAAGGAACTGATCGCATGACTAAAGGAATTGTACTGGCCGGCGGCTCGGGCACACGCCTGCACCCGATCACCCTCGGGGTCTCAAAACAGCTGTTGCCGATCTACGACAAACCGATGATCTATTACCCGATCTCGGTGCTGATGCTGGCCGGGATCAAGGACATCCTGGTCATCTCGACGCCGCTGGACCTGCCGCAGTACCGGGCGCTGCTGGGTGACGGCAGTCAGTTCGGCGTGCGCTTTCATTACGAGGAGCAGCCCAAGCCGGACGGCCTCGCGCAGGCATTCCTCATTGGCGAAGAATTCATCGGCGATGACTCGGTGTGCCTGATTCTCGGCGACAACATCTTCCACGGTCAGCACTTCAGCGAGCAGCTCACGCGTGCGGCGGCCAACACCTCCGGCGCGACCGTGTTTGGCTACTGGGTGAAGGATCCAGAGCGTTTCGGCGTGATCGACTTTGATGAGCACGGCCACGCGCTGTCCATCGAAGAGAAGCCCAAGGCGCCGAAGTCCAGCTACGCCGTGACCGGTCTGTATTTCTACGACAACGAAGTCATTCAGATCGCCAAGGACGTCAAGCCGTCCCCGCGCGGCGAGCTGGAGATTACCGACGTCAACAACGCCTACCTCAAGCGCGGCGACCTGCGCGTCGAGCGCTTTGGCCGCGGCTTCGCTTGGCTCGATACGGGTACTCACGACAGCCTGCTGGACGCGTCGCAATACGTGCAAACCATTGAGCACCGTCAGGGCCTGAAGGTCGCGTGCCTGGAAGAAATCGCCTACCAGAACGGCTGGATCGACCGCGCCCACCTGTTGAACAGGGCTGACTATTTCGGCAAGACCGGCTACGGTCAGTACCTGTTCAAGATCGCAGGGGAAAGTCAGTGAAAGTGGTTGCCAGCAAGTTGCCTGAAGTCCTCATCATCGAACCCAAGGTGTTCGGCGATGAGCGTGGCTTCTTTTACGAAAGTTTCAACGCCCGGGCCTTTGCCGAGGCCACCGGCGTCGCCGATCAGTTCGTTCAGGACAATCACTCGCGCTCGCAGAAAGGTGTCCTGCGCGGGTTGCATTACCAAATCGACAACCCACAGGGCAAACTGGTGCGCGTGACCGTCGGCAGCGTGCTGGACATCGCAGTCGACATCCGTCGCAGCTCGCCACAGTTCGGCCAGTGGTTCGGTCTGGAGCTGTCTGCCGAGAACGCTCGCCAGCTGTGGATTCCCAAGGGTTTCGCCCACGGCTTCGTGGTGTTGAGCGACTACGCCGAGTTTCTCTACAAGACCACCGACTACTACACGCCGTCGGCCGAGCGCTGCATTCGCTGGGACGATCCTGAGCTGGGCATTGACTGGGGCTTGAGCGAAGCACCTCAATTGTCGGCCAAGGATCAGGTCGGCAAGCTCCTGAAAGACGCGGACCTGTTCCCGTGAGTGCGCCGCTGCGCATTTTGATCAGCGGGCAACACGGCCAGGTCTCCCATGCGCTGCAGCAACGCCTGCAGAACACGGGTGAGCTGATCGTGCTGGGCCGTGATCAGCTGGATTTGAGTCAGCCGGAATCCATCCGCCCGGTGGTTCGCGACATCAAGCCGGACCTGATCATCAACGCTGCCGCGCACACGGCAGTGGATCAGGCCGAAAGCGAGCCGGACCTGGCCTTCGCCATTAACGCGACGTCCCCCGGTGTATTCGCTGAAGAAGCTGCGGCACTGGGCATTCCGCTGATTCACTACTCCACCGATTACGTGTTCGACGGCAGCAAGGCTGGCGCGTGGGTTGAGTCCGACGCGCCGAATCCGCTGGGCGTCTACGGCAGCAGCAAACTGGCGGGCGAGCGGGCTATCGCCGCAGCGGGCGGGCAGCACCTGATTCTGCGCACTAGCTGGGTGTACTCCCTGACCGGGCGCAACTTTCTGCTGACCATGCAGCGCTTGTTGCAGGAGCGCGAGAAGCTGTCGATCGTTGCGGACCAGATCGGCGCACCCACCTGGGCCGGCACCATCGCCGCCAGCACCGGTGCGCTGATCGAACGCTGGCTTGACGGTGCGCCAGGCGCCTGGGGTGTTTATCACCTGACGGCCAGCGGCGAGACGTCGTGGTTCGGGTTCGCTGAAGCCATTGGTCAGCAGTTGATCAACAGCGGCAAACCCTGCGCGACCCTTGAGCCGATTGCTTCCAGCGCTTACCCGACGCCGGCTGCACGCCCGCTCAATTCGCGCCTGGATTGCAGCCTGTTGCAGCGCGAGTGGGGCGTCAGCCAGCCCGACTGGCACGATGCGTTGCTGGAGTGCTTAGCGCAGCAGCGGTAGGCATAATGGGTCGACTCGATGTTGAGCGGCTGCGGAATACTGAATCATCCGCAGCCGCTCTACACCGCAACGAACCCACCGGCGATTCCATGATCAGCACTAACGCCCTTCCCCGCCGCCCTCGCTGGCGCAGCCTTGCCTTGCTGGCGCTGATCCTCGCCCCGTTGCTGTGGCCGCTCGAACGCCTGGCCGAACACTATTACCGCAATGAGCTGCTGAGCCAGAATCGCCAGACCCTCGACCTGTACGTCGCCAACCTGCTGGGCACGCTGCACCGCTATGAAGTTCTGCCACAGATTCTCGGCGACCTGCCCGGGCTGCGTGCCATGTTGGCGAACCCCCAGGACAAACAGGCGCAAGCCCAGGCCAACGTGCTGCTGATGAACACCGCCCGGCAGACCGGCGCCGAGGTGATCTACCTGATGGCGCCCAATGGCGACACCCTCGCCGCGTCGAACTGGGACAAACGCGACAGCTTCGTTGGCCGCAACTTCGCCTTCCGCCCGTATTTCAGCAATGCCATGGCTGGCAATCTCGGCCGCTTTTTCGGCCTGGGCACAACGTCAGCCAAACGCGGCTACTTCTTCGCCGCAGCCGTGCGCGACGGCGACACTGTGATCGGTGTGCTGGTGGTCAAGGTCGATCTGGACCTCACTGAAACCTTGTGGGGCAAAACGCCGGAACAGTTGCTCGTCACCGACCACAACGGCGTGGTGATCCTGACCTCCAACCCGGCCTGGCGTTTCCGCGCCACGCGCCCGCTCAGTGAGGAAGAAAAGCAGGCCATCGTCGCCATCCAGCCCTACCCGACCCGCGATCCGCGCCCGCTGCAGCTGGATGAAAACGGCTGGCTCAAGCAAACCCAGCAGATCGACGAGACCGGCTGGAGCGTGAACATCCTCGCCCCCCAGATGCTGGTGTCGAGGCCGGTGCGGACGGTGGTTGCCATTGGCGGTGGTGCGTTGCTGGTGCTGATGCTTCTATTGGGGCTGATGATGCAGCGCCGCCGCCATTATCTGGATCGCATCAACTTCGAGGCCAAGGCGCGCCGGGAGCTGGAAGTGCGAGTCGCCGAGCGGACCTGCGATCTGGAAGGCGTCAACCAGCGACTGCGTCAGGAAGTTCTCGAACGCGAGCAGGCGCAGCAGGAACTGTTTCGCGCCCAGGACGAACTGGTTCAGGCCGGCAAGCTGTCAGCGCTGGGCACGATGTCGGCGAGCATCAGCCATGAACTCAACCAACCGCTGGCGGCCATTCGCAGTTACGCCGAGAACGCCGAAGTGCTGCTCGATCATCAGCGCACCGAAGACGCCCGCGGCAACCTCAAGCTGATCAGCGAACTCACCGGGCGCATGGCGTCGATTATTGCGCACCTGCGCGCCTTCGCCCGGCGTGACCGGCATGCGCCTGAAAGCGTGGCGCTGCAGCCAGCGCTGGACGATGCGCTGGCCCTGCTCGCCAAGCGTCGGCGCGCGATGGAAGTGGAATTGATCCGCGATTTACCCGCCGCGACCTTGTGGGTGCAGGCCGGCGAGACGCGGCTGCGTCAGGTGCTGGGGAATCTACTGGCGAATGCGCTGGATGCCCTGACCGAGAAAGGCCCACCGCGCAAATTGTGGATCAGCGCCGAGTACAACGCCGAGGGCGTTAATCTGTACATCCGCGACAACGGCCCGGGGTTTTCCAGAGAAGCGCTGGAGCACGCCCGCGAGCCGTTTTTCACCACCAAGACGCGCACCCAAGGGCTCGGCCTGGGCCTGGCGATCTGCGATACGCTGATGCGCGCACTGGGCGGCGAGCTGCTGTTCGCCAATCACCCGGAAGGCGGTGCGCTGCTGACGTTGCGGATGCGCACCGGCGCCTCGGGCGTCAACCTTCAACCGTCTGAGGACTTATCTGCATGAGCACCGACGCCATCGACAGCCGCATTCAGGTGGTGCTGATCGACGACGACCCGCACCTGCGTCAGGCGCTGAGCCAGACGCTCGATCTCGCCGGCCTGAAAATCCTGCCGCTGAGCGACGCCAAAGGCCTGCAAGCGCGCATCGAGCGTGACTGGCCGGGGGTAATCGTCAGTGACATCCGCATGCCGGGCATCGACGGCCTCGAACTGCTCCACCATCTGCACGCCCAGGATCCGGAGTTGCCGGTGCTGCTGATCACCGGACACGGCGACGTGCCGCTGGCGGTGCAGGCCATGCGCGCCGGAGCCTACGATTTTCTGGAAAAACCCTTTGCCAGCGACGCACTGCTCGACAGCGTTCGGCGCGCCCTGGCGCTGCGCAGGCTTGTGCTGGACAACCGGAGCTTGCGGCTCGAGCTCAGCGACCGTCAGCAACTGAGCACGCGACTGGTGGGGTTATCCGCCCCCATCCAGCGCCTGCGCGATCAGATCGGCGCGCTGGCGGCGACCAAGGCTGACGTGTTGATTCTTGGCGAAACCGGCGCCGGCAAAGAAGTGGTCGCCCGCGCACTGCACGATTTGTCCAACCGCCGTAATGGTCCGTTCGTGGCGATCAACGCCGGGGCGCTGGCCGAGTCGGTGGTGGAAAGCGAGCTGTTCGGCCACGAGTCGGGCGCCTTCACCGGCGCGCAAAAGCGGCGCATCGGCAAGTTCGAATTCGCCAACGGCGGCACGCTGTTTCTGGATGAAATCGAAAGCATGAGCATGGACGTTCAGGTCAAGCTGCTGCGTTTGCTGCAAGAGCGCGTGGTTGAGCGGCTGGGCGGGAATCAGCAGATCCCGTTGGACATCCGGGTGATCGCAGCGACCAAAGAAGACCTGCGCCAGGCGGCGGACCAAGGGCGTTTCAGGCCCGACTTGTATTACCGCCTCAATGTCGCGCCGTTGCGCATTCCGCCGCTGCGCGAGCGTGGCGAAGACGCGTTGGTGCTGTTCCAGCATTTCGCCGACACCGCCAGTTTGCGCCACGGTCTGCCCCGCCATGAATTGCAGCCGGGGCATCGGGCGCTGCTGCTGCGTCACACTTGGCCCGGCAACGTACGTGAACTGCAGAACGCCGCCGAGCGTTTTGCCTTGGGCCTTGAGCTGGAACTGGAAGGCGAGGCGCAGCCGGATCTGGTGGCGTCCAATGGCGGGCTGAGCGAGCAGGTCGAGGCGTTCGAGCGAGCATTGATCGCCGCCGAACTGACCCGTCCGCACAGCTCGGTCCGCAGCCTCGCCGAAGCCTTGGGCCTGCCACGCAAAACCCTGCACGACAAACTGCGCAAGCACGGGCTGACTTTCAACGGCGCGGGGTCCGACGACAATGACTGATCGGGATTGTCTTTCCGCTGAAGGCCTGGAAGCGGTGTTGCACCGGGACATTCCCCTCACCCGGGAGATGGGCGTCAAGGTGCTGGGCTGGCGAGACCATCAACTGCGCCTGCACCTGCCGTTGGCGCCCAACGTCAATCACAAGAACACCTTGTTCGGCGGCAGCCTGTACTGCGGCGCGGTGCTGGCGGGCTGGGGTTGGCTGTACTTGCGGCTCAAGGAAGCCGGGATCGACGACGGGCACATTGTGATTCAGGACGCCCAGATCAGTTATCCCCTGCCAGTCACCCGCGATGGCATCGCCATTTGCGACGCACCGGATGAAGCGAGCTGGGAGAGATTCGTGAAGCTCTACCACCGACGCGGCCGTGCGCGCCTGACGCTGCACACCCGGATCGTGGCTGATGGATCAGAAGAAACGGCAGTGGAATTCGTCGGGCAGTTCGTGCTGCATCGCTGAACAAAGCTGCCCGACACGGCTTGCCCATGTAGGAGTGACCGGGGTGGCGCTCCACCTTGCTCGCGAAGAAGGCATTCCAGCCGCTGAAAATTGCGTGGATATATCGACCTATTCGCGAGCAAGCTCGCTCCCACAATCCGTATTCAGCAGAGACATCTGCAGCGTCTTCTGACACCGCGCTTTCTCGCAGCAGACCCAGCCCCTGTAGGAGTGAGCTTGCTCGCGAAGACGGCATTCCAGCCGCTGAACATTGCGTGGATATACCGACCTATTCGCGAGCAAACTCGCTCCCACAATCCGTATTCAGCAGAGACATCTGCAGCGTCTTCTGACACCGCGCTTTCTCGCAGCAGACACAGCCCCTGTAAGAGTGAGCTTGCTCACGAAGACGGCATTCCAGCCGCTGAACATTGCGTGGATATAACGGCCTATTCGCGAGCAAGCTCGCTCCCACAATCCGTATTCAGCAGAGACATCTGCAGCGTCTTCTGACACCGCGCTTTCTCGCAGCAGACACAGC
>NZ_JBTOQG010000025.1:0-50702 GCF_055283955.1 Pseudomonas sp. HP_12
TATGAGGAGCAGATCTATTTGAAAGCCTTGAGCAGGCACGGATCGCCTTTGTCAGAGCGCTTGGCTGAGCTGGCTGCAGATTGACGGATGACCTCAGGGTGTGAAGAGGCCGGTGCGTTCAGCAGATATCCGTCGGCTGGAATACCATTCGCGAGCAAGCTCGCTCCCACGGCATGGTGGGCTGATCCGATATGTTGGCCAGTTTCGGAAAACTTGTGGGAGTGACCGGAGTGGCGCTTCACCTTGCTCACGTAGAGGTCTTCAGATGTCCCGCTGCTCATCGACGTACCAGGATTTGTAGCGCGCCATGGCATCGGTGAGTCGGCGCTTCAAATAGTCATTGGTATGCCCAAGCGCTGCCAGGATCTGCGCAGATTCCTCGTGATAGGACGCGCGCTTTTCCAGCGACCACGTCGATGGCGCGGATTGGAGATTGGTGATCCGGTCGCATAACTTGATCGCTGCCGCTTCCCGGGAATGCGCGGCGATCGCCTGGAAATAGCGCTCGTCCGAGAACGGCACGATCAGGTTCTTGCTCAGGCAGGCGACAGTCGATGCGACAACGGCGCCGAACACTTCAGCCAATGCCTCCTCCGAGATCGCGGTGTCCTCGATCACGTCGTGCAGCAGCGCGGCGGGCATCGCGATGGCCAGATCACCGATGTCACTTTCCCGGTCCGCGAAAATCAGCTCGTTGGCGACCATCGCGACATGGGTGGTGTACGGCAGATCTGACCCCTTCATCATCTGCCCGACGTGGGCGTGGGAGGCGAACAGCCAGGCTTTGTTGTAGAGGTGCTGCAGGTCGGTGGACGTCAATCAATTCACTCCTGAGATTGGGGAGATGGGCGGTGAAGGCTTTCCAGGGGCTGGCCGTCGGGGAGCTGGATTTTCAAGCCGCGGGCAATCTGGTCGCCAATGCTGTAGGCGGTGAACTTTGGATTCGCCGCATTGCTAGCAAGCGAAGCCTCGTTTTGATCCTGGCTCTTGAAGCAGCAACTCGTCCATCTCTCGCCGGCGGCAACGGTTGACGAATTCAAGCGCTGAGGGAGATCGTGGTGGAAGCGTTCGGACATCTGTTGATCTATTGCGTAATATCCTTCGTACTCGATCAAGCCGTTGAATACAGGGAAGGATGCAAAGAACTGGCCTGAGGTTTCCTCGATGCCTAGTGAGAATCTCTCTTCTCGGTTTACGTAAGTGTCGATGAATTTCATGCTGAAGGACCTATGGATTTGCGACGTCGTCTATGTGCGGCGGCTGATCGTGGAGCCGCTGCGCCAGATGCTGAATATGTGCTGAGCATGTTACCTCGGCGACC
The DNA here is from genome assembly GCF_055283955.1 of Pseudomonas sp. HP_12. Classification (NCBI taxonomy): domain Bacteria; kingdom Pseudomonadati; phylum Pseudomonadota; class Gammaproteobacteria; order Pseudomonadales; family Pseudomonadaceae; genus Pseudomonas; species Pseudomonas sp. HP_12. Next base: position 1,322 of record NZ_JBTOQG010000025.1, read on the forward strand.
CATTCTGAAGAGTGATACCTCAGAAGGACAAATCGATGCTGACAATCTTTTTGCTCTTTTCCAGCGCTTCCCCATCGCTTGTCTCTTCTGCTTTTAACCGGTTGAGGAAGTCTTCCAGACTGGACGAAATCAAAGCATATCCCCGGTCACCATCCGCTGCGTCATGTGCCCAGTAATGAACGGCCCCAGTTGCCTTATCGATGCAAAACTGGTCGCCCGTGGGCGTTTCGCCGAAGGTGTAGGTGTTGTCGGGGATACGGCCGCAATACATGTCGTTCCTGTGGACGATGTTGTGTCCGTCGGCTGATAGACCATAGATGATGTCAAGGCTGTAAGTCCCGGCCGGGGTCGCCAGTTGTGCACCTCGGGTGAAGACGACGGCTCCGCCGAGATCGGTTATGAGATCCAGCAATAGCTCGTCAATCTCAATGACGCCTCCCTCCGGCAGAGGTTCGTGAATCTGGTGAGGAGTTGGGTGTGCGCAACGAGCGCCGAGTACTTCGGAAAGTCTTTTGCTGATCGCTTTCATGTTGCCGCTCCTGACCAAATGACCCAGTGGGCGCCGCCAGCCCACGTGACCAAAACTGTCGGCAGCATACCGGTGATGGGCGCCGGTTGAGGAGGGCGGGCGTGGCTCAAGCCAACCACCCCCCATCAGCGCCTAATCGTTTTGAGACCTGAGTTCACGCATCCATTTCAGGGCCGGCGTTCGTGCTTGTTATTGGCCGCGTCTCGCTTCGAAGGCTTTGAGAGCCTCGGATTCGCCGCCGGTGAGCTCAATGTAGAACGCAGCGTACGCCTCGGACAAATCAGCGTAGCCCTGGAGCCCGGTCTCCGAGAGCAGCTTGTACCCTGGGATATCTCCGATATCCACCGCCTGAAGAATGCTGAATCGCTCGGCCCTCTCGAGAAGGTCTTGGAGCTGACCCGACAGCGACGCTGCGGCAGAGTCAATGACCGCATACTTATCCAGCACGCGCCGTAGCTCACGAGCGGATGCCTGGAGTTTGTTTTTATTCATCGTGGGCCTCTTCAAAACTGAAGGTCTCGCTAGACATTACCAGGGATTTTTTGGCTCTATTCGAATAGCGTGCAAGAATGCGATCAACCAATGACGAAGGATGCGTTTATGACACTGCCCCATTTTATTTATCATCCCCATCCCGTCGGTACCGGTTCGGTGCAACCTTCTTCCGCCACGTGCGTAAGTTGCAATCAGGCCCGCGGCTACATCTACGCAGGGCCGGTATACGCCATTGAGGAATACGAAAACTGCATCTGCCCTTGGTGCATCGCCGACGGGAGTGCGCACCAGCGCCTGGGCGCGACGTTTGTGGATGACGAGAGCATTGGCCTGGATGGCGAAGACACGCTGAGCGACGCGCAGATCGCCGAAGTCTGTCAGCGCACGCCAGGTTTCAGTGGGTGGCAGCAAGAATGTTGGTTCACTCACTGCGTCGACGCGGCTGAGTTTATCGGTAAGGCCGGCCGTGCAGAATTGCTTGAAATGGGGTCAGCAGCCATCGCCGCCGTTCAGGACTCAACGGGATTGGAGGAGGGGCCGCAGTGGCAAGCGTTTTTCAATGCTCTGGATAAGGATCATGGCCCTACCGCCTACCTGTTCAGATGTCGCCATTGCGCCACGCTGGGCGCTTATCAAGACAACCATTGACGCCAAATGTTGAAGTCTATGAATAAAACAGAATGGCAAGCTCTCAAGCTCAGGCTTAAAAAGTACTTCGCGATTTTCTTCCTGGTCTGCCTCGGAGGGGCACTTATCTATGGCTACATCCACAAACCTGAGCTTCCTCCTCAAATAGTCCTGAAGCAAAACTTCATACCAGGGGAGTGGCTTTATATCGTGGAGGAGGGGAGGGACCGTTCAGATCCCAAGTGGCTAAAGTTCTACATGGATCATCGTGAATCGACTGACGAAACCATGAAGGTGTATTTGGGCAAGACCCCGCCCTTCCTGGTCTCGGACACCGACTTGAAAGACGTGGAAATCCAACGTGTCCCCAACGGCCTGCATATCAAGCTGAAAGGAGCCATCTCGGATTACAGCAGCGACCTTTACCTGAAAGACGGGGACACTTACACCACTTACCGTGTAAGCCTTGAACAAGTCGAAACCCGACCGCCCTTGCCGAGCGGTCGGTGAGCTTATTTCAACAAGGCGATCACTGCGCAGGCCAGCATGATCAACAGCGCCGGCCATTGCATCGGTATAAAAAAGAAGTGGTGGCGAACGCCATCGGGGTGAAGCTCGCGATTCAACACAAAGCCCAGCACAACGTTGATGGCTGAACCGATACCCACCCCAATCAAGAGGTGCGTAAGCGATGTATTGCCGGGCTTCACGCTCGGACCCGGCCATAACCAAATCATTAACAGCACCATGGCTAGTGGTGTGAACAACGTCATCCAGCCTGCGCCGCGATAGATCATCGTTGGATGTTCATCTCGAAGACATTAGACGCTGGCTCGCGTTCCTGCTCTTCAACCGCCAATAAGACATCGAGCGTGTTGAGCAACAGGTCATGGCTCAGGATGCCGGTGGCGATGGTCGACAATACGGGCTTGCCGTTTTCGTCCTTGATCACCACGTTTTCGGTCCAAGTGCCTAGATCCACTGTGCGCAACGACGACATAGGCACTTTGTTGCCCTGGTACTCGAAAAAGTCCCGGCTCACAAGAATTGGCGCCGTTGTCACTTTAAGGAAGTTGCCCGTTACTCGCTTGCCCCAGACCTGCTTTGAACTGATGCAGTTAAAGGTGACCGACTGGCCCGCCTCCAGCGCTTCGGCCAAAGCCGGCAGGCGTGCGCGGACGTGTAAGTCACGGACCAGTTCCTGAAATGCCTGGAAGCCTTTCAAGGTATCGACCACTCGATGAAAGGGCTCTGAGGCATTACGACGATAGGCCAGGTTTGTGATCAGGCCGGTCAATACAGTTTGCCCGGAGCTAAACAGGTACAGGTCCTCTATCTCGGCAAACGCCGTGTAGACGCGCTGGTCTTTAGTGATCCGCACGATACCGTTTTCAAAAACGTCGTAGTCGGTTTTACGCAGCTTCTTGTGCCAAGCGGTGGTACCCAACAGGCATAGACCGATAAGGGCCAACAAGCCGGTCGTGAAACTAAATACGACATCCTGGCTGGCGAAATTTAGGTTCATACCTCGGGAGGTGTGAAGCGTGACCGGGCCGTTATGGCCCATCGGCACAATCGTGCTCAGATAAAAGACGAACGCGGCGAGGCCCAAAAATACAACGGCCAATATCAGGCCGAAAATTAAAAAGGCCTTGCCTTGGCGGAACGTCGCGATCAGCTCGCCGGTGTCGGAAGAAGTGTGGAAGTTGTTTGGTTGCATGAGTGTTTACGTCCTTATCTTTGGGATGTATGGGCGGGCTTGGGCGCGGGGCGGGGTGGATGGTGCTTTTTCTAGCTAGTGGAGCAATGGGGTTCAGAGACAGTTAGTGTTGTATGCAGAGCTCATATAGCCGGGTGCGCAATTTGGCAAACTCATTGTTCTCGTCGATCAAGGGCTGGCCGTCGCAGTACAAAACGATGTCAGTCAGGGACCCCATTCCTCCATACAGTCCTATGATTTGTGAGAGGGCAAAGTCATAGCCGTGGGGTAGAGCTGCTCGATATTGATCAAGACGCTCAGCCCATTCGTATTTATTCCCGACGCGCAGTAACGTAGACATGCGGGTCATGATTGCGCTTATCGGAACGATATTCGTCACTTCGGAGGTCCTGATGCTGTCGCTTCAACCCCAGATGATCACGATGGATCACCGCCTACATGTTTTCGGCAAGTCTCTGGTCCGAAGGTCACTTCAGTGATTGGCTCGGCCTGGCTGCTTGAGTAGCTGTAAGTGATCTTGTTGCCCAGCCCAAGCAGGAGCAAATAGGCCGTCTGACTGCACAGTGCCTTTGGGATCTGCTGAGCCAGGTAGCTCTCGTAGTACACCCGCTCACCTGGACGATTTTCATAGCCGTAAAGCGTGATTTTGTAGAGCACGTTGTGATTGGTGTGGCTGATGTTGTCGATGCGGGTTATAGGGTCGAGCATGATGGGAAGCTGTTTCTGTTGCTCGGCAATAACGGCTTCTAGCGCTTGTTCACTGTCCTGAGCGTACGTCGGTGTGATGCACAAGAGCATCATCGCGGAGGCGAGCAAGCGTCGGTTTATGTGTGTCAAATTAACGTTCCTTGTTGGCGTCATGTTTGCATTTTGCTGACTGCCGCTCACCTCCAGTGGTGGTGAGTCACGCAACAACTTGGGCGGCTCGGCCTCGCTGCTGGACGTTTTCGGTCCCAGCAGCGGCCGGAATATCCGGGGATAAATTCCCTGAGTTAGATAGCTGACCCTCTTCTACTGCCAGGCTTCTGAATCAACAATTCGTCTAGCTCTCTGCGGCGGCATCGGTTGACGAAGGCCAGAGCGGCATTGAGGTCCGTTTGAAACAAGTCAAACTGCGCACGGCTAATTTCGTAATATTCCTCATACTCAATCATGTCATTTCTGACAGGGAATGAAGCGTAGAACTTTCCGGACGTTTCCTCAATTCCCAAGGAGAAGCGTTCCTCGCGGTTAAAGTAGATGTCTCTAAATTCCATAATGTCCTCTACGGTATTGGAGTTGTTATCAATCGATCCCGGGATATCTTACCGGCATCAATAATGGCTTCAAGGTTACCATCTGGTAATTTCCCTCCCGGAAGCCAGAATTCGTTAGCCCCCGCTTCATTACCGGATGGAATACGCAGGCCTAGCTCCTTAGGAGTCGGGATATCAATACGTACGATCTTCTCCTTCTCTAGGAACCCTTCAGGAAGACCGAGTTTTTGTTCCAGAATTCTTTTGTCACCCGCAGCCTTCGCGAAGATTTCGTCCACTTCATGGTGAGGCATAATGAATGAAGTTCCGTCTGTTTGACCTATTCCGTATTTTTCAAAGTTACGCACTGGCATCACACGCGAAGCGCCGTTCTTAAACTGCGCAAGGTGATACTCCATGTATTCAGGCGTCAGATAGACTGAAGGATCAGGCCTCGATCCTTTCGGTATCGCCAGAACATCCTCTGCAGTCCATCCCTTTTTAAACATCTCTATCTTAGGAGTAGCACTCCGCTCACCGCGTCCCTCCGGAGGTGCTTCAGGCTCCGCCTTTTTCAAGGGCGTCACATCTTTCGGCTGCAATTCCGGCTGAGCCAGAATCTTCTGTTCATTGCGCGCTAACCACGCCGCAAATTCCTTGTTTGAAATGTCGGCCTGTAGCTTGGCGCTGCGAGTAGCGATGCTCTCCAGACTGTTCGTCACGCCGGCCTTCATCTGCCCGCGCGTAAGATAAGTCACGATGGCGGTCAGCAACAGCATCACCAGTTGCTCTTGCCCGCGAGCCAACTGCCGAGCGGCGCGTTCAGTGCGTTCCTGGACCTGCGCAGCCGAACCGCCAGTCGGGTCAAGGCCTGCGGGCTTCAGACCATCTTCGGCGTGCCAGGCGGTGGCTAGCCCTTCCTGCAATGTGGACAAACAGGCGGGCAGGCCCTTGTAGAAATATTCCGCAATGGCCGACAGACCCAGTGCCAAGAGAATCAAGTTGCCCACTTGCAGGCCGATCCCCGCTCCAGCCGCCGCCCCGGGTGCCACACCAATACCAAAAGCCCAGACGCCTGCAGCGCCGCCAATGGCGCCGCCTACCGCGACACTGCCCCCAAGGATCATCACCACTTCTTGCACCAGCTTGATCAGCACCGGCAAGATTTCATTGATGTTGATCGACGCCCACTTGCGGGTGAGGTCGGACTGCATGATCGGGTAGGAGAGGGCCATGGCCTGCCGGACGTGATCAATCCGATCGCCGCCCATATAGCCGTAAGCCTGGCTGACGCCGTTGCTGACTCGGCGGCTCATACCGTCCCAACCGTCATTGGCGCTCTGGAGACCCTGATCAATGCTTTTGTTCAGCGCGCTGAATTTGTGGTCCAGGTTTCGCTCGATGTCATCCCAGCTGGGTACGTTGGCTAAAAGGTCCATTTACACATCACAGTCCTTGAGGGGGAGCGCTGTACAGCGTCTCGAATGAGCGTGTCGGTTGCGGCTGACCGTGGTAGCTAGCACGTTGCCAGCAGGAGTCGTCAAGTCCGCTATCGACCGCTAAAGTACGATTTAATTTCCAGCGACGCGCATTTTTCTCAGGTTTTTTACACCCGGCAATGATGGCAGAACACCTGCACTTACCCGTCTCACGCCTATAACCCCAAGCAAGCGCCCATGATTGCGAGCATTCCGAGATATTCAGCCACCGATTGGGAAATTTCAAATGGGATCCACCATGCTGCGCGACGTTTCGCAAAATCGATTCACCGGGTTGACAGCGGGAGGCGCATAAGTGTCTCCTTTGCCGCTGTGAAACATCTGTAACGATTCTGAGACTGTGATGTCGTACGCGGATTTACAGTGCCTGGTAGCACTTTCGAATCACGAAGCGGTCGCAGTGTTCAGCAATCGAGTTTTCAGCGCCTGACTCAACGGCGTCGTTGGACGGGTGCACATGTGCCTGCGGCCCAGCCGTTGTTGCTTGCGAGGAATGCTTTAACGAAGCGTCTGTAGCTCGGGTCCTACGTGATTGTAGGAATGACCCCACGGCCGATGACGAACCCGCCCCATGGCGCGTCATCCATCCGATAGCGACGATGCAACAAGGGCTCCGGCCCCCTTGTCGGCTCGTAACCTGTTGTTGCTGAGCATGGCGGTAGCGTTCTACCCCGTGCCATCCAGGAGATTTTCATGATGATGGACCTTGCCGCGTTGCTCTCGCCCCAGAACCGGCGCCTGTTCAAGTTCAATAACCTCGCCAACCCGGAACAGCAACTGCTGCTCGAAACCTTCAAAGGTCGGGAAGCGCTGTCCCAGGCGTACAGCTTCGAGCTGCTGCTTATCTGCGAAGACTCCGGCGTCGAGCTCAAGTCGATGATGGGGCAGTTGGTCACCATCGAAATCGAACTGGCCGACAGCACGCCGCGCTACATCGCCGGTTACCTCACGCGCTTCGCCAGCACCGGCAGCGATGGCGGCATGGCCCGCTACACCGCGACGCTCAACCCCTGGTTCTCGATGCTGAAAAACCGCTTCGACACGCGGATCTTTCAGGGCAATACCGTCGAGGAAGTGGTGACCCAGGTGTTCGCCCTTTGCCCGGCGTTCTCCCGCCATGAATTCCGCCTGACCAAGCCGCAAAAGCGCTACACCTACATCACCCAATACCGTGAAACCGACTTCAACTTCGTCCAGCGTTTGCTTGAGGAAGAAGGGATGTTTTACTACTTCGAGCACACCGCCGAAGGCCACACCATGATCATCTGCGACGACTCCAGCATGCTGCAGCCGCTGCCGGAACAACCGCAGATCCGTTTCCATACCGCGTCCGTCACCGAGACCGCAGACTCCATCACTCAGTGGAGCGGCAACCGCCAGTTGCAGGCGGGCAAAATGGCCGTGCAGACCTTCGACTACCGTCAGCCCAACAACCGTCTGCCCGTCGGGATGAACAGCCTGAACAAGCAGGGCGACGTCGAGACCTTCGAGATCTACGACTTCCCCGGCCAGTACACCCACGGCACCTACGACGAGGGCGAAACGCTGTTGCGTCTGCGCATGGAAGCCCTGGAAATCCGCGGCAAAAAGTTCGAAGGCGCGAGCAATTGCCGTGCGATGAAGCCCGGCTTCACCTTCGAGCTGGTGCAGCACTACGACCACGATCAGGGCTCCGCCGACGATCGCCAGTTCCTGCTAATGGGCGTCGAAAGCGAAGGCCACAACAACTACTTGAACGGCCATCAGGCGGGCTACTACAACACCTTCTCCTGCGTGCGCAAAAAGATTCCCTTCCGCCCGCAACTGTCCACGCCACGCCCGACTATCGCCGGGCCACAGACCGCCATCATCGTCGGCCCGCCGGGCGAAGAAATCTTCACCGACGAACTCGGCCGCGTGAAAGTCCAGTTCCACTGGGACCGCAACGGCAAATACAACGACCACAGTTCGTGCTGGGTCCGCGTTGCCCAGTCCGGTGCCAGCGGTGGCTTCGGCAGCATCCAGATCCCGCGCGTGGGCGATGAAGTTGTCGTGGTTTTCCTGGACGGCAATCCGGACCGCCCGTTGATCATGGGCAGCGTCTACAACAGCAAGAACACCCCGCCGTGGTCGTTGCCGGCGAACAAGACCCAGAGTGGTTTTCTTACGCGCTCGACCAAGGGCAGTGCGGCCACGGCGAACTTCTTCCGCTTTGAGGATAAGTCCGGCGCCGAGCAGATCCATATGCACGCCGAACGCAACTTGGACACCGAGATTGAGGTGGATGAAAAGCACGAGGTGGGGAATAACAGGACCATCACCGTAGGCGGCACCCACACCGAAACGATCAAGAACGACACCCGGATGAAGGTTCTAGAGGGTTCGTTGGCGATTGAGGTCGACAAACAGTTCGTTCATATCACTGCCAACACCGAAATCGTCCTCACGGTCGGTGAGAGCAGCATCAAAATCATGGATGGCCGTATCGAGATCACGAGCAATTCGGTCGATATTTTTGGCAAGAATGACACCTTCATTCACGGCAAACGGGTCGATATCAACAAATGAGAAATTCGTCGATTCCCAGCACCAGAACCAGCATGTACGACCGCATCTCGGAAAAGCGCCTGGCCGCCGAGGCACTGGCCCGGCAGCAGGCGGAGGAGGCGGCCAGTGCTCCAGCGATCGTCATAGAGCCTGAACCCGCAGCGGTGGTACCGCTGCAACCTTCGCGCAACGAATTGAAGATCGCCGGCTTGGCGTTGCTGATGCCTCACGCGCTGACGTTTCGCGACCTTGACATGACCCTCGACAGAGAGGGCCAACCTGTCACGTTCAGCGCGAAGCGTCGCCCGGCGCCGGAGGGGCTGACACTGCAGCGCTCCGCCGAGCTCTACGTGGACAACCTGCGCAAGCATCATGGCGATGTCACCGTTGTGCGCCAGAGCGACTGCCTGTTGGCGGGCAGCCCGGCGGTTTCGCTGGATTATGCGTTCATGGCAGGGGAGGAGCGCCGCCACGGTCGTGCAACCAGCGCCATCATCGCGCCTGCCCACGATAACGAGCGCCAGTGGTTTAGCGTGTCGACTGTGATCAATCCAGAACATGCCGCGCTGGCGAGCTGGCTGATCGAGTTCGACGAAATGCTCGAGAACATCGCGGCTTTCTGAATCCCTTCTTTATAATTTTACGGACACACCTCAATGGACTATCAGCTTCAAGAAGGATCGATCACATTGCCGGAAGGCGTTCAGGACCGCACTGTCAATATGTTCGTGGTCGGTAACAGCGTTCCCGCTCCGCTGAACATCACGGTCGGCCGTGACAACATGCTTCCAGCCGAAGATCTGAACGCTTACATCAGCCGCCAGATCAAGCTCATCACATCGAAGTTGCGCGGTTACACCTTACTGGGCAAGAAGGCGGCGGAACTATCCACCGGCCAGACATTTGCCGGAATTCAGGTCGATGCCTATTACATGAACGATGGTCGGCCGGTGTACCAGCGGCAGGCAGCGTTCGAGATTCAGCCAAGGCGCATTCTTGTTTTTTCCACGACCAGCCAGGCCGACTTCAGCGCTGTGCAGGATGAAAACTGGCTGAAGCTCCTTACGAGCTTTCAGCCGCGTGAGGGCATTGTTGCCTCAACCAACACCGAACAGGAATAACCCATGTTCGAAGCGGCGCGTTGGGGGGACGGAATAGAACATACCGGGGCTTTGGGCGGTTTCTTGGCGGGTGCGGTCATTGGGATCGCGATGGCAGTTGCCGCTGGCGCGTTGATGACCTGCACGTTAGGCCTCGGCACCATCCTCCTGATAGGCGTACTTTCGGTGGGGTCCGGCGTAGTGCCTGCTCTCGGAGAAGCGTGGGGATCTTCGCGAACATCTCCTGCCGGGGGCATCCTGTTGGCAGGTTGTTCAACAGATGTGTATATCAATAGCCGCAATGCCGCTCATGCCATACTGAGCATGGCCACCTGCGACAAGCATCCGCCTCCAGTGAAAGTCGCTGAAGGTTCCAGTAACGTGTTCATCAATAATGTCGCGGCTTCGCGTAAAGGCGATAAGGTGACCTGCGATGCGAGAATCGCAACCGGGTCAAACAACGTCTTTATCGGCGGCGGCACCACGCGTTATCTTGATGTGGATGAGGAAATATCTGACGAGCTGCGCTTTGGTGTCGACATAGCGATCATTGCAGCGGGCGGGTGGCGGGCAATGGGTAATGTTTTCCGCCTCGGTCTGACCAAGGGGCTGAAAGCTGCTGGCCCTTGTGCTTTAAAATTTATGGGCTGGGTGACGGGTACTTACCTGGTCGGTCGCTTCATCGCCGGGCCAGCGATTGGAGGCGCACTAGGTGCTGCGACCGGCAATCCGGTGGACCTCACCAGCGGTCGAAAATTACTGTTTGAGTCAGGCGAAACTGATTTTGTGTTGCCAGGGCTGATGCCGATTGAGTGGTCCCGCTTCTATGCTAGCGATCTTGCGGTTGAAAGCGTTCTGGGACGAGGTTGGGTGCTGCCCTGGGAGCAAAGCCTGCGCCGCAGTGGCAGCTTTGTTTACCTCACCGACAACCAGGGCCGCAGCGTGCCCTTTGTCGACATCCAGCCTGGCGAAAGTGTCTACAACGCCTACGAACAGATTTATCTGGTCCGATCGCCCGGCGGTCACTACCTCCTGCAAACCCTTGATAACACCTTCTTCTACTTCGGCGAAGTGCCGGACGACAATACTTCCGTACCCTTGCATCGTCTGGAAAATGCACTCGGGCATTACCTGCATTTCTCCCGAACCGCCGACGGTACGCTTACCGACATCAGCGCCCCCGGCGGCGTGCGGGTGCATTTGCACTACGACAATCCTTTGGGCCGCCTGACTGACGTCAAGCGCGTAGTGGGCAATGAAGCCGTCGAAACCCTCGTTCAGTATCGCTACAGCGACGACGGCCAGTTGAGCGAAGTGATCAACCGCAACGGCGATACGATGCGCCGCTTCAGTTATGCCGAAGGCGTGATGATCAGCCACAGCAATGCCCTGGGCTTGAGCTGCAATTACCGCTGGGAAATTATCGACGGTCAGCCGCGGGTGGTCGAGCACTGGACTAGCGATGGCGAGCACTTTCATTTCCGCTACGACTTCAAGAACAGAACTTCTTGGGCGGTAGACGTCCTCGGCCGTGAGCTTGAAGTGCATTACAACGAGGATCGCCTTGTCATCGCCAGCCGCGATTATGGCGGTGAACGGTTCGCCATGGACCTGGACGAAGCCAGTAACCTGACCGGCATCACGCTACCTGATGGCAATAAGCTGGCCTTCAAGTACGACGACTTCTCCCGCCTGATCGAAGAGACCGATCCGCTGGGCCGCAAGATCCGCTACAAACACCACCTTGGTACGAGGTTGGTGACCGAAGCGACTTATCCTGACGGCAGCGTCTGGAAAGCCCGATACGACGATAAAGGCAACCTTATCGCTGAAGTTGATGCACTCGGCCACAAGACGGAGTACCTCAACAGCGACGACGGCTTGCCGCACACCATCATCGACGCCACATACAAATCCAAATACCTGTGGTGGAACGAGCTGGCGCAGGTTGAGCGCTTTCAGGATTGCTCGGGCAAAAACACCTTCTACACCTACGATGATCGGTCCCATCTGGTCGCAGTCACCGACGCGCTGAATCAGACGACAAGACTTGAGCGCAAACCCGACGGTGAAGTGGTGCGCATCGAGCACCCCGATGGCACAGCCGAGAGGTTTACCTACAACGCACTTGGCCAGGTCCTGACGCACACTGATGGCAAGGGCCAGATTACGCGTCTGCTGCGTACTGCGCGCGGACTGCCTGCCAGCCGCCAGGACGCCAAGGGCCAGCGCATCAGCTACGAGTACGACAAGGCGATTCGCCTGACTGCCCTCGTCAACGAAAACAACGCGGCTTATCGCTTTGCCTACGATGCCTCGGATCGGCTGATCGAAGAGAAACGAATCGACAATCTGACGCGCAGATTCAACTACAACCTGGGCGGGCATCTGACGCGGGTTGAGGAAATCGGCTACGGGGACAGGGCAGAGCGGCCGCAACGCAGCACGGAATTTGAGCGTGATGTGATTGGGCGGCTGCTGGCCAAGGTCAGTCAGGATGCGCGGCAGGATTACGGTTATGACGAAGCAGACCGGTTGCTCAGCATCCACCGCCAGCCTTCGAGTATTGGCAAGAAACTGGGCGTTGAGGAAGAGACACTCGACTTCAGTTATGACCTGTTGGGTCGCCTGATCAAAGAGACCACGCCACAAGGCGCGCTGGCCTACGAGTACGATCCGCTAAGCAACCTGACCACGCTGACGTTGCCGACTGGCCAGCACCTGAATCACTTGTACTACGGCAGCGGCCACCTGCATCAGCTGAACCTCGATGGAATGCTGATCAGCGACATGGAGCGCGATGACCTGCATCGGGAGGTTTATCGGTCTCAGGGCAAACTCACCAGTTGCTTTGGTTACGACGCGATGGGCCGGAAGAGTTGGCAGTTTGCGTCGACGTTGCCTGCTGAGAAGCTGTCGCAGATCCAGAACCCAGGCATCAATACCTCGTTGCTGGTCAATCATGCGTACAACCCGATTCATCGGCGCTATGAATACGACCCGGCGGGAGAGCTGACCCGCACGCTCGACAAGCTGCGTGGCGAGATCAAGTACGAATATGAAGCCAACGGCCAACTGCACAGTCGGGACACTGGGCGACTGGTGGATAGCGAAGAGTTCAGATATGACGCTGCGGCCAACCGGCTGAACTTCAACACCAGCCAATTCGATCAGGTCAAAGACAACCGAATCAAGCAATGGCGCGACCAGGAATATACCTATGACGCTTGGGGCAACCTGATTGAGAAGCGGGTAGGGCTGGGCAAGCTGCAGACGTTTACCTACGACTGCGAAAACCGGCTTGTTCGCGCGGAGACAATGGTCAACAGCCAGACGCACAGCGTCGGCACGTATCGGTATGACAGCCTAGGTCGGCGGGTTGGAAAGACGTCTGAGATTCAAGGGCGAATCGACCACAAGCAATTCCTCTGGCAAGGCCTGCGGATGTTACGCGAGGAGTCGGCGGGACAGAGCAGCCTCTACATCTACGAGCCAGGTAGCTACGCCCCGCTAGCACGGGTCGATCAAAACGAAGGTGAGGCAGAGCAGAAGCTTTACTACTTCCATACCGACCAGATCGGCACGCCGCTTGAGATGACGGATGTCGACGGCCAGATCGTTTGGCAGGCGACGTACAAGGCGTGGGGTGAAGTCGAAACGCTTGCGGTGAGCGAGGTTGAGCAGAACCTGCGGTTCCAGGGTCAGTACTTCGACGATGAGACGGGGCTGCACTACAACACGTTTAGGTACTACGATCCGGAAATTGGGCGGTTCATTACGCAGGATCCGATTGGATTGTTGGGTGGGTATAATCTTTATCAGTACGCCCCCAGCCCGCTTGGTTGGATCGACCCGTGGGGTTGGAACTGCATCCCTAACAAAGTGGCCGGGACTGCGCGTGAGAATAGGGCAAAGGCTCTGTTCGTGAAACGATATGGCAAGCGGAATGTTCTGAGCGAAAGGTACTTGCGCAACGCCGAGGGTAAAATCGTTAAAGATCCTTTAACTGGTGAGGGAAGGCGAGTCGATTTTGTCATTAAAAATGCGGATGGTACCGGCACCGCAAAAGAAATCACCAGCCTCACGGCAGATAAGACTGGACAACTCCTTAAGGAGGAAAGAATTCGCGACGCGGGTGGGTTATTTGTGCGGGAGCCTGGGACGAAGAAGCTGATCGAAGTCACCGATGTGTCAACAGTCATCCGAGCCAAATAGGGGAGTTATTGTGGAAGATCTAAATTTTACCTTGTGTAGTGTTCCCATGCTGTATAGTCGGAATAAAAGCAAGGAGTATCAAGAGCGGATAGTGCTGAAGCTTACTGTGCTGTTAGAGTTTTTAAAAAAAAATGATCTTATTTCTGTCGATCCCTTTAAAGCGGACGGTAGTTTGGATCTGGATTTCATTTTGAAAAAAAATGATGCTAAGCCAGATTGCGTTGAGCTCTTCAAGAAAGTCATCCCCGGCTGGTTCTCCTATCTGGATAAGGGTGGGGATGTGAATAACATCAAACGCCTTTCTGAAGGTTTAAAGAAGATTATGGATCAATGATGGCGGTGAATTTTAGTTTTCGTTGAGAAGCCTGAGAGTGCTTCCGGTGGACGCTTTTTCCTTCAAAGCCAAAAGAGTTTTGAATAAATTTAACTAGTACTCGGGGTGTGGCGGTTAGACAGATTTGTTACTTGTTGCATTCTTTTCAAAAGGTTAGTTGGCATGACGGCTACCAGCCTTGTCTCAGCCACTAGCAGTTTTTATAACACTCCTTACGGCACGCCCGCCAATATCAGCAAGATTGGCGGCGTGCACCTGCACCTGCACCGTGACGATCCGCTTGGCCGCCTAACCGACGTCAAGCGCGTAGTGGGCAATGAAGCCGTCGAAACCCTCGTTCAGTATCGCTACAGCGACGACGGCCAGTTGAGCGAAGTGATCAACCGCAACGGCGATACGATGCGCCGCTTCAGTTATGCCGAAGGCGTGATGATCAGCCACAGCAATGCCCTGGGCTTGAGCTGCAATTACCGCTGGGAAATTATCGACGGTCAGCCGCGGGTGGTCGAGCACTGGACTAGCGATGGCGAGCACTTTCATTTCCGCTACGACTTCAAGAACAGAACTTCTTGGGCGGTAGACGTCCTCGGCCGTGAGCTTGAAGTGCATTACAACGAGGATCGCCTTGTCATCGCCAGCCGCGATTATGGCGGTGAACGGTTCGCCATGGACCTGGACGAAGCCAGTAACCTGACCGGCATCACGCTACCTGATGGCAATAAGCTGGCCTTCAAGTACGACGACTTCTCCCGCCTGATCGAAGAGACCGATCCGCTGGGCCGCAAGATCCGCTACAAACACCACCTTGGTACGAGGTTGGTGACCGAAGCGACTTATCCTGACGGCAGCGTCTGGAAAGCCCGATACGACGATAAAGGCAACCTTATCGCTGAAGTTGATGCACTCGGCCACAAGACGGAGTACCTCAACAGCGACGACGGCTTGCCGCACACCATCATCGACGCCACATACAAATCCAAATACCTGTGGTGGAACGAGCTGGCGCAGGTTGAGCGCTTTCAGGATTGCTCGGGCAAAAACACCTTCTACACCTACGATGATCGGTCCCATCTGGTCGCAGTCACCGACGCGCTGAATCAGACGACAAGACTTGAGCGCAAACCCGACGGTGAAGTGGTGCGCATCGAGCACCCCGATGGCACAGCCGAGAGGTTTACCTACAACGCACTTGGCCAGGTCCTGACGCACACTGATGGCAAGGGCCAGATTACGCGTCTGCTGCGTACTGCGCGCGGACTGCCTGCCAGCCGCCAGGACGCCAAGGGCCAGCGCATCAGCTACGAGTACGACAAGGCGATTCGCCTGACTGCCCTCGTCAACGAAAACAACGCGGCTTATCGCTTTGCCTACGATGCCTCGGATCGGCTGATCGAAGAGAAACGAATCGACAATCTGACGCGCAGATTCAACTACAACCTGGGCGGGCATCTGACGCGGGTTGAGGAAATCGGCTACGGGGACAGGGCAGAGCGGCCGCAACGCAGCACGGAATTTGAGCGTGATGTGATTGGGCGGCTGCTGGCCAAGGTCAGTCAGGATGCGCGGCAGGATTACGGTTATGACGAAGCAGACCGGTTGCTCAGCATCCACCGCCAGCCTTCGAGTATTGGCAAGAAACTGGGCGTTGAGGAAGAGACACTCGACTTCAGTTATGACCTGTTGGGTCGCCTGATCAAAGAGACCACGCCACAAGGCGCGCTGGCCTACGAGTACGATCCGCTAAGCAACCTGACCACGCTGACGTTGCCGACTGGCCAGCACCTGAATCACTTGTACTACGGCAGCGGCCACCTGCATCAGCTGAACCTCGATGGAATGCTGATCAGCGACATGGAGCGCGATGACCTGCATCGGGAGGTTTATCGGTCTCAGGGCAAACTCACCAGTTGCTTTGGTTACGACGCGATGGGCCGGAAGAGTTGGCAGTTTGCGTCGACGTTGCCTGCTGAGAAGCTGTCGCAGATCCAGAACCCAGGCATCAATACCTCGTTGCTGGTCAATCATGCGTACAACCCGATTCATCGGCGCTATGAATACGACCCGGCGGGAGAGCTGACCCGCACGCTCGACAAGCTGCGTGGCGAGATCAAGTACGAATATGAAGCCAACGGCCAACTGCACAGTCGGGACACTGGGCGACTGGTGGATAGCGAAGAGTTCAGATATGACGCTGCGGCCAACCGGCTGAACTTCAACACCAGCCAATTCGATCAGGTCAAAGACAACCGAATCAAGCAATGGCGCGACCAGGAATATACCTATGACGCTTGGGGCAACCTGATTGAGAAGCGGGTAGGGCTGGGCAAGCTGCAGACGTTTACCTACGACTGCGAAAACCGGCTTGTTCGCGCGGAGACAATGGTCAACAGCCAGACGCACAGCGTCGGCACGTATCGGTATGACAGCCTAGGTCGGCGGGTTGGAAAGACGTCTGAGATTCAAGGGCGAATCGACCACAAGCAATTCCTCTGGCAAGGCCTGCGGATGTTACGCGAGGAGTCGGCGGGACAGAGCAGCCTCTACATCTACGAGCCAGGTAGCTACGCCCCGCTAGCACGGGTCGATCAAAACGAAGGTGAGGCAGAGCAGAAGCTTTACTACTTCCATACCGACCAGATCGGCACGCCGCTTGAGATGACGGATGTCGACGGTCAGATTGTTTGGCAGGCGACGCACAAGTCATGGGGGGAAGTTGAGACACTTGCCGTCAGTGAGGTTGAGCAGAATCTGCGTTTCCAAGGCCAGTACTTTGACGACGAAACGGGGCTGCACTACAACACGTTCCGATACTACGACCCGGAGGTGGGACGGTTTATTACCCAGGATCCGATTGGGTTGTTGGGTGGGGATAATCTTTACGCTTACGCTCCGAATACTAATGGGTGGGTTGATCCTTGGGGCTGGGTATGCAATCGCCCCGGCGGATACAAGACCGGGGACGTAGACACTCATGGTAATTTGTCGCCAGGCGTCAACCGCGCAAGCGGTCACAAAAATGTATTTGATGATCAGCGAGTTCAATCTCACCACTTTATTCAGGATGCTTGGGCGAAAAAGAATATAGCTGGTTACAGTACTAATAAGGCTCCGGCGATTTTGTTGAAAAGCTCATCAGGAGAGTCACATGCTACTGTATCGGCGCTCCAAGCAGTTAGGCGTAGAGCTGGTGGGTTTGGAGGGTCAATCAAAAATGAATTTGGAGTAGCATACAGGGAGCTGTTGGACGCGGGAGTAAGTCCTGATGCCGCGAAAAAAGTTGCAAGCAGGTCGTATAAATATTTTGACTCATTAGGAGCCTTCGAGTGATTGCGTATACTGAAACGAATCCGCCTGCTTCAGACGATAATATTACCGTCGCTTGTGGTCAGTTGAATATTGATAAGAGTGGTTGGCTCGTTGAGTTTTGGAAGGTTCACGATGGCGCAATGCTTAATGACCGTGTGCTGATATATTCAACTGCGCACATAGCAGAGCGTAACGAAACTTACCAGATAAATATGAATTTTCCTGATCATGTTCTAGTAGGAGATGACTCTGGAGGAGGTTTGATCCTGATTCCAAAAGTCGGTTCGAGTGAGTTCTATTTTATAGATTCTGGCGATCCGTTTATTGACGATGCTGAAATATATCACGCTATGGAAAGCTTGGTCGAGAATATTATTGAAGGAGAGGATTCTGACTATGATCCGGATATAGGAAATATTGTGTCTATTTCCAAAGTCAAGGCTAAGTCATCTGAAGTTTTGGGGGTTAAGAAAGGGCTTGGCCTAGACTTTTCAATAAAGGTATTAGCTGAAAGATTGGACATCGAAAATTCTATGCTACTTCAAGGCGTTAATGTTAATAAGTATAGAAAAGTGTTGGCCGAGTATGGTCATTTAATTAGCTTTGTAAGTTAAAGCAGGTGTGGTGTTCTTTAATAGCTTCCTTTTCTATGATGCTCGCCCTATTGCTGTCGGGCTTCCAGGTGTCCGCACTGAGGAAATTGTCTACACTAAACGTCCGCCCGCCGAAACCAGAGAATTGAGGAATGTGTTTGATCGCAAGGTGCGCCCCGATTATTTAAAATCACTGTCTGAGAATCCTGAGAATATCCAGCAACTGAAAAACGCCGGCATTCATGACTCTGGTATTTCGCGAATGCAACAGGGCAAACTGCCTAGCCGTGACTGGCAAGTCCACCATGATCTACCTCTGGATGACGGTGGGACAAATAGCTTTAATAACCTGACACTCATTAAGAACGATCCCTATCATAAAGTTATTACTAATTACCAAAGCACCGTGACCCGCAGCATGAAGCCCGGTGATAGTCAAACGTTGGACTGGCCAATCATTGATCTTGATGTCTACCCTCCGCCCTTACTCTAGAGGTTTGCATGGAAAACTTGGAAGAAAAGATAGCATATGTAAAAAAGACGTATGAGGTGGACGGATTTTTCTTTAATGAAGGTGCGCACGAGCATGAAATCAAGTCGTTTGTCAGGTCTAGCGAGATAGAGCTGGGGTTCAGCCCTCCGAGTGATTACCTTGAGATTCTAAAAAGATTTAATGGTCTAGTAGTTGAAGGGGTTTTTCTCTATTCAACAAAACCAAAAAAACTTGTCGGCGGTAATGGATACTCTCTGGCCTTCATCGAAATGAATAAGTTATCGCGAGAACTTGAATGGATGGATCAATATGTTTTGTTTGGAGACAGCGATCAGGACGCTTACGTTTTAGACCTTGCTGAGGGACGCTACCAAGTTAGAGATAAGCAAGCGTTTGATAACGTATATGAAGAATTTGATAGTTTTTCGAGCCTGCTCGAATATATGGTGGAATTGATGGTAAGTCGTGTATAAGTCGAAGTGCGCCCTAGCTGACGTCGTCATTCCAAGGGCTGCATCCGGGCCATCCTCCAGCCACGCAAGCCCGCCGTATCCGCCCGACAATCTAGAGACCTGAATGAATCAGGAATCTGATGCATTGATCAGTAGGCTGCTAACGAAACTCGATACGTCCTCTGCGACTAAACTGACTATGCCCTTGAGAAACCTTTTGTGGGCGACCATCACGGCCGGAGAAACATATCCTTGGCGTTTCTGGGGCAGTCCTTTTACATCTTGAACACGCGATCCGAGAATTGCTACGTGGTAGGCAGAAAGGACGGGCGGGAGGCGTCGTGCTAGCCCTCTAGCGGCTTCAGCAGTAGACCGCAGGCTTGAGGTGCCGGCTTCGGCTCTTTCTCAGTGAGTGTATCGTCCGACTATTGACGCTCAAATAAGCAGTAGGGAATACCTGATGTTTGACACAGATCCACACCGTTTCACGTCCATCATCTTCAGCACTTGGCTGTTGTTCACGATGCAAGCGGTTGTTTCTGCAGGTATTTTGCCCAGCCTTTTATTTTTCCCAATGTGCGCGGCGGAGGTGTGGCTGAGTTGGTGGTGCTTCGATTGCGCTTACCGCACCGAAAAATTCACCCGATATGCCAATCTCAGGCTTTTTCTGAATCTCGGCTTTGCGCCAGGTTTTACATTTCTTCTGGTATTGATCGCAGCGTCTAAACAGTTGAAATTAGGACCCGTCACATCACTTTCATTGGCGTGCATTCCACTGCTCATCGCATTCGTCATTTACCTGGCGCTGGACAGGTGGAGAAGTCGAACGACCGTACTGGTTGCCCGGGGAAATCGCGTCGAGGTGACCGTGCCTCCGTTCCAGAACCAGTCCTTGCAGGGCGGAATAGGGGCTGCGCTTTCGACCGTGATCTACCCTATGGTCCATTCCTACGACTCTCCCGCTTTATTGCTTGCCTGTATCTTTTTCGCAATCTCACTGTTCATGCTCTTTTATCATCGGGTCAGTATTTCGTCTCTTCGCAGTTTGAAAGAGCAGGAAATCAAGGAGCGGGTGAGCTACACGTTCATGGAGGTGGAGGGCATACGCGCACGGCGTGCCGCCTCATTCATAGGCCGCTAGCCATGCTGGCTCTGTGCATCAGCATCAAAGACATTATCATCAGAATAGGTGTGGGAAAGATCAGCTCACCGTGCGATGTCCCGTGTTTATCTACTCGATTACAAAAAGCCAGGAACGACCGTCGAAATGAGCACTATCTACGATCCCGATGCGCGAACGATCAACTCGCTGACACGGACGCTTTTCATAGTTGCCATTGGCTTGGGTGCCGTTGGTCTCTTGCGCTCAGCCACAGACGGATGGGTGTACGGGCTGCTGTTTTTCCTGCTCTCAGGTTACACGCTGTACATGAGATATTGGTGTGAGCGTTATACGACATTCGCCCTGAGTTACTTCACTTTAATGATTTTTCTCTTGGCCCTTGCCCCCGCGTGGGTCAGTTACACCGTGGTCACTGATGACTTGGGAGGATCTCCCACTCAAGGACGCATAATCGCCGGGTTGTTATTGGGTATCATCGCGACGCTGTATGCTGGCCTTTATCTAACGCCTCCTCGAGGGTTCGCGTTCGACGTATCCGATAACAGGGTTTCATTTTCCGTATCTTCCACATCCGCGGGAGCGGAAGGGTTGATTGCCGGTGTTGGGACCTTGGCCGCAGGTGCAGTGATTAAATCAGTCACTCCGTTCACCACGGGCATTTTGATCATTCTGATTTTCCTGTTTGCCACCGTTTGCACGCTGATCCACGCTCGCGACCGTATCAGGGGCTTACGCACACTGCGCAAGAGAGAAAAGAGCAGGCTCACGCCTTACACGTTCATGCAGATCGATGAAATACGCGCAGCACGCAGCCGGTGGTGGCTGGGCAGGCTGTTCAACTGGCTTGCTTCCCGGCGCCATTAATCAGGATTCTGCCTGGCCAGTCACACTCGATCCCCAATGGGCGTCGGAACCCGGCGCGCCTTGCCTTGATCGCGTTCCGGCTTGCCCATCCACCCAATTCACTCCCGAACGCCCACCATCAACCCCGAACCACCCTCTCCAAACCCTCATGCCCCTGCACAATCAACCCCCTGACCAACTCCTCAAATGCCCCATCCGTGCCAGCCTCCCGAACCTCAAACCCAGCACTCCATCGCACCACACACCGTTCGACCAACCCCGCAATCTCATCCACCCGAACCTCCGCCCGATACCCATCCACCGGCAACGGCGACTCCTCAAACACATAAACCAACGCCCTGAGTCCATCATCAAACGCAATCAACCGCTCCCGCAACACCGCACCGTCCGCAAGCTCCAGCCGCCTGACCGCACTCACCCGTAAAATCCCAACTTCACTCTCGATGCCACTCTTCACAATCGCCGGATGCCATGCCGCGATCCCGCCAAAGTCCCGAAGCACCTTCCACGCCTGATCCGTACTGCACGGCAAACCAGCGCTGTACTCCACTAAAACCATCACGTCTTACTCCAAAAATAAGCAACGCTACGACTCAAAAAACGCTCAATACCCAGCCGCTATAACCCGGCAGGCAGGCCCCGAAGCCAAAACCCAAGACCTGCGCCCATAAAAAACCTCGCTGTAAAACCTACCCCTCAAACTGGTGATAAACCTTGGCAATCACCTTCCAGTCCCCATCGATCTTGATCAACGTCAGGTAGTCGTTGTAATCCGCGCCAATCGCGTCCTTCTCCATATCCACTCGCACCACGGCCGTGGTCGGTGTAATCGCCAACACATCCAGACGCGTCGTGATGTCCGCCGCTTTACCGTTGCTCTCAACAAAGTCATACAAGTTGCTGATCGGCCCACCCAGCAGTTGGCCGTTGGTAAAACCGTACATCACCGCCTCTTCATGAAAGGCCTGCTTGATCGTCGCAACGCTGCCTTCGCGCAGACCCTCAACGTAGCGGCTGGCGGTCTCGATCACGGCGTTGTAGTCGTGGGTGGCAACGGCTTTGATGTTCTTGCTCATGTTTATGACTCCAGGGTTTGAGTTAGTTAGGCGATAGCTTCAATGACCAACAGCCGCGCAATCACCAGTCCTGTCGGGTGGGTGAAATGATCAGGTCGTTGACGGTGACGTTGGCCGGCTGATTCAGCGCGTAGATCACGGCGCGGCTGATGTCTTCCGGCGCGATGGCGATTTCGTTGAGCGCTTGTGCGGCTTTGCGCCCGGCGGGGTCGGTGACTTTGTCTGCCCAGCCGGTGTTGATCACGCCGGGGCTGACGGTGTTGACGCGGATGCCGTGGTGCACGCCCAGTTCTTTGCGCATGGATTCGGTCATGGCCTGCACGAAGAATTTGGTTGCGCTGTAGACGCCGGCGCCGGGGCCGACCTGGTGGCCGGCCACCGAATCCATGTTGAGGATCTGTCCGGATTTCTGTTCGAGCATGAAGGGCAGGGCGGCGGCAATGGTGTTCAGGTAGCCCTTGATGTTGACGTCGATCATGGCGTTCCAGTCCTGGGTCACGAGATCGACCCAGTGGGAGAACAGCATCAGGCCAGCGTTGTTGACGAGGATGTCGACCGAGCCGTAGGTGTCTTTGGTGAACTGCGCCAGGGCGCGGGTCTGTTCAGCGTCGGTGACGTCGGTGACAAAGCTGGACGCCTCAAAGCCCGCCGCGCGGAGTTCACTGACAAGGGCTGCGAGGCCTTTCTCATCCAGCGCAGCAGCCACAACGTTGACCCCTTGAGCGGCCAATGCTTTGGCCGTCGCGGCGCCGATCCCTGATGACGCCCCGGTGACAATGGCGGTTTTCTTGTCCAGATAATTCATCTTCATGTTTCCTCAAATTCAAGGCGTGCGGGCAGCGTCGGCTTTCCTGGGAAAGCCTTGCCGTTCAGCCGTTATTGAATGCGGTGCTTGAAAGCGGTGCGGTTGCCAGCGCTGTTAGTAAGTGCCCAGCGGCCAGTCGGTGTAGCCCTTGGCGCCGCCGCCGTAATAGCTTTCGCGGGGGGCGATGGTCAGCTCGGCGCCGTGGCGCAGCCTCGCGACCAGGTCCGGGTTGGAGATGAACAGGCGACCGAACGCGACGGCGTCGATCTTGCCCTGGGCGCGGCGCTCGATGGCCATGTCCAGGTCGTAGTTGTTGTTACCAATGAACGGGCCGTTGAACTGGGCGCTCAAGCCATCCATGTCGACGCCTTCTGGCACTTCACGGGAGGTGGCGGTCGCGCCTTCGACAAAGTGCAGGTACGCCAGGTTGAAGCGGTTCAACTGCTGAATCAGGTAACCGTGCAACGCCATCACGTTGCTGTCCGGCGGCGTGTTGCCCGCATCCGGCGTCACCGGCGACAGGCGAATCCCCACGCGGTCGTTGCCCCAGATGTCGACGATGGCCTGGGTAACTTCCAGCGTCAGCCGGGCACGGTTTTCGATCGAGCCACCGTATCGGTCGGTGCGCTGGTTGGTGGAATCGCGCAGGAACTGGTCGAGCAAATAGCTGTTGGCCGAGTGAACCTCGACGCCGTCGAACCCTGCGCGCCTGGCGTTCTCGGCAGCGTGTTTGTACTGCTCGATGATGCCGGGGATTTCGTCGGTTTCCAGGGCGCGGGGCATCGACACCGGGACGAAGCCGTTGGCCGTGTAGGTGTTGCCCTCGGCCTGAATCGCGGACGGCGCGACCGGGGCTTCGCCGTTGGGCTGCAGGTCGACGCTTGAGAACCGCCCCACATGCCAGAGCTGGCTGACGATCTTGCCGCCGGCCGCGTGCACGGCGTCGGTGACTTTGCGCCAGCCGGCGACCTGCGCTTCGCCCCAGATCCCGGGCGTCGCCGCATAGCCGCGTCCCTGGGCCGAGATGTTGGTGGCTTCGGCCACGATCAATCCGGCAGTGGCACGCTGGGCGTAATAGGTGGCGTGCAGTTCACCGGGCACGCCGT
Source organism: Pseudomonas sp. HP_12 (assembly GCF_055283955.1). NCBI lineage: Bacteria > Pseudomonadati > Pseudomonadota > Gammaproteobacteria > Pseudomonadales > Pseudomonadaceae > Pseudomonas > Pseudomonas sp. HP_12. Next base: position 25,420 of record NZ_JBTOQG010000025.1, read on the forward strand.
CTTCTTCGTATCGGCTGCGGGTGACGGGGGCCATGACGATGCGGTTGGCCATTTCGATGGCGCCCATCTGTACGGGAGAAAACAAGTCGGTGCTGTTACTGATATCACTCATTGATAATTACTCGCATATTTGACCGGTCGTCTACCAATCTTTGAAAAAAAAGCGCCTGCTACCGCAGCAGGCGTTGGGTCAGGCTCATGGCCGTGTCGAAGGGCGTGGTGGACTTGTTCACTTTCACCAGAAGGGAAGCGCCCAGCCACAGTTGATACAGCGTTTCGGCGAAGGCTTCGCTGCCTTCTTCGATGTGCAGGCTGCCGTCTGCCAGGCCCATGTCCACGCAGGCGGTGATGCGCTGGATTATCTTCGCCGTGCCGGCCTCCAGCACCCTGCGCATGTCCTCGGACAGGTCGCAGACTTCCGGGCCCAGCTTGACCACCAGGCATTTGCCTTCCGGATGATCGGTGCCCTGGGTCTCGATCCAGTAATCGAAGTAGGCCAGCAGCTTTTCAGCTCCGGTGCCCGACCGTGTCATGACGGTGTCGACACGGCCGAGGTACTCGGAGAAGTACTCATCGAGCAACGCAGCGCCGAACTCTTCCTTCGATTTGAAGTAATAGTAAAACGAGCCCTTGGGCACGCCCGCCGCGCTTACTACTTCAGCCAGGCCCACGGCGGTGTAGCCCTTGTGGGTCATCAGCGACTTGGCGACGTCGATGATGTGTTGGCGCATTTCCAGGTTGGGTTTCTTCATAATGCGCAGCACCTTATGACAAAACTGACCGGTCGTCTACAAGGGTCTCTGTCCGGTGCGATGAACGGCAGTCACATCAACCGCATCCCCATTTCATAAGCCCGTGTCTCAAACCCGAGCTCTTCATACAGCCGCCGCGCGTGGGTGTTGAAGCCCCACACCGTCAGCCGAATATCCTGGGCACCGCGTTCCAGCGCCCATGCTTGCACGTGCTCGATCAGCCCACGGCCCAAGCCTTTCCCCCAGAAAACCTGGGCCACGCACACCGAGCCAATCCGCGCGAATGCCATCGGCTGCATCAAAGGCCCACCTGCTGAAAACATCCCCGCGCTGACAAACCCCGCCGCTCGATCCCCGACGAACGCCAGGAAAACCACCTGCTCCGGGTTGTTCAGAAAGCTCAGCCAGTGAGGGGCATCGCGGGTGTGATCGAGGGTTTCATCTGTGTAAATATCGGGACGCTCCGCGTGGTGAATGGCGTTGAGCAACTGCCCCAGTTCGCAGATCGCCGCCACATCCTCGGCCGTTGCTTTTCGATAACTGATCACTTCATCCATTGCGCGTCGCTCCTTGTACAACCGTTGCGGAAGATCGGCTCTTGTACCCGTCGCCCATCAACTCCACAACCCAGTCGATGAACACCCGCAGCTTGATGCTGATGTGCCGGTTGGGCGGGAAGGCCACGTACATCGGCATCGATTCCAGCTGCCAGTCGTCGAACAACGCCAGCAGTTCACCGCTGAGCACCGACGGCTGGGCCATGTACTGCGGCAGCCAGAGGGCGCCCATGCCGGCGAGACCTGCCGCGAGGTACGCGTTGCCGTCGTCCACCGAGAGCAAGTAGCGGCTCTGCACCTGAACCCTCTCGCCGTCCCGCTGCAGCACCATCGGGAACAGCTGTCCGGTGCGGGCCCAGCGATAACCGATGATGCGGTGCTGCGGGTCTTCGAGGTCACGGGGATGAGCCGGCGTGCCTGCGCGCTGCAGATAGGCCGGCGACGCGTAGACGCCCAGCTTCAGGTCGGTGATGTGCCGGGCCATCAGCGACTGGTCGGTGAGCTCGCCGCCGCGCACCACGCAATCGACGTTCTCGCCGATGAGGTCGATCATCCGGTCGCTCACGCCCAGGTCGATCTGGATGTCGGGGTAGCGGGCATTGAAGTCTGGCAGCGCGGGGATCAGCACCATGCGGGCGAAGGGGCTAGGCACGTCGACGCGCAGACGACCTCGTGGGGCGTTGGCGGCGCTGGACAGCCCTGTTTCCGCGTCGTCCAGATCCGCCAGCACGCGTAGTGCACGTTCGTAGAACACCGCGCCGTCGGCCGTGACGTTGACCTTGCGCGTGGTGCGGTTGAGCAGCTTGACCCGCAACCGCGCTTCGAGCTGTTGCACCAGTTGCGTCACCGTGGTCTTGCTCATGTGCAACGTGCCGGCGGCCTTGGTGAAACTGCCGGTTTCCACCACTCGAACGAACGCCTGCATCGCGTCGAAACGGTCCATCGCGCCACCTGATTGTTTGGGAAATGCAAACAGTCTTGATCAAGGCTGCTGGTTTATCCAGCGAATCCGCCGCCCTACAGTCTGCCCATCGAAACGACGGAGTATCCCGCTCCGCTGAAGGAGAAAGCCCATGACTGTTCGTGACGTTGTATTCCCGCCCGGCCGCCACGCATTGTACGAGCGCAATCGCTACTCGCCGGCGATCAAATCCGCCGGCTTGCTGTTTGTCTCGGGACAAGTGGGCAGCCGCGAAGATGGCTCGCCCGAGCCCGATCTGCGCGCCCAGGTCCGCCTGGCGTTCACCAATCTCAATGCCATTCTCAATGCCGCCGGCTGCACCTTCGATGACGTGATTGACGTCACCGTGTTCATGGTCGATCCGCAGTCGACCTTCGAAAAGGCCTGGGAAGTGGTGCCGGAGTTCTGGGGCGAAGCGCCGCACCCGACCATCACCGCCGTAGGCGTGACCTGGCTGTATGGCTTTGATTTCGAGATCAAGGTCATCGCGAAGTTGCCCTAGCGCTGTCTGGTCAACCTGCCAGCCGAGTGCCGCCGCAGTTGAAATCCACGCCACAGCCCGACAGACTCACGGCCCGTTTCGGCAGGTCGTGCCGGGCGGTGGCGAGATAAGGGGCGGCAAGGTTGAACGAACACACATTGTCCAGGCGCCTGGAGCGGGTGGCGGCGCGGGTGCCGGCCGACGCGCGACTGGCTGACATCGGCTCCGATCACGCGTACCTGCCGGTGGCGTTGATGCGCCGTGGGCTCATCGCGATGGCCGTGGCGGGGGAGGTGGCGACGACGCCGTTCACGGCGGCCGAACGTACGGTGCGCGAGAACGGCTTCGAGGAGCACATCCGCGTGCGTCTGGCCGATGGCCTGGCGGCGATTGAAGCGGAGGACGGCATTACCGCGATCAGCCTCTGCGGCATGGGCGGCGAGACGATTCGCGACATCTTCGAGGCCGGGAAATCGCGTCTGAATGGAAAGGAACAACTGATTCTGCAGCCCAACGGCGGCGAGCCTGAACTGCGCCGGTGGTTGATGGACAACGGTTATCGCATCGTCCATGAGGACGTGCTGCGGGAGAACCGCTTCGACTACGAAATCATCGTCGCCGAACGCAGCGGGCCGGTGGTGTACAGCCCTGAAGCGTTGTACTTCGGCCCGTTGTTGATGGCGGCGCGCAGCCCGGCGTTTCTCGACAAGTGGCGGCGCCTGCTGCGTTACAGGCAGCGCACGTTGGCCAACTTGCAACGTGCGCGGCAGGCGGTGCCGGAAGACAAGCTTCGCGACACCGCGCAGCAGGTGCGCTGGATCACCGAATTGCTCGGCTGAATGTGCGCGGTATCACCCCTCCTGTTTCAGGTCCCGGACGCAAGGCCCGGGATCCGAAACCTCGTCTTAAAGCTCTTTCTTCATGTGCTTTTCGATCTGCTCCAAAGACTTGCCCTTGGTCTCCGGCAGGCACAGGAATACGAAGATCAGCGAGCCGATGTTGATGGCCGCAAACACGAAGAAGGTCGGGTTGCCGATCGTGTCCACCGCGATCGGGAACAGGAACGCGACGGTCGCGTTGAACAGCCACTGCATCGACACCGCGGTGCCGGTCAGCAAGCCACGGACCTGCATCGGGAACAGCTCGGACATCAGCAGCCAGTACACCGGCGAGATGCACATCTGCATGAACAGCAGGAACACCAGAATGCACGCCAGCGCGGCATAGCTCTGGGTCAGGTTCTGCGGCATGAACATCAGCACGCAACCCAGCGCCGCCTGCATCATGATCACGATGACCAGACCGGTCATCAGCAGGTGACGACGCCCGTAACGGCCGATGGCCCAGATCCCCAGCAAGGTCGCGATGACCGAGACGATGCCATTGCCGATGGTCGCGGTCAGTGCGGCGTTGGTGCCCATGCCGGTGTGCTTGAGGATGATCGGCGTGTAGTACATGAACGCATTGACGCCGGTGAACTGCGCGGTAAACCCCAGCCCGACACCGATCAGCAACAGCTTCAACACCCACGGCTGACGCAGCAACTCGCGAGCGGCGACGCGCTTGTGGGCCTGTTTTTCCTGGGTTTTCATTTCCTCGACTTCGCGCTTGGCGGCGTCCTTGGTGTCACGCAGTTGTTCGAGCACGTCTTGCGCTTCATCGAAACGACCTTTCGAGGCCAGCCAGCGCGGCGACGGCGGCACGAAGAACGTACCGATCAGCAGCAAAACGCCCGGGACCATAGCGATCGCCAGCATGTAGCGCCAGATGCCGGGGGTGTGCAGCAGCGCGGCGAGCACGGCGCTCAGCACGTAGGCCAGCAACTGGCCGCTGACGATCATCAGCTCGTTGCGGCTGACCAGCCTCGCGCGGCGCGAGGGCCCGGCGATTTCGGCAATGAAGACCGGCACCGTGGCCGAACCACCGCCAACGGCGATGCCCAGCAGAAAGCGCGCGGCGACCATGAACGGCACCGACGGCGCAGTGGCTGTACCGAGGGCGCCGACGATGAACAACAGCGACAGCATGCGCAGGGTCACGCGTCGGCCAAAACGGTCGGACAGGTAACCGCTGGCCAGCGAGCCGAAGGCAGCGCCGACGATCAGCGATGCAGTGATCAGCCCTTCGCTGACGGGGTTCAGGCCAAGACCGCCCTGATCGAGCGGCAAGGTCATGAAGGGCAGAGCGCCCGCGATGATGCCCGTGTCGTAACCGAAAGCGAGTGCGCCCATGGTGGCGACAAGGACCGAGATGAAGATCAGACGACGCGGCGAAGTGCGCTGCTCGTCTGGTTGGCCTATGGCGGCGGATGGGGTGCTGGAAGACATGGAAACCTAAACCTCTCGTGGAACTGGCGTTGTGCCGGTTCGCTGACGTCGTGCTTAGGGGCATGCCGGGCCTGTGAGTTCCGTGAGAGGGCGAAAAAACCTGACCGATCAGTCGTGAGCGAGAGCGCCAGCCTGGAGCATCTCGCCGACCTTCTGCGCGAAGACGTTCATGCCAAAGGGCTTGAGCAATACGGCCATACCGGTTTCCAGTTGATCGCCGCCCACCGCCGAGTTTTGCGCGTAACCGGTGACGAACAGCACATCCAGTGAGGGCAGCAGGGCGCGGGCGGCGTCGGCGACCTGTCGGCCATTCATCCCGCCGGGCAGGCCGACGTCGGTCACCAGCAGATCAATCGATGCCATCGAGCGGAGCATTTGCAACCCCGACGGCCCGTCCATGGCTTCGCTGACCTGATAACCGCGTTCGCGCAGGGCGTCGCACATCAGCATGCGCACGTGGGGCTCGTCGTCGATGACCAGCACGCTTTCGCCACGGCTGTGGGGCTGCGACGGGCAGCGGGCAGTCGCTTGTTCGCGGTCACCCAGATGGCGCGGCAAGTACAGCGAGATCGTCGTGCCCGCGCCGTGGGTGGAGCGCGCCTGAATGGTGCCGCCGGACTGGTGCACAAAACCGTGAATCATCGACAACCCCAGGCCTGTGCCCTGGCCGATGGGTTTGGTGGTGAAGAACGGGTCGAAAATCCTGTCGAGGATCTCCGGTGCGATGCCGGTACCGCTGTCGCTCACGCTGAGTTCAACGAAGTCACCCGAGGGCAGTTGCGCCGCGATCCCGGCGACGTGGTCAGCGGAGACGTTGCGGGTCTGCACGGTGAGTACGCCGCCGTTGGGCATGGCGTCGCGGGCATTGAGCGTCAGATTGACCAGCGCGCTTTCCAGCTGCGGCGCGTCGATCTTGCTGAGCCACAGGTCGCCGCTGGCAATGGTGCTGATGCTGATGGACGGGCCGATGGTGGACGCGATGAGCTGACCCATGCCCGCCACCAGCCGATTGACGTCGGTGGGCTTGGGGTCGAGGGTCTGGCGACGGGAGAACGCCAGCAGCCGCTGGGTGAGGGTGGCGGCGCGATTGGCCGAATCGTGGGCGGCATTGACGTAGCGATCCAGGCCGTCGACCCGGCCGTTGGCGATGCGCCGCTCGATCATTTCCAGGCTGCCGATGATGCCGGCGAGCAGGTTGTTGAAGTCGTGGGCGATGCCGCCGGTGAGCTGCCCGATGGCTTCCATCTTGTGCGCCTGGCGCAGGGCCGAATGGGCTTCGGACAATTCCTGCGAGCGAGCCTGCACCCGTTGTTCAAGGGTTTCGTTGGCGCTCTGCACCTGCTGGAACAGCGTCGCGTTGTCGATCGCAATGGCGGCCTGAGCGGCCAGGGCTGACATCAGGTTTTCGTGGCGTGGGGTAAATTGAGCGGGCTCGGTGTGGCCGTAGAACAGGCCGCCCAGCACGTCACCCGAGCGCGACACCACCGAGACCGCCAGGTAGCTGCGCACCGGCGCATGGCCGGCCGGCAAGCCAAAATGCGGCGTGATGCCGCCATAGCGCGGGTCCGGCAGGATGTCGTCAGAGCGCATCACGCCCTCGGTGAGGAACGCCGGTGCGAACACCGGACAGGCCCGTGGCCCTGGCAAGTGCGCCAGTTCGGACGACGGAGCGCCCGACAGCGTGAAGAGGTCAAAATGACCGCTGGTGGCATTGTGGAAATACCCGCCGATCTCCGCGCCCGTCATCTCGCGGCCGGCATCGGTCACGGTCTGCACCAGGCGTTTGAGGTCCAGCTCCAGGGCCAGCTCGGTATTGACCCGGTTCAGCGTTTCCAGGGTGCGGGTTTCCTCGCGCAACGCCGCTTCGCTGGCCTCCAGCGCGGCTCGGGAGATATGCGCCTCGGTCACGTCGTAGCCTTCACAAAAGATACCGGTGACCTGACCGGTCTCATCGAGCAGCGGCTCATAGATGAAATCCAGATAACGCACTTCGCACGGGGCGTCGGGATGACTGAGCTGGATCGGGGTGCGTTGCTGCACCAGCCGCTCGCCGGTGCTGTAGACCGCATCCAGCCATTCGTAAAACCCTTGGCCCACCAGCTCCGGGAACGCTTCGTAAATGGTCTTGCCCACGTAGTCGCGCTCGCCGAACAGCCGGGTGTAGGACTGGTTGACGAATTCAAAGCGGTGCTCGGGGCCGTTGAGCACGGTGATGAAGCCGGGCGCCTGCTCGAACATCTTGCGCTGGCGGACGAGTTCTTGCGCCCGGCGACGCTCGGCCAGAATACGGTCAGTCACCTCGTGGCCCTGATTGAGGATGCCCGCGATACGGCCGTTTTCGCCGCGAATGGGCGTGAGGCTGTAGTTCCACCAGCTTTCCTGCGCCCGCCCGCCGCGTTCCATCATCAACAGTTGGTCGAACGTCGAAAAGCCTTGGGCGTCTCGGTAGGCCGCCTCGAACTGCGGGCCGACGACGTCCCAGATGGCCGACCAGACTTCACGCGCCGGGCGGCCGAGCGCGGCCGGAGGACGGTCTGCCGGAATCGGCGCCCAGGCGTCGTTGTACAGCAGGCAGAAATCCTCGCCCCAATAGATAGCCGTCGGGAAACTCGAATGCAGGCAGATGCTGATGGCCGAGCGCAGGGACTGCGGCCAGCCCGCGGGCTCGCCCAACGATGTCGACGCCCAGTCGAAGTCCCGGATCAGCTGCCCCATTTCGCCGCCGCCCAGGAGAAAATCCAGGGGGGCAATTTGTACGGTGTCCGACTTCATGGGTGACGTCTCGACGCAGTGGTTCAGAGAATGGATGGACTGGGGACGCAGGAAGAGATTTCCGCTTCTGGATGAACGGCAATCAGGCGCCACGCCGTGACCCGTGCTGCACTAGTATGGCACTGAGCTATCAGGGTCTGGGCGGGCGCCAGTGTGACATCAATGCGTTCGCCTGTCTGGCCTATCGCGTGTCCGGCGGGCGATGGTGGCATATCCGCCATTGCCGGGTGGGCTGGCAGCGGGCATCATCCCCGTCCATTCGACACATGGAGGCGTCCCGTGCCCGACACCGCGCTGCACAACCGCCCGCAAGGCCGCCTGCTCGTCGGGCTTGGCGCGTCAGCGGGCGGCCTGGAAGTGTTGCAGCGCTTCCTGCGATTGATGCCAAGCGACTCCGGGATCAGCTTTCTGGTCATCCAGCATCTTGCGCCGACCACGCCCAGCCTGCTCACCGAAATCCTCGCCCGTTCGACCTCCATGACAGTCGTCGAGGCCACCCATGGCGCGACCCTCGACGCCGACACCCTGTACGTGATCCCGCCGCAGTACGCCCTGAGCGTCACGGCCAATGCGCTGGTCCTGACCCGCTACGAGGGCGAGCGCGGCCACCATCTGCCCATCGACGCCTGCTTCGCGTCGATGGCCGAGCATCACGGGGCGAGGGCAGTCGGCGTGATTCTGTCCGGGACCGGTACGGACGGTACCGCCGGCTGCCGGGCAATCCTCGACCATGGCGGCCGAACCTTGGTGCAATGGCCGGAGGAGGCGACCTACAGCGGCATGCCCAACAGCGCGATCCAGGCGGGCAACGCCAGTCATGTCCTGAGCGTCGAGCAAATGCCTGGGGTACTTACCGGCGCCAGGGACCCGGACGGTCCTGCACCGTCGATCAGGCAGGGGGACGCCATGCAGCAGATTCTTCTGCACCTGCGCAGCATGACCGGCCATGATTTCACGCAGTATAAAAAGAGCACCATCGCCCGGCGGATCGAGCGGCGTCTGCAGATCATGCACCTCGCTGGTGAGGATGATTACCTGTGGCTGCTGAAGAACTCGGCAGAGGAGTGCAAGTCGCTGTTCAACGAGTTGCTGATCAACGTCACTCAGTTCTTTCGTGACCCTGCTGCGTTCACGGTCATGCAACGGCAGATCCTCCAGCCGATGATCGACGCCAAGGCTCCCAATGAGCCGCTGCGAGTGTGGATCGCCGGTTGCGCCAGCGGCGAGGAGGCTTACTCGGTGGCCATTGTTCTGCATGAACTGCTGCACGCGCAGGGGCAGGCCGCCGGTGTGTTGCCGGGCATTCAGGTGTTCGCCACCGACCTGGACGCCGACGCCATCAGTACCGCCCGCGCCGGTTTTTATCGGCAGACCATCGCCAGTGACGTCAGCGCCGAACGCCTGGAGCGTTATTTCAGCCCCGTTGAAGGCGGCTACCGGGTGAAGAAGGAAATCCGCGAGATGATCGTCTTCGCGGTGCAGAACGTGATCAAGGATCCGCCCTTCACCCGCATCGATCTGTTGTGCTGCCGCAACCTGATGATCTACCTGGGGCATGCGCTGCAGAACCGCCTGATTCCGACCTTTCACTACGCGCTCAAGCCTGACGGCGTGCTGTTTCTGTCACCCTCCGAGAGCATCGGCGGCCATGCCACGCTGTTCACGCCGTTGCAGCGCAAATGGAAATTCTACCGGGCCGTGAAGACCCGAACCCCCAAATCCATGCCGATGGACAGCACGCTGTCGTGGCTGCCCAAACCCATCAGCCGACCTGCGGACCGCCCTGCGACCATGACCAAGGAAACCAACATTGCCGAACTGACCCGCCGGGCGCTGCTGCAGGACTTCGGCCCTGCCTCGGTGGTCACCGATCTGACCGGCAACATTCTGTACGTCCACGGCGACACGGGACGCTACCTGCGTCCGGCGCCGGGGCAGGCCAGCCTCAACGTGGTTGAAATGGCCCGCGAAGGCCTGCAGCTGGACCTGCGCGGTGCGGTGCAACGTGCCGCCCTCAGCGCCGAACCGACCTCGACCCAGCCGTTGCAGGTCAGCAGCGATGGCGCGACGCGCTGGGTCAGCCTCAGCGTGCGTCGGATGGGCAACACGGCTCAGGGCGAGCAATTGCTGCTGATCACGTTCCAGGAACCGGCCAGCGGCGTAGATATCCCGCCGGACGCATTGCCCGCCACGGCCGCACATCTGGCGCCCGAACGGGTCAGGCTGCTGGAGCACGACCTGGCTTACACGCGGGAGAATCTGCAGGCGACCATCGATGAATTGCAGCACCTGAACGAGGAGCTGGGCGCGGCCAACGAAGAGATGCAATCGACCAATGAAGAGCTGCAGTCATCCAACGAGGAGCTGGAAACCTCCCGCGAGGAGCTGCAATCGGTCAATGAGGAACTGGTCACCGTGAATGCCGAGCTGCAGGCGAAAATCGAGCAGCTCGGCGACATGCAAAACGACATGAAGAACCTCCTCGACAGCATCAATATCGGGACTATATTTCTTGACACAAAGCTGATTATTCGCCGCTTCACGCGCGATGCCGTGAAGATCTACCGCCTGATTCCCAAGGATGTGGGGCGGCCACTGGCCGATATCTCTTCGTACATTCACTCCCTGGACCTGCTGGTCCCCGCACAGGAGGTGCTCGACATGCTGATCCCGCAAGAGATCGAGCTGTGCACTGTCTCGGGCAACTGGTTCCTGGCGCGGCTGGCACCGTACCGCACGCTGGACAACGTCATCGACGGCGTGGTGATGACCTTTCACGACATCAACAGCCGCATCGCTAACCAGAAGGCTGTGCAGGCTGCGCGGGAACTGGCGGAGGCCATCGTCGACACGGTGATCGAGCCGTTGCTGGTGCTGGATGAAAACCTCTGCGTCGTGTCCGCCAGTCGTTCCTATTACCGCACCTTCCCGACGACCGAGCCGTTGACCACCGGCCGCAAGCTCTTCGAACTCAACAACCGACAGTGGGATATCCCGGCGCTGCGGCAAAAGCTCGGCACGATTCTGGAAAGTGACACCAGCTTCGACGGTTTCGTCGTGGAGCATGAGCTGACCGGCTCAGGGCCGCGGGCGATCACCCTGAATGCCCGTCGGGTGGTAGGGGACGGCACGCGTCCGCACCTGATTCTGCTGGCGATGCAGCCTGAACGTTCGCAGACCTGAGGCGCGGGAGGACCATGAAGACGCCGCCCTCTGCGCCCCATATCGCCCAATCCGCCGACCCGCTCGACGACCTAGATGACAACGCCCGGCTGCTGCTTGACCTGCAATTGCATCAGGTTGAATTGCAGACTCAGAACGAGGAACTGCGCGCTGCGCAATCCGCTCTGGAAGCCTCGCGCGATCTCTATCTGGATTTGTATGAGAACGCGCCGGTGGGCTACCTGACGCTGACCCCGCAAGGGGTCATTGAAGCCGTCAACCGCACCGGCGAGACACTGTTGACCTACCCGCGTCATCGCCTGCTGCAGCGCCGTTTTGCCGGCCGTGTCGTCAGCCGGGACCGCGACCATTGGCAGCAAGTATTCGCCCGGGTCTGTCGCACCGGCCAGGCGCAAGAGTGCGATCTGAGCCTGGAGCGCACCGACGGTACGCACTGGCAGGCGCGGCTGAACTGCGCGCGCCCCGGCGGCGAGTCAAGTGGCATTCGGGTGACCCTCACCGACCTCACCGCGCGCCGCCAGATCGAGCAGCGACTCAACCTCGCCGCCAGCGTGTTCACCCACGCGCGGGAAGGCATCATGATCACCGACCCGGCCGGTGCGATCATCGAAGTCAACGACGCTTTCACTACCATCACCGGCTATGGACGCGAGGAGTCGATGGGCGAGAACCCGCGCTTCCTCGCCTCCGGCAGGACCCCGCGTGCGCAGTACGTCAGCCTCTGGCACAGCCTGCTCTCGGAGCGTTACTGGCAGGGCGACTTGTGGAACCGTCGACGTGACGGATCGGAGTACGCCGCGCGGCAGACCATTACCGCCATCGTCGATGCCCGTGGCGTCACTCAGCATTATGTGTCGCTGTTCACCGACGTCACCGAACTGCACAGCTATCAGCGTCAGCTGGAATACGTGGCCCATTACGACCCGCTGACCCATTTGCCGAACCGCGTCCTGCTGGCCTCGCGCATGCAGCAGGCGATGGCCGATGCTTTGAGAAACGGCACCCGGCTGGCGCTGGGCTACCTGGACCTTGACGGCTTCAAGGCGATCAACGATCTGCACGGGCATGACGTGGGTGATCGGGTGCTGTCCAGCGTGTCGCGACGTATGCAGCAAGCGCTAAGCGATGCCTGCACGCTGGCACGCCTGGGCGGAGATGAGTTTGTGGCGCTGGTTGTCGATCTCGATCAAGTCTGCGACAGCGCGCCGATGCTTGAGCGACTGCTGGCGGCCGCCAGCGAAATGGTGCAGGTGGGCGCGCTGAACCTGACGCTCTCGGCGAGCATCGGCGTCAGTTACTACCCGCAGGACAACGAGATCAGCGCCGATCAGTTGCTGCGCCAGGCCGATCAGGCGATGTATCAGGCGAAACTCGAGGGCAAGAATCGCTTCCGCGTGTTCGATGCGCAGCATGACCAGGAGATGCGTGGGCACAACGCGCGACTGGACCGTATCGATCAGGCCATTCGCGAGAAGGAACTGCGCCTGTATTTTCAGCCCAAGGTCAACCTGCGCACGGGCGCGGTCGTCGGTGCGGAAGCCTTGCTGCGTTGGGAGCATCCGGAGCGCGGACTGCTGTTGCCGGGCAGTTTTCTGCCGCTGATCGAAAGCAGCTCACTGGCGGAAGTGGTCGGGGAGTGGGTGCTCGAAAGTTCCTTGAGCCAGATCGAGTGCTGGCAGCGGGAGGGGCTTCGTCTGCCCGTGAGCATCAACGTTGGGGCACGGCAACTTCAACACCCTGATTTCGTGGCCAACCTGACCGAACGGCTCGCGGCTCACCCTGATGTCGGGCCGGAAATGCTGATGATCGAGATTCTCGAAACCAGCGCGCTGGAAGACGTCGAAGGGGTCTCGCGCACGCTGCGTGCCTGCGAACAACTGGGCGTGCGCTTTGCCCTGGACGATTTCGGTACAGGGTATTCATCCCTTAGCTACTTGAAGCGCTTGCCGGTGGCGCAACTGAAGATCGACCAGACGTTCATTCACGGCATGCTCGACGCCCCCGGTGATATCTCGATCCTGCAGGCGATACTGGGCCTGGCCAGTGCGTTCGGTCGCGAAGTCATCGCCGAGGGCGTCAACAGCCCCGCCCAGGCCTCACGCCTTTTGCAGCTTGGTTGTGAGGTCATCCAGGGGTTCGGGATCGCCAAGCCAATGCCCGCGACGCTGATGCGCGGCTGGATCGACGCCTGGCTGGCTGACGCGCTCATGCCACACTTACAGATCAGTGACCTGATTGGGGCCAGGCACCGGCCGCTTCCGTAGCGCGGGCCTGACCTCGTCGACGGGCGCAGGGGCGAGCTGTCGCCAGCCATAGAAGGCAAGGGCGGTGAACAGCGCACCTACCCACACAATCACCCCGGCCCAGAACGTGTGCGACATGAAGTGCCAGCCCTGCAGGACGCGCGTGGTGCCGTAGATCGCGCCCAGAACCATCGACGCGTAAAGTATCGCCCGGGCGTGGCGCCACTGATGACGCCGCGCGACGAAGTACAGCGCGACCATGGTGAAGCCGCCGGAAGCATGCCCACCCGGCCAGCAGCGACCGGCGCCAGCTTCATGGAACAGGCTGAAATTCTCGAACCACTCCCTTTTCTCCATCGTCCCGCCGTACAGCGTGGTTTCCACGGGGCAGTAGATGCTGGTGTGGCTTTTAAAGAAATGGATCATGCCGGTGATGATTGCAAACGACACGACGATGTACAGGAAGTCCCGCCGGTGGCGAGCCGTGAAGCGCAGCACCGGGGCGATGCGCAATGTCTCCAGCGACCTGATCAGCCGGTCGTGCCGCCCGGGTTTGAACAGTGGCCAGATAAACGACAGGATTGAGCCAATGATCGCGGCTTCCCCGGTGAGGTCGGGAATGATCCGCGGCCAGCGGTGGGTCAGGTTTTCGAACAGGCGGTTGTGGCCGTAGGGAAACTCGTGATTGGGGTAGTACAGCCAGTTGCTGATCATCTCGTCCAGGGAAGTGAGGTCGAAGACCACGAATATCGCCAGCGCAATGGCGATCGGTAAACCCAGGTTCCAGGCATAAAATCGTGATCGTTCACTTCGCACGTTGGAATGTCCCGATAAGCGTGATTATTAACTTTGCCCGGCTATTGCCGGCCGCTGGTGGAACATAGACACATGCAGGTCAAGCGGCAGTGAAGGGAATGTGAAAACTCTATTCAGATTTGAGGAATGTGTAATTCGTTAGTTGAAGCGCGCGCGTAAGCGTGAAGATTTAACTATCTGCCCGGAATGAATGACTTCTTAATGCCACTGTTTTTTTCACCTGCCGTTAACCAAACAATCATGCATCGCTGTTTACGCTTGCTCCCATTCAAGGACACAGACTTCCATCTGCCGATGGGCTCATAGTCGGAGTAACACGATGCGCGATCATTCCAATGTTCTGCTTGCACTCAGGGCGGGCAAGTTACCTCGAAGCCGTCACACAGTTAGAGTGCTGCTGACCGCTGCGGCCATCGGCGTGTCGCTCCTGCTGTTGACGGGTTACACCTATTGGCCGCGTTCGCCGATTGCCCTCGCCAGCGGTGAGAACATGAACAGGGCGGGGCTTTACGCAAGCTGGAAGAAAGGCGAGGTGGTCGTGTTGGTGCGCCACGGCGAGCGCTGCGACCGCTCTGACAAGGAATGCTTCGGGCCAGAAGACGGGATCACCCGCAACGGCAACCAGGTGTCTGCCGAGGTGGGACGATCGTTAAGCCAGTTGGGGCTGGGCCAGACCGATGTCATCGCCAGCCCGTCCACGCGCACGGAGCAAACCGCCGCAGCCTTGTTCGGTCATCCGGTTGCGTCACAGGACTGGCTGTTTGACTGCGAGAAGATGAACCTTGGCCGGGTCATGGCGCACAAGGCAAACGACCGTAATCTGGTGGTGGTGACCCACAGCGGTTGTATCGGCCAGATAGAAAAAGAGCAGGGTTATCCCCATGCCGATAACAGCGAATATGACAGTGCGGTATTTATATCGCTGGATAAGCGCAGTCGGCCGGTTATCCGGGGTGTGCTTAATCCCGAGGACTGGAAGCAATTGGCGATGAAGGAAGGTAAGTAAGCCGACGTGTGCGGCTATTTACAAAGCTGATAGCCGACGCCATACACCGTATGGACCAGCGGGAAGGCAAAACCGTCGTCGACTACTTTTCTGATTTGATGCACGCGAGTGCCGAGGCCGGTGCTCTTGTGAGCGCCTTGTTCGCCCCAGAGCATTTCGGCGATTTCTTCCTTACTGACAATGGCGGGACTTCTCAGCATCAGCAGCGCCAGTATGTCGATGTTGGTCGGGTTGAGTTTCAGGTGTTTGTCCGCGCGGAACGCCCGGTACTTCCCGGTATCCAGCACCAGATCTTCAACAACCAGCATATAAATGATCCCACCCTCGCGACAGTGGCGGGATAGTAGGGCCGCGATTGTCAAAAATTGGTCTGAGGGGTGTGAAGAACTCGTGGGACTGACGCCGGGCCCTAGTGTGGGACCGGCTTCAGCCGGGAAGGCGTCGGCCGCTACACCATCGCTCCACCCGCGACGTTTTTGTATGGCAGCCACTGCTTCTGCGGGATCGGCAATTCGCAGGAGTCCCCACGCCCGATCGGGTAGTAGTGAAATCCGCTGCGCGCCAGCCGCTCGGTGTCGTACAGGTTGCGGCCGTCGAAGATCACCGGTGCGGCGAGGCGTTGCTGGATCAGCTCGAAATCCGGGGCCTTGAACTGTTGCCACTCGGTACAGATGATCAGCGCGTCGGCATCGTTCAGCGTTGACTCCGGCGTGCCCATCAGAATCAAATCCTTGCGGTTGCCGTAGAGGCGCTGCGTCTCTTGCATGGCCTCGGGGTCAAATGCCCGCACCGTGGCGCCGGCATCCCACAAGGCTTCCATCAGCACCCGGCTCGGCGCGTCGCGCATGTCGTCGGTGTTCGGCTTGAACGCCAGGCCCCACAGGGCAAAGGTCTTGCCGCGCAGATCCCCTTCGTAAAACGCTTTGACCCGCTCGAACAGTTTGTTCTTCTGCCGCTCGTTGATGGCTTCGACCACCGCCAACAGGTCGTTGGAACAGTGGGCTTCCCGGGCGCTGTGGATCAAGGCGCGGATGTCCTTGCCGAAGCACGATCCACCGTAACCGCAGCCGGGGTAGATGAAGTCGTAGCCGATCCGTGAATCCGCGCCGATGCCCAGCCGCACCGATTCAACGTCCGCGCCCAGGTGTTCGGCCAGTTCGGCGATCTGGTTGATGAAGCTGATCTTGGTCGCCAGCATGCAGTTGGCCGCGTACTTGGTCAGCTCGGCGCTGCGCAGGTCCATGAACATGATCCGGTCATGGTTGCGGTTGAACGGCGCGTACAGCTCACGCATCACCCTGCGTACGGCATCGCTGTCGCAGCCGATGACGATCCGGTCCGGGCGTCGGCAGTCGTTGACCGCCGAACCCTCTTTGAGAAACTCGGGATTGGAGACGATATCGAACTGCAGCAAGCGCCCGGCCTGGCGCAGGGCTTTGTCGATGTGTGCACGCAGGGCATCGCCACTGCCCACTGGCACGGTGGACTTTTCAACGATGATCAGCGGTTCGGAGCGGTAAGTGGCGATGGCCTCGCCAACCGCGAAAAAGCCCCTCAGGTCCGCGGAACCATCGTCGCGGGACGGGGTGCCGACGGCGATGAACAACACCTCGGCGTGCTCGACCGCCAGCCGGGTGTCGGTGGTGAACTGCAGGCGTTTGTTTTCCAGATTCTCCCGCACCAGGCTGGCCAGCCCCGGTTCGAAAATATGCACCTGACCCTGCCGCAACTGCTCGACCTTGGCCTGATCGATGTCCATGCAGACCACGTCGTGGCCGACTTCAGCAAGGACGGTGGCTTGCACCAGCCCGACATACCCGCTACCGAAAACGCTGATTTTCATGAAGAAAAGCCCTGTGGAGGAGTGCTGGAAATGCGCCGAAGGTTGATGGTCAGCACGCCCATCACGATCAGCATGACGCCCAAAGTTTTCGATCCCGTGAACGTCTCGTGGAAAAATGGCAGAACCGCGGCGAGCGCATACACCAGCCCGTAGCTGACGCTGAGCAGTGAATAGGCACGACTCAGCGGAAGGTCGCGCAGGGCCAGCAGCCAGGCGAGCATCGACAGGGCGTAAGCGATGATCGCGGCGCCGATCACCAGCACGGCTGCGGGCTCGAACCGCGCCAGACTCTCCGGCTCAAACCAAAGCGCAGGCGAGGGCAGACGACTCATGCCCCAGCGCATGCCCAACTGCGCCGAACTCACCAGCAGCACGCTGCCCATTGCCCAGACGGTCGCATTCTGCCGGCTCATGCCTGGCGCCCGAGCAGCACAACGCCGGCCAGAATCAGCGCGACACCCAGCCAGTGCACGGCGTCGATGGATTCCTTGAACACAAAGCGGCTGGCCAAAGTGATCAGCACCACGTTGAGCCCCAGCATCGGGTAGGCGATGCCGACCTCCAGGCGCTGCAACACCAGCAGCCAGCTCAGCAAACCCAGGCCCAGACACGCCACTGCCAGCCACAGCCAGAGCGAGCGCAATGCGCCAAGCACCCCCGGAAATGTGCCGTGCCAACGCTCCACCGCGCACTTCTGCGCGACCTGGCCCAGACACGTCAGCCCGCAGGTGCCCAACAGCAGCAGCCAAGTCATGGCGCCGTCTTCGCGTAAATGAGGATGATCAGATTGCCTTCGTCGAAGCGCTCGGCGTCCTTGGGCAGCAGCTCAAGCTCGCGCAGCTCCTCGTCGCTTCTGCCGCGCATGACCACACCCACCTGACCCTCTCGCCGGGCCTGGGTCATCCACTCATCAACCCCCTTAAGAGTGACTTCGCGACCCTTCACGCCGGGATAACCCAAGCCGTATTCCAGCTCGTTCCAGGTGTTGAAAAACGACACGTCGGTCCTGTTCAGGCGCCAGGCCAGTGCCGAGGCAGCGCCCAGGTCATTGCTCAACAGGTGGGTGCTGGCCGCCAATTGCGCCTGATGGGCAAGCACGAACGGGTCAGGCGTCTTGTTGTGCACGACGTCATAGGGAAGTGCTACCGGCAACAGCGCCACCAGCAGCCAACCGCCCAATGCCGGCGCCGTCCAATACTTCACCGGTCGCAGGCCTTGCAGGGCGTTGCTCGCACACCAGCCGGTCAGGACGATGAGCGCCAGCAGCAGGTGCAGCGGTTCGTGGTCGTACAGCGGCTGTTTGATTTGCAGGTACAGCAGCGCCCCGAATCCGAGCAGACCAACGGCGGCGTTGAGCCATCCGTTGACGCGCAACGCGGTGAGCTGACCTTGCTTGAGGCGCTCGATCAGCCCATCGGCCATCAACAATGCCACCGGCATAAGGCACGGCAGAATGTAGGTCGGCAGCTTGCCGTTGCTGACGCTGAGAAACGCCAGTGGCACCAGCAGCCACAACAGCAGGAAGCCGATGTCGGGTCGACGCCGGTGCTGCCAGGCCTGGCGGAACGTGACCGGCAACAACCCGGCCCATGGCAGGCAGGACACCACCAGCAGCGGCAGGTAAAACCACCAGGGTTCGGCGTGCTGGGCATCGGCCCCGGCGAATCGCCGCACGTGCTCGTGCCAGAAGAAGAACCGCCAGAAATCGGGTTCCTGAACATGCACCGCGAGCACCCACGGCAGGCTCACGACGATGGCAATCAACACCGCCAGCGGCCCGTAGCGAAGCAGCTCGCCGAGGCGTCGCTGCCAGAGCATGTAGGGCAGGGCGATCATCACCGGCAGCGCCCAGGCAAGAAACCCTTTGGTCATGAAGCCTATGCCGCAGGCCAGACCGACCACGGCCCAGGCGCCCAGTCGCGCACGCCCGCTGCTGTGAACGGCGCACCAGAATCCCACCAGCGTCAGGTTGGCCCACAGGGTGAACTGAGGATCGAGGTTGGCGTAACCGGCTTGCCCGGCAATGAACGCAAAGCTCATGAACAGCAGCGCACTGGCGAAACTCTTGCGTGGCTCGTTCCACATCCGCGCGGCGAGCCAGTACGCGAGCGCCACGCTCAGACCACTGCTCAACGCCGACACGATGCGCACGCCGAACAGGTTTTCGCCAAAAACCGCCTGACCCACGGCAATCAGCCAATAGCCCGCAGCGGGTTTTTCGAAATAGCGCAGGCCCATGAAATGTGGCGCGGCCCAGTGACCGCTGTGCAGCATCTCCTGGCTGATCTGGGCGTAGCGGGTCTCATCGGGAATCCACAAACCGTGGAACCCCAGCGGCAGCAGGTAGAACGCGGCGAAGGCCAGCACCAGCAGGGCGATGTTGCGCTGTTCGGCTTTGATCATCGCTGCACCCCCAGCCAGCCTTCGCGCCCGCGCAAAGCGCCACGCACCAACTGGCCTGAAGGCAGGTGATCCAGTGAATTCGGCAGCAGCTCGCCGAGGGGCTGAAAGTCGATCCCACGGTTTTTCGCCTCACTCAACAGCGTGCGAAAAGCCGGGGCCATGACGATGCCTTCGACCTCGGCATGAACGGTGTAGACGTTCAGCTTCGATGCCGCGAAGCGCCCGAGGATGTCGTCATTGAACGCCCGCGCGTCCAGCTGGGGCGAAACCAGTTCGTCGTAAGTCGGCAGGTCCACCGGAATCTGCGGCGTGCCCAGGATGCCGTCGGCCAGCATCGGGCGAAAAATCGACGTGCCCCGGCAGTCGCTGTTGTAGCGAAAACCGAAGGCCTCTTTCGCCTGCACCACACGTTCATCGGCGCGCCAGCCGGCGGCGGCGGAGCAGGTCACCGGGTGGCCGAGAATATCGCTGAGAACGTCAACGCCGCGCTGGATCTGATCACTCAGTTGAGCCTCGCTCCAGCGACCGGCATTGGCCTGCCAGGCATGGTGATCCCAGGCGTGCAAGCCCACTTCATGACCGGCGTCCCGGGCGCGGCGCATCAGCGGCCCGAGGTCGCGGCCAATCGGTTTGCCCGGCCACGCGGTGCCGGCCAGCAGAATGTCCCAGCCGTACAGACTGGCCGCCCGGGAGCGCAGCATTTTCCAGAGGAATTGCGGACGCGCCAGGCGCCACAAATGGCGGCCCATGTTGTCCGGGCCGACGCTGAAGAAAAACGTCGCCTTGACCTGCGCTTCGTCGAGCAGGTCCAGCAGTCGCGGCACACCGTCGCGAGTGCCGCGCCAAGTGTCGACGTCGATGCGCAGGCCGGCCTTCATCAGCCGCGCGCGCCGGTGGTGACGGTCAGTTCGGCCTTTTCGGCCATGGCTTCCCGCAGGAAGAAGTCCAGGGTCTTGCCGATGGTTTCGCTCAGTTCGATGGTCGGCGTCCAGCCGATCAGCCGCTGGGCGTTGGCGATGCTCGGCTTGCGGTGGCTCACGTCCTGGTAGCCCTTGCCGTAGAACGACTGGCTTTCAACCTCACGGAACCCGGCGAAGGGCGGGAAGTTATCGCGCAGCGGGTGGGCCTCGAACTGGCGCAGCAACTCGGTTCCCAATTGGCGAATGCTGGCCTCATTGTCGGGGTTGCCGATGTTGATGATCTGGCCGTTGCAGTGGCCGCCCTTGTTTTCGATGATCCGCGCCAGGGCTTCGATGCCGTCGACGACATCGGTGAAGCAGCGCTTTTGCGCACCGCCGTCCACCAGCCGGATCGGCGTGCCCTCGACCAGGTGAAGAATCAGCTGAGTGATGGCCCGCGAACTGCCGATGCGCGCGGAGTCCAGGCGGTCCAGCCGCGGCCCCATCCAGTTGAACGGGCGGAACAGGGTGAACTGCAAACCCTTCTGCCCGTAGGCCCAGATCACCCGGTCGAGCAACTGCTTGGACACCGAGTAGATCCAGCGCTGCTTGTTGATCGGGCCGACCACCAGGTTCGAGGTGTCCTCGTCAAAGCTGGCGTCCTGGCACATGCCGTACACCTCGGACGTCGAGGGGAAGATCACGCGCTTGTTGTACTTGACGCAGTAACGGACGATTTTCAGGTTTTCTTCGAAGTCCAGCTCGAACACCCGCAGCGGGTTGCGCGTGTATTCGATGGGCGTGGCGATGGCCACCAGCGGCAGCACCACGTCGCACTTTTTGATGTGGTACTCGATCCACTCGGAGTGGATGCTGATGTCGCCTTCGATGAAGTGGAAATTCGGCCTGGCGCGCAGGCGTTCGATGGCGTCCGAACCGATGTCCATGCCATAGATTTCGTAACGGTCGTCCTGCAGCAAACGCTCGGACAGGTGATTGCCGATGAAGCCGTTGACCCCGAGGATCAGCACGCGGGTGCGCCGAACCGGACGACGCGGGTCGACGCCCTGCAAGCGCGAACCCTCCACCAGACCGAACTCGCGAGCCAGTTGCGCGCCGCTCAGGTACAGGCCGTCGTCGCCGCGCTGGCCGGCGCTGATCACCAGAGAGCCTTCGCCGCAGGCAATGCGCAACGGCTCGCAACCGAGCACCGTACCGGGCGCCTCGCCGGTGTAACCGGTGTCTGCTCGCGCGGCCCAGACAATCAGTTTGTGTTCGCCGACCGGGCAAAAGGCGCCGGGGTAGGGCTGGGTCACTGCCCGCACCAGATTGCCCAGCCGGGTTGCGGGGAGCGACCAGTCGATCAAACCGTCGGCAGCGGTGCGCCGGCCGTAACAGGTGGCGGCGGATTCATCCTGGGGTGTCCCCGACAACTGACCCCGGGCAAGCAATGGCAGGGTTTCCGAGAGCAGGTCCGCCGCGGCTTCACGCAACTTGCCGTGCAGGGTCAGCGCCGTTTCTGTCGGGCTGATGGCGATGCGTTGCTGGGCGAAGATGGGCCCTGCGTCGGCGCGCTTGACCATCTGATGCAAGGTCACGCCGGTTTCGCTTTCGCCGTTCACCAGCACCCAATTGGCCGGCGCCCGGCCCCGATACCTGGGCAGCAGCGAACCGTGCAGGTTGAACGCACCATCTTTCGCGCAGGCCAGCAGCGGTTCGCTGAGCAACTGGCGGTAGTAAAAGGAGAAGATGAAATCGGGTTCAAGCCGGGCGATGCGCTCAAGCCACAGCGGGTGATTGGGGTCTTCCGGGGCGTGCACGGCAATCTCGTGTCGAGCGCACAGCTGGGCCACCGAGCCGAAGAAGGTTTTTTCCTTGGGGTCGTCGGCGTGGGTGAACACCGCAGCGATCTCATACCCGGCGTCGAGCAGGGCCTGCAGGCCAACGCAGCCAATATCGTGGTAAGCGAAAACGACAGCTTTCTTGTTCATGGCGCAACCTTGTGGGCGTAAGCGGGGGCAGAAGCGGGGGCGTCGAGCGCAATCACGGGGGATCCATGGACGACTTTCTCAATGAAAAAGCGCGGCCGCGCGCGCACGTCGCTGTACATGCGGCCGAGGTATTCGCCGAGCAGGCCCATGCCGATGAACTGCCCGCCGGTGAACACGAACAGCACCGCAAACAGGACGAAAGTGCCGTGCCCGGCCCACGGCGCGCCGAAGATCAGCCGCAGGGCGACCAGCGCCAAAGCGAACAGCACGCCGAGCAGCGCCATGCCGAAACCGACGATGCTCAGCAGACGCAGGGGCGTGGTGGTCATGCAGGTGATCAGGTCGAACATCAGGTTGATCAGGCGCATGGGGCTGTATTTGGAGTCGCCGTGCTCGCGCTCGGCGTGCTCGACCAGGATTTCCGTGGTGTGCCGGGCGAAGCTGTTGGCCAGAATCGGAATGAAAGTGCTGCGCTCCCGGCAGGCGAGCATGGCGTCGACGATGTTGCGTCGGTAGGCGCGGAGCATGCAGCCGTAGTCGTTCATCGCCACGCCGGTGGAGCGCTGCACGGCCAGGTTGATCAGTTTCGACGGCCAGCGCCGCCAGGCGGAATCCTGCCGCTGGTTGCGCACCGTGCCGACCACGTCGTAGCCCTGTTCGGCGAGGCGCACCAGACGCGGAATCTCTTCGGGCGGGTTCTGCAGGTCGGCGTCCAGGGTGATCACCACGTCGCCCTTGCACTGCTCGAACCCCGCCATGATTGCCGCGTGCTGGCCGTAATTGCGGTTGAGAATGACCGCCACCACGTGGCTGCCTTGTCGCTCGGCGGCCTCTTGAAGCAGCTCGGCCGAGGCGTCGCGGCTGCCATCGTCGACCAGGACGATTTCGTAGGCGCAGGTCAACAGGGCGCAAGCGGCCTCGGTGCGGCGCAGCAACTCGGGCAGGCTCTGCTCCTCGTTGTAGACCGGGATCACAACGGACACACAGCGGACGGGATAGGCTTTCAAGGGCGCGCTCCGACGATGGATTCAATGGCACCGACGACGCGCTCGATATCGTCGCGGGTCATGTCCGGGAACAGCGGAATCGAACACAGCCGCGACGAATTCCACTCGGTGTTCGGCAAATGCACGTCCGGGAAACGCTGGCGGTAATAGCGGTGCAGATGGGTAGCGATGAAGTGAATGCCGGTGCCAATGCCGCGCTCTTGCAGGGCTTTCATAAACCCGTCGCGGTCCAGACCGCAGCGCTCGGGGTCGATGCGCAGGATGAACAGGTGCCAGGCGTGTTGTTGCGGGTAGACGGGCTGAGAGAGCGGCATGACCGGGCTGTTTCCCAGTCGCTGCAGATAGTGCTCGGCGAGCCGACGGCGTTGCGCGTTCATGTGATCGAGCCGGTGCAGTTGCACGAGGGCCAGGCTGGCGTTGATGTCCGCCAGGTTGTATTTGAAGCCGGGTTCGATGACTTCGGCCTGGGGTTTGCGGCCCAGGGTCAGGCGGTCGTAGGCATCGACGCCGAGGCCGTGGAATTTCAGCTGACGCACCCGATCTGCCAATACGGCCAGATCGGTGACGAACATCGCGCCTTCTGCGCAGGTCATGTTCTTGATCGCATGGAAGGAAAAAATCGCCGTGCCACAGCTGCCCACCGGCCGGCCGTTATAGGCCGTGCCCGCCGCGTGGGCGGCGTCTTCGATGACGGCGATGCCGTGGCGCTCCGCGAGGGCATAAATCGGGTCGAGGTCACAGGCCGCGCCGGCGTAATGCACCGGGACAATGGCTTTGGTGCGTGGGGTGATGGCCTGTTCGATCAGCGTCGCGTCGGTCATCAGCGTGTCGCGGTCGACATCGACAAACACCGGGGTGGCGCCCAGCAGGCAGATCATGTTGGCGGTCGAGACCCAGGTTTGCGAGGGCGTGATCACTTCATCACCGGGGCCGACGCCCAGGGCGAGCAAGGCGATGTGCATGGCGCCTGTCGCCGATGAAACCGCGACGGCATGCCGGGCACCGACCCGTTCGGCGAACTGCGCTTCAAGCTGCTGGCATTCGGCGCCCGTGGTGATCCAGCCGGAGCGCAGCACGCGGGTCACCGCCGCCACTTCTTCATCGCCGATACTGGGGCGGGAAAAAGGAAGAAAAGCCTCATTCATAAAGAGGACGTCCCACTGAAGTTCAAGTTTTGAACACACCCGTCCGCTGGCGCCACTGTGCACCGGCTGGAAAGTCATTTAAATCGCGTGCAGGTATTCATCACAGTGCCGTAATGGGCACCGCGTCACATAGACGACTTGTTCATCAGATGACCAGATCTGATCAAGTAGTTCGGGTATTGCGTTATCCGGAGGTTAATCTCGCCAATATGAAAATAACGTGGGCGCTGCGTCAGTTTTCCGTGTGTGTTCTTCAGTACGTCATAGCCAGTCGCTACGGGGCTATCAGCTGAATGTGACGGTTGTTCGAGTATTGTTTTTGTTTCGGCTGATGTATTAACAAACGGGCTGTTATTTAATGTTCAGACAGCTTGGGTTCAGCATTTCGATAGTTGTCGACAGAGGGCTATAAACAGCCGAATTGGCCAATGTTTTTTAACCGCTCCATCCAAGTTATTTGGCACTCACAGATGCCCGTTCCGCTAAGTTAGCGCCCGGATACTTAATCGGAGCTGAACATGAAGCATGCTCGGGCGAGTCTGCAGCTCACCGCACTGGATGCATGCAGTGCTTTTTAGTGGGACCGGCTTCAGCCGGGAAGAGGCCCGTGCATTCACCCACAATTCTGCAGCGCGCCACCCGACGCTTTCCCGGCTAAAGCCGGTCCCACAATTCGCGGCGCACGCGATCCTTCTGAATGCACGCAATGCTTTTTAGTGGGACCGGCTTCAGCCGGGAATAGGCCCGTGCATTCACCCTTAATTCTGCCGCTCGCCATCCGACGCCTGAGCTGGCCTAATGACCCCGGACACCTCAATGGGGGAAACTGTACCCATTGAGGAACGATCATGACCAAGAAATACAGAAAATTCGATGCAGCCTTCAAGCTTGATGTCT